>NZ_JBIARB010000002.1:238428-483889 GCF_042889545.1 Streptomyces sp. NPDC002574
GGGGGCCGGCGCCCTCCCCCCCCCCCCCCCCGGGCGGGCCCCCCCCCCCGGGGGGGGGGCCCCCCCCGGCCGCTCCGAGCCTCGCGGTCAGCGCCGGACGGCGGCGACCGCTTCCGCTGCGGAAGCCGTCAGCGTCGCGCCGTCGCCGGTCCACGCGGCCCAGGCGACGTGGCCGTCCGGGCGGATCAGCGCCGCGCGGAGCCGGTCCCAGTCCGTCCGCGCGCCGCCGGGGTCGTCCGCGACCACGGTCAGCACGTGCGGCGGGGGCGCGATCCCCGTGCGGGAGGACGCGGCTTCCGCGTCCGCCTTCGAGGCCATGAGCAGGACGTACCGGTCGGGGGCGAGGACCGAGAAGAGTCCCCCACCGTCGGAGAGCCGGATGTCCGGCGCCCGGTGGCCGACCAGTGGATGGGCGTCACCGCCCGGCGAATAGGCGACGGCGAGCCCGGACAGTTCCTTCGCGAGCAGGGAGGAGAAGGCGGGCACGTCGGTCACGGCCCGGTTCAGCACCGCGCGCAGCGACAGCAGATCCGGTCGGAAGTCGGTCATGAGCGACGTCTGCGCGCGGACGAGTTCCATCAGGGCGACACCGGCGCCGTGGCGTTCGTCGTGGTAGCTCTCCAGCAGGCCGTCGGGGGCCCAGCCCCGCAGAGTGGCGGCGAGCTTCCACCCCAGGTTCCAGGCGTCCTGGAGACCGACGTTCAAGCCCAGGCCGCCGACGGGGAAGATGCGGTGGGCGGCGTCCCCGGCGAGAAGGACGCGTCCGTGCTGGTAGCGCTCGGCGAGCCGGTTGGCGGATCCCGTCCTGGAGATCCAGAGCGGATCGCGCAGGCCGAAGTCCGAGCCGGCGATGGCCGCCAGCCGGATGCGAAGCTCCTCCGCCCCGGCACGCTCCGTCCAGTCGTCGTCGCCGTCCTCGTCGGCGTTGACCCCGCCGACCCGGTGGACGCCGTTGCCCATGGGCACGATGAGCGCCTGGCCCGCGGCGCTGTTCCGCTGGAAGTACGGGACAGAGGGCGGGTCGTCGAGGGTGACGTCGGCGATCCACGTGTACGCGGTGGACTCCGTCCCCGGAAAGGCGATTCCGGCGGCCTTGCGGACCTCGCTCGCGGCGCCGTCGCACCCGACCAGGTAGTCGGCCTCCAGTGGGTACGTCCCGGTCGCGGACTCCACGCGGGCCACCACGGAACCTGCGTCCTGCGTCAGGCCGGCGAAGCCGTGCCCACGCCTGATGTCCACGCCCAGGTCCAGGGCGTACCGCTCCAGCAGTTCCTCCACCCTCGGCTGCCCCAGGACGAGGATGTGGGGGAAGGGCGTGTCCAGCGCGCTGAAGTCGACGCGCTGGTCGAGCAGGCCGAAATGCGAGTTCGGGATCTTCCTGCCCTCGTCGAGGAAAAGGTGGTCGATTCCGCGCGACGCCCAGATCTCCATCGTCCGCGGATGGATCGTGAAGCCCTTCGAATGGGGAAAGCGGTCCTCGCGCCTCTCGACGACCGTCACATCGACGCCCGCCAGACGCAGTTCCGCCGCCAGCCACAGGCCCGTCGGCCCGGCACCGACGACAACGGCCTCTCCCATGCGTTCCTCCGCCGATGAGTGGATCCACGGGCGCGGTCGGTCGATCCGCGCCCCCGCAGTGGCCTGTCGGCGGGGACAGTAACAGAGAACCGCTGCCGGGCCGACCGTCCGGACCTGGCCAACGCAGCGACAGTGCAAGGGAGTTGGGTGACCCGCGCGGGACGGCCCCTCACGGATCGGGAGCCGTGCCGGCGGCCAGGGCCGCGCTGCGCAGCGCTTCCGCGAGGCGGACGCCCGCTTCGGTCGGCGGCTGGGGGAGCCGCGCCACCAGCACACGTCGCCGCTCCTGGGGCCCGCCGCGCACCGGCAGGACCCGCACCCCGTCAGGCGCGGCCTGCGCCAGAGCGGACGGTACGGTCGTCAGTCCGCAGCCGTTGGCCACCAGGTGCAGTTTCGCCAGCCAGTCGCGGACCGTGTGGACGACCCGAGGACGTTCGTCCAGGCCCGGCCAGACGCCCAGGAGCCGGTCCGGGCCGGACGACGAACCGGCGATCCACTGCTGGCCCCGCAGGTCCTCCGCGTCGACGAACTCCCGGCGGGCCGGCGGGTGGGTTGCGCGCACCGCGACGCACAGGGCGCGCTCCGTGAGCGTCTGGAGCGACAGCGGGGGCGACTCGTCGTCCGGTACCCGGAACGGCGGGGCCGACGACAGCAGGGCGAGATCGATGCGCGTCCACGTCATCAGCCGCGAAGGGGGCACCGCAACACTGACCCGCGCCCTGCGGGCGGGCTCCGCACGCGAGTCCACCGTCTCCGTCAACCACCCTGCCGGCACCTGCCGTGCCGGGGACGACGAGTACGCGGTGGTCGGGCCCGATCTGCACGTGCACGGCATCACAGGGCTGCGTGTCGCGGACACGTCCGTCATGCCGACCATCACGCGCGGCGACACCTACGCCCCGTCCGTGATGATCGGCGAACGCGCGGCCGAACTGATCGCCCGTACGCGGGGGGAGTGATCCGCGCGCCGACCGGCACCCTGGCCGCGGCGTCCGGGGGAGCCGGTGCGGTCGTGCGCGCTCTGGCGGGGGTCAGCGGGACGCGGGGACGTCCGGCTCCGGCCACAGGCTCGTGATGACCTTGCCCTGTGTGTAGAAGTGCACGGCCTCGCTGCCGTACATGCGGTGGTCGCCGAAGGCCGAGTCCTTCCAGCCGCCGAAGGAGTGGTAGCCCACGGGCACCGGCATCGGCACGTTCACGCCGACCATGCCGGCCTCGACCTCCAGCTGGAACCGGCGGGCCGCGCCGCCGTCGCGGGTGAAGATCGCGGCGGCGTTGCCGAAGCGGGAGCCGTTGACGATCGCGATGGCCTCTTCGTAGGTCTCCGCGCGGACCACGCACAGGACGGGACCGAAGATCTCCTTGCGGTAGGCGTCCGCGTCCGTACTGACCCTGTCGAGGAGCGAGACGCCCATCCAGAACCCGTTCTCCAGGCCCTCGACGGTGAAGCCCCGGCCGTCGAGCACCACGTCGGCGCCCTGGGCGGCCGCGCCCGCGACGTACTCGGCGACCTCGTCGCGGTGCGCCCTGGTGACGAGCGGGCCCATCTCGGACTTCGGGTCGTTGCCCGGCCCGATGGTGAGCCTCGTGGCCCGCTCGGCGATCCGGGGGACCAGCGCGTCGCCCGCCGAGCCGACCGCGACCACCACGGAGACGGCCATGCAGCGCTGGCCCGCGGAGCCGTAGGCGGCGGACACGGCCGCGTCGGCCGCCGCGTCGAGGTCGGCGTCGGGCAGCACCAGCATGTGGTTCTTCGCCCCGCCGAGGGCCTGGACGCGCTTGCCGCTCGCGGACGCCCTGCCGTAGACGTGGCGGGCGACCGGCGTGGAGCCCACGAACGACACCGCCGCCACGTCCGGGTGGTCGAGCAGCGCGTCCACCGCGACCTTGTCGCCGTGCAGGATGTTCAGCACACCGTCGGGCACCCCGGCCTCGGCCGCGAGTTCCGCCAGGAGCATGGAGGCCGAAGGGGCCTTCCCGCTCGGCTTGTGGACGAAGGTGTTCCCGCACGCGATCGCCATGGGGAACATCCACATGCTGATCATGGCGGGGAAGTTGAACGGCGAGATGCCGACGACCACACCGAGCGGCTGCCGGATCGACGCCACGTCGACGCCGTTCGACACCTCCGTGGACGTGTCGCCCTTGAGCGCCGTGCCGATCCCGCAGGCCAGCTCGACGATCTCCAGGCCCCGGGCCACCTCCGCCAGCGCGTCCGCGTGGACCTTGCCCTGTTCCGCGGTGATCAGCGCGGCGATGTCGTCGCGGTGCCCGTCCAGCAGGGCGCGGTAGCGGAAGAGGATCGCGATCCGCCGCGCGAGCGGGGTCGTACGCCAGGTCGCATAGGCCCCCTTCGCCGCGGCGACCGCCGCGTCGGCCTCCTCCGCGCCGGCCATCGCCACCTGAGCGGTGACCTCGCCGGTCGCGGGGTCGGTCACGGCGCCCCAGGTGCCGGAGGCACCCGAAGCGTCGACGAAGGGCTTGCCACCGATCCAGTGGGTGACGGTCTTCATCGGCAGAACTCCTCCAAGAATGACGGCGGCGGGCTGCGAGGGTCTGTTCGCCGCACCTCACACGCCTCGATCGCGGCCGGACGGGGCCGCGATCGACGGCCGGGAGCAGGTGCCACCACGCCTTCGGGGCCGGCACCGCTGAGTTGGAATCTACTGCTCAGATCCCCGCGAAGAGGCGCACGGAAGGCCCGGGGCCCGATGTGCCTGCGACCGGTCCCGCAGTGTGGTGGCACGGGTCACTGTCCTCCCGCACGCCGCCGGGTCGACCGTCCCGGACGGTTGCCGTCCGGCTCGGGTGTGTCCTGAGGGCGGTCAGAGGCCGGCCGCGGCAAGGATGCGGTACATCCGGGCCCGTGTCAGCACGGGGTTGGCCGCCGCGTTGTCGGTGACCCGCGGTTCCGGGTCCGCCAGCAGCCCCTCCAGCAGTTCTGGGCCGACGTTGGGGTGTCCGGCCGTGCCGGCGCGCAGGGACGGCTCCTGGTCGGTCGCGAGGCGCCGCAGTGCCGCAACGGGCAGATCCGGGTCCTCCAGGGCGAGCACGCGCACTCGCGGATCGGGCTCGCCGGCAAAACCGCCCAGGGCCTGGCGTGGAAAGTTGGGGTGGTCCACCAGCGATGGCCGGATGTGGAAGGAGTCGCCGTGCTCGCGGAGCAGCCGCAGCAGGACCTGCGGTGGTGTGCCGGGTCGGCGGGCCGCAGCACGGCGAACGGACACGGCCGGGTCGTCGTCCAGCCTCTGCCAGGCCTGCTCCGGCAGGTCCCGGCCGTCCGCCAGTACTTTTCGGAACACCGCGTGCGGGCAGTCCAGGTACGTGAGCCGCTCGGCCAGCGGTGCGTCCCGCAGCCAGCGCGGCTCGTAGGACGACCAGCGAAGAGCGAGACCGGCGTCGGCGCTGCCGGCGGCGTCCTCGGCCTCCACCAGTGCGAGGAGCCGGCCGCGGGTCTCAGGGGTGGTGTGGCGACTGTAGGCCACCGCGACGCGTACGGCGGGATCCTCGCTGTCCTGCAGACGCCTCACCATGCCGGCCGTCAGGTGCGGGTTGCCGGCCACGGCGTGCAGCACCGTCTTGTCCGCGGCCGCCAGCAGTCGGGCGAACTGGCCAGGGCTCAAAGGGAGATAGCGTGCGACGTTGGCCCGGCTGGCCGGGTCGGCGAGGCAGCGCTCGGCATAGTGCGGAGGCACGCCCGGGTGCTCTGCGGTGGTTGCTGCGGCACGCACCCTGGGGTCCGGATCGGTGAGGAGTGCCAGGTGCACCCTGGTCGGCCGGTCCCGCCAGGTCTTTGCCACCATCGCGCGCAGTTTGGGGTCGGAGTCGGCGGAGAGCTCGTCAGGCGGCCTGCCGTAGGCTTCGACCAGAGCCTCGATGCCCATCGGCACACCGCACTCCACCATGGCCCGGACGAAGTCCGCGTGGGCGTCCCGGATGGCCGGGTCGGGGTGCTCGGCGATCCGGCGCCGCATCGACGGCGAGCCGCGGCGCCCGTGCAGGAGCACTGCCGCATCACTGCCGCCGTGTGTCAGCAGGGCCTCGGCGGCCGCGTCCGGCAGTTGCCCCTCGCGCATGGTCAGCCCGTGCCGACCGGCCGGGTGCACGGCCAGGCGCACCATGACGCCCGTCGGCGCGGCCGGGTTCCGCCCCAGTCCGGACAACTGCGGCTGCTCGAGATGGACCATACGCTCACGCTGTCGGGGCTGCGGTTGCGGCTGTCGGCCCCGCTGACCCCTGACGTTCTGTCAGGGGTCAGCGATGCGCATGGCTCACGGGTGCTCAAGCCTCGCCGCCTGTCCGGTCCTCCGGGTGCGGGGCGATGTCGCGAAGGGCCTGGGCGACGGCCGGGTAGTCCTTCTTCAGGATGGCCCCGTGGTTGCTGGCGACCTTCGCGGCGATCTCGATGTGGGGGTTGTGGGCGGTTACGGTGTCGAGGCCGGCGCGGATGCGTTCCTGTTCGTCGCCGCGGCTGCCGAAGGACGTGCCGGAGGCGACGACGTAGCGGACGGGGACGGTGACGTCGTCGAGCACGGGGCGCAGTTCGCGTTCACGGGACAGCTTGCCGAGTTCGATGTTGCTCTCGGCCTGCTGTGCGGCGGTCATCCGCGGGGCCAGGCCGGTGGGCCGCAGCAGGGGCAGGAACCAGCTCATGCGCCGGAAGAGCTTGCGGATCCGCTGCTCCATCGCGTCGTCGAGCCAGTCGTGGGGGAACGCGCCGTCGACCAGGACCGCGCCCAGGGCGCGCTGCGGGTTGCGTCGCGCCCAGTGCGCCGCGACGACGGCGCCGTAGGACCAGCCCACCACCAGTGCCCGGTCGACGTTCCGGGCGGCGAGGACGGCGTCGACGTCCCGGACGGCGGCCTCGAAGGAGTAGTCCGCCGATCGCCTCGACTTGCCGCGGGCACGCTCGTCGTAGGTGATGTGCCGCCACTGCGGGCCGAGTTCGGCGATGACGCGCCGCCAGTACCCCTGGGTGGCGAACTGGCCGTTGAGGTACAGCACCGGGATGCCGGGGCCGCCGGTGTCGGTGACGGCCAGGGCCGTGTCGTCGACCGGCACCAAGCCGGTCCACCGCGGACTCGTCGTGGAAGAGCTGTTCTTCGTCATGGGTTCCCCCTGCTCGCGTCGGGTGTGCTGTGGGGCGGGTCGTGGTGGGCTCTGCCGGACCGTTGCCGGTGGGGTTCGGTCAGAGGCTGCGGGCGGTGATGTCGCCGCGGGCGGTGGTGGCGCGGATGTCGAGGCCGGCGGCGCCGTCGTTCTTCAGGGCGTTGTCGATGCGGCCGTAGGCGGTGCCGGCGTCGAGGACGGCGGAGACGCCGGCGGCGGCGGTGACCGTGATGTCGCCTGTCTCGGTGCGGAGCACGACCGCGCCGTGGACGGCCTCGGCGATGGTGATGTCGCCGCGTGCGGTGGTGATCTGCGCGGGGCCGCCGAGCCGGCCGATCTCGACGTCGCCGTCGACGGCGGTGAGGTGGACGCTCGCGGCCTCGTCGATCGTGATCCGGCGGTACGCGCCGTCGAAGGCGATGTCGCCGAGGCGTCCGGTGCTGTGGAGCTCGGCGGCGGCGGTCGTGGCCCGGACGCGGGAGCCGGCGGGCAGGTGGACGGTGATCTCCAGGGCCCCGCGGCGGTCGACGAGCCGGTTGTCGGCAGCCGGGGCGGTGACCCGCAGGACGCCGTCGGCGTAGGAGACGGAGGTCTGCTGGGCGGTCGCGGCGTCACGGCTCTTGGCGGGGTCGGCGGGCAGGACCTCGACGGTGGCGTCGGCGCGGTCGGCGGCGACGAACCGGACGCGTCCGGCGGGGATGTCCAGGACGGCGGAGATCGGGGCGGAGGTGTCGAACGTGTGCATCGTGGTCTCCCGTGCTCGTCTCAACGTTTCTGACATCGGAAACGCTACGTTGCTTTCCGTATCTCGACAACACCCTTGTTGCATGGAATCGGTAACCTTGCAGGCCAGCGCTACAAAACCATTGCAACGGCCTTGAAGGGAACGCAACGACCGTGGTTGCGATCAGTGCAATGGACGGGAAGTGAACGCTATAGTGGCCGGATCGGGGACCGATCCGAGGAACAACCCAGGGAGATGGCGATGCCGGGAGGCAGGCTCACTCAGTCCGAACGCCAGCAGATCGCGCTGGGGCTGGCCGACAGCCTGCCCTACGCCGAGATCGCCCGGCGTCTGGAACGCCCGACCTCGACGGTCACGCGCGAGGTGATGCGCAACGGCGGCCCCACCGCCTATCGCGCCGACCTGGCCCACCGCGCCACCGAACACCGCGCCCACCGGCGCAGGCCCGCCGCCGCGCGGGGGGCGGAGTCGGCCCCGCAGCCGCACGGACGTGATGCCGCGGCGGTGGCCGAGTACGAGGAGACGTTCACGACCGTGCTGATGGCATCGGGCCTGAGCAAGATGACGGCCCGGGTGCTGACCTGCCTGTTCACCACCGACGCGGGCAGTCTCTCCGCGTCCGAACTCGCCCAGCGCCTCCAGGTCAGCCCGGCGTCCATCTCCAAGGCGATCACGTTCCTGGAGAGCCAGAGCCTGGTCCGCCGGGAACGCGACGAACGCCGCCGCGACCGCTACGTCGTCGACAACGAGCTCTTCTACCAGGCGACGATCGCCAGCGCCCGGGCCAACGACCAACTCGTCGCCACCGCCCGCCAGGGAGTGGCGGTCCTCGGCCCGCAGACCCCGGCGGCCGCGCGCCTGGAGAACATCGCCCGCTTCCTCGACTTCATCAGCGAGAGCATCACCCGCGCCGCCGAACAGGCCCGCGACGTCCTCCACGCCAAGCCCGAGACCACCGCGGACGACGCGGCCCGGCCGACTCCGGACCACGGATAGCCGGACGGCTGCCCGGACGGCCGAGTTGCTCGCGCCGGCGTCGGCGACTCGGCCGCGACAGGGCCCCTCAGGCGGTCGCCGCCTCGGCGCGTGCGTAGAACGCGGCGAGTTCGTGCGGGTTCTTGGTGTAGACGTCGATCTTGCGCACCGCGCCGTTCTCGACCTGGTGGATCTCCACCATGGTCAGCGGGAACCGTTCACCGGTGGTGTGGGCCGTGAGCGTTCCTGTGAGTGTTCCGACCACGCCGGCCGGGCCCTGGAACACCTCGGCCGCGGTGATGGTGACGTCGGCGTGGCCCATCATCGCGCCCAGGACCGATCCGACGAACGCCTCGCGGCCCTGGTGCACGCCCCCGTAGGGGAGTTGGGTCGGTTCGTCGACGATCACCTCGGGGGCGAGGACCGCCAGCACGCCGGGCACGTCGCCCTTGGCGAGGGCGTCGTACAGCGCTCGTACGACGTCCGCGGGGTTCTGCGGCGCGGTCTCGATCCGGTCGTTCATCGTGTGTGTCCCTTCCGTCGTGCCGAGGTGCCTCGAGGTCCGGTCGGACCCCGCAGGACCGGGGCAGGCACCATGCAACGGCAGGCGGCGCCGGCGGGGGAGTCCTCGCTGTGAGGGGTACCGGCAGGGACCCCCACCGGGGGCGCGGCCTGCCTACCCTGTCGTCATGGACAACCGGGACGCAGTCAGCGCATTCCTCCGCTCCCGACGCGAGATGATCACCCCCGAGCAGGCGGGTCTGCCCGTGTACGGCCGGCGGCGGGTGCCCGGACTGCGCCGGGGCGAGATCGCGGCGCTCGCCGGGGTGAGCGTGGAGTACTACACGCGCCTGGAGCGCGGCAACCTCAAGGGCGTCTCCGACAGTGTGCTGGACGCTCTTGCCCAAGCCCTGCGGCTGGACGACACCGAGCGCATGTACCTGTACGACCTGGCCCGGGCCGCGGGCCCGGCGGCCCGGGTGCGGCCCCCGCGGCGGGAGGCCAGGCCGGCGGTGCGGGCGAGCGTGGCGCGGATCGTGGAGGGGATGCCGGGGCTGCCCGCGTACGTGATGAACAACCGCCTCGACACGCTGGCCGCCAACCCGCTGGGCCGGGCCCTGTACTGCGAGATGTTCGCCGACCCGGCGTGCGAAGGGAACGTCGCCCGTTTCGCGTTCTTCCACGCCGCGGCACGGCGGTTCTACACCGACTGGGAGCGGATGGCCCGCTTCGCCGTCGGCGCGTTGCGCGTCGAGGCCGGAAAGCACCCCTACGACCGGGAGTTGTCGAACCTGATCGGTGAACTGTCCACCCGCAGTGATGCGTTCCGCGTGATGTGGGGCTCCCAGAGCGTCCACGTCTTCCGCGAGAGCACGAAACGCCTGAACCATCCGCTCGTCGGCGATCTGGAACTCGACCAGGAGACCATGAGCCTGCCGGACGAGAGCGGCCTGAGCGTGGTCGCCTACAGCGCGCCTCCCGGATCCGCCGCCGAGGACGGCCTGAAGCTGCTCGCGAGCTGGTCCGCCACCCCCGGGGGCGACCCGTCGCCCGCACAACCGTGACGGCGCCACCGGGCGACGACGGACGGCCGGCCCCCGAGGGGACCGGCCGTCCGTCGTACCGTGGTTCGACGCCGGGGGCGTGCCGGCGGCCCGTTCCCGGTGCCGCCGGCGCCCTTCCCGGCCGCTTCCCCGGAGTTACTTGCGCTTGAGGGTGAAGTTGCCGGTGACCGTCGCTCCCTTCTTCAGCTTCAGCGTGGCGACGGTCGGCTGGTAGCCGTCCTTGGCGACGATGACGGTCAGCGGGTTGTTGCGGGTGTCGAGCCACAGCCCGTAGGTGCCGTCGGAGGCGGTGGTGAGGGTGTAGGTCGACGCCCAGCTGTCGATCTGCACGGTCGCCCCGGCCAGCGGCGCGGTGCCGCCGTTGGCCGTGTTGCCCAGGACGAGACCGGCGATCTTCCCCCAGGTCTTGGGCGGGTCGACGTGCAGGGCGACCGGGATCCGCGGCACGGAGTACGGCGTGTCGGTGCCCACGCTCAGACCGGCGGTCAGGTCACCGGGCTGCGTCACCGAGGCCGCCGAGGCGTCCAGGGAGACCGTGACGGTGGCGCTGGTCCCGGGCTGCAGGGTGAGCTGCTGGACGCTGGTGCTCAGCCAGTCCACGTCACCCGATCCGGTCTGGTCGTAGCCGGGGAGCACCTCGACCTTGGCGGCCGGCGTGCCGGGAGCGCTGCCGCCGCCGACCTTGTAGAAGCCGGGCGCGCCGCCGCCGCGGTAGGTGGCGAGGTTGGCGTTGGGGAGGGCGCCCCAGGTGCCGGAGGCCGGGTCGAAGGCCTGGCTGCGGTTGGTCAGGGCGTTGTTGCCGACGCCGCCGACGAGGATCAGCCGGCCGTTGGCCGCGGCGTAGGCGGTACCCCACTGGGGGGCCGACACGTCCGCCAGCTGGGACCAGCTGTCGGTGCCCGGGTCGTAGGCGTAGGTGTGGGTGATGTCGTTGTTGCTCGCGCCCAGACCGCCGGCGCAGTAGATCCGGCCGTCGATGGCGCCGCAGGCCTCCCACGAGACGGCCTCGGGGTAGGCGGCGATCTGGGACCAGCTGTTGGTGGCGGCGTCGTAGACACTCGCGTCGGTGGTGCCGCACGAGTCGGTGGCGCATCCGCCGATCATGTAGAGCTTGCCGTCCAGGACGGCGGTGCCGGAGCCCGCGTACGGCTTCGGCGCGGACGCGCCGGTGGTCCAGCTGTCCGACTGCGGGTCGTAGATCTCCAGCTTCCCGTCCGGGGCGCCCGTCGGGCCCCAGCCGCCGGCGACGTAGAGCTTGCCGTCGATGAAGCCGTGCGCGGGGTCCTCACGGGTGTCGGAGGCGCTCGCCAGCTTCGTCCAGCTGCCGGCGACCGGGTCGAGGACGTACAGGTCCTTGACGTCGGTGGCTCCGTTGTAGCCGAAGGCGGAGTAGACCTTGCCGTCGAGAGAGGCGACGGCGTTGTCCATCAGGGCGCCCGGCAGGTCCGGGGCGCTCTGCCAGGTGTCGTCCGCCGGGGCCGCCGCGGACGGCTTGGCCGAACCGGCCGCCGCGTGGGCCTTGCTGGACAGCGCGTTGAAGTCACCCTTGACGGTCTGCAGGGCCGCGCCCTTGGCCTGCTGGGTGAAGCCGCCGGACTGCTCACCGAGCTTGACCGTGGCGGCCGTGCCGCCGGTGTTCTTGACGGTCAGCTTCTGCGTCTTGGAACCGCCCCAGGCGACGGAGGCGGAGACGGAGGCCGGGGTGATGGTGACCTTGCCGGCCTTGAGCTTGAAGTCGGCCTGGACGGCGCTGTCGGCCCCGGTCTTCACCGACTTGGTCACCGAGGTGTACTTGGCCTTGGCCGCGGTGAAGGGGTGGCTGCCGAAGGCGGTCGAGACGAAGGAGTAGAAGCCGTCGGGCAGGTTCGGGTCGTCGGGAGTGGCCACCGTGGTGGTCGACTCGGCGGGCTTGTCCTGGCTGGTGACAGCGGCTCCGACGATGCCGTCACCGGTGTTGGCGTCGGTGACGGTGCCCACGACCAGGCCGGCGGGGACGGGGGTGAGGTGCCGGTCGCCGACGAAGACGTTGTCGACGGACCACCACCAGCCGAAGCTGCCGGCGAAGTGGAAGCGCAGCTGCACCGCGGGCTTGCCGGCGAAGTCCGACAGCGAGGCCTCGATGCGGTCACCCGCGACGTCCGAGCCGGGGGCCCAGATCCTCGTCCAGGTCGCGCCGCCGTCCGAGGTCGCCTCGACGACCGCGGACTGGTTGGAGTAGGCCTTGTACTCGGTGTTGAAGGCCACCTCGGGGTCGTTCTTCCCGGTGAAGTCGTAGACCGGGCTGACCAGTGAGGTGTCCTGGGTGGCGCCACCACCGAAGTGGTCGCTGTCGATGATGGCGAACGCGCCGTCACCGCCGGTGCGGTTGGTGCGGTTGCCCGGGTCGTCGAACTCCCAGCCGCCCGTGGTGTCCTCGGCGTTCTCCACCTTCCAGCCGGCCGGCGGGGCGTCGGTGGCGTCGAAGGGCTCGGTGGTGCCGGTCACGTCGACCCGGTACCCGGGCGGGGTCGCCGTCCAGGAGTCGACGGGAACCGCGATGCCCACCGTCTGAGCGGAGCCGCCGACGGTGACCGTCTTGCTGACGGCCTTGTAGCCGGGGGTCGCCGCCGCGACGTGCAGGGTGTAGGAGTGCCCCTGGGGCAGGTCCAGGCTGTACGAGCCGGTGGCCGGATCCGTCCACACCGCGCCGGGGACGCCGTCCGCGGTGATCTTGGCGTACAGCGGCCAGCCGTGGCCGGCGCCGTCGGTGACCTTGCCGGCGACCGTCTGGCTGGGCACCGGGGCGAGGGTGAAGTTCTTGGTGACCGTGGCGTCGTCGTCGACCACGACACCGTCGGCGGAGCCGTCGGAGTAGCCGAACGCCGCGACGGAGACGTCGTAGGTGCCGGTGGGCACCGTCAGCGAGTACGCGCCGGAGGCGTCGGTGCGGGCGGAGCTGTCGCCCGCGGTGACGGTCGCACCGGCCAGGGCCTTGCCGGTGGCGCTGTCGGTCACGCTGCCGGTGATCACGCCGTGCGGGCCGCTGCGGAACGCGGTCAGGCCGGCGGGGGTGCCGAGCCCGGTCGGGCCGTCGTAGCCGGTACCGCCGGTGCACAGGTACGACGGGGAGCAACTGCCGTTGCTGCCGGTCGTGACGTCGTTGATCCCGGTGCCCGCCGCGTAGGGGTACGCGTTGGGGTACGAGCCGGCGACGGGGGTGCCGGCGGCCGCGTACACCGAGGCTATGATGGGCGAGGAGACGCTGGTGCCGCCGTAGACCGCCCAGCCGCCGTTGCCGTACGTCTGGTAGACCGCCACGTCCTGCGCGACGGCGGAGACGTCGGCCAGGGCCCGGTTGTCACAGCCGGTGTCCTGCTGGAAGGCGGGCTTGGGCTCGTAGAGCGAGCAGCCGGAACCGGCGTCGCCCCAGGCGGACTCGGTCCATCCGCGGGTCGTGGACGGGGCGCGGGTCAGCGTGGTGCCGCCGACCGCGGTCACGTACTGCGAGGCGGCCGGGTAGCTCACGCCGTAGCCGTAGTCACCGGTGGACGCGGTGATCGCGACGCCGGGGTGGTTGTAGTGCGCGTCCAGCGTGGTGGTCTCGGACGGGTCCTCGCCGCCACCGCCCCGGTAGTCGGTGCCGTACGAGTTGGAGACGTACTTCGCGCCGAGCGCGACCGCCTGGTCGACGGCCGCGGACAGGCTCTCGAAGCTGTTGTCGTCGGCCTCGACCAGCAGGATGTGCGCGTTGGGCGCGCTCGCGGAGACCATGTCGAGGTCGAGCGAGATCTCGCCGGCCCAGCCGGGGTCGGGCGTCGGGTAGTCGGTGCCGCCGCGCTGGTCGACCTTGCGGAAGCAGCCGTTGTCGGTGGTGCAGGCCGAAAGTCCGAACTGCGCCCGGTAGACGGCGAGGTCCGACTCGGCGGTCGGGTCGTCGAAGGCGTCCACGATGGCGACGGTCTGCCCGGCACCGCCGTCGGCGGGGAGGTTGTAGGCGCTCTGCAGATCGCCGGCGCCGTAACCGGCGGGGGTGTCCGCCGCCTTCATCAGGCCCTTGAACGGCTTCACATCGGTGCGGCGCAGCGCGAAGCAGCTGAAGTGGGAGGGCTTGGGCGTCTCACAGGCGGGTTCGAAGGACGGGCGCGCGCCGGTGGCCGAGGCGGCCGGGCGGGCGTCCGCCGCGCTCGTGGCCCCTGCCGGTGCCTGCACTCCGAGCACCGCCATGGCGGCGGCGCCGAGGACGGCCAGGCCCCTGGCCACCCTCCGGTGGACAGGGTGTGCGGTTCTCGCTGGTCTGTGCAACGTGACTCCCATGCGTGCTTGCAGGGATCGAGCCGCGTACGGCTCCTGGGTGACGGTGGACGCCGGGGCGTTCACCGGGGCCCATTAGCGAGATGGGTTCTGTGCATGTCAATGGGGATGTTGTGAGCACGGTGTGACCGAACGTCACCAAATGGGTGCGGTGGCCACGCATTTCCACTGGGAATGTCGTCAAATGCCCGGACCTCGGCGTCCGCTGAGCGAACGCCGGCCGCGCGTCACACGTGACCGTTCACGGAAAGTATTGAGGGCGTGAATACGACACCAGACGGGAAGCCGCCAGCGCCGCCGAACGGAACCGGCCACGGCGCGGGGCGCCGCTGTTCCTGCTGGTCAACCCGCCGTGTGGGGGCGGCTGTTGCCGCTCGCTCACCCGCCGGCCCGTCACCTGCGGGCGTCGCCTCCTGCTGCGCGGCCGGCGCAGAACCCGGACGGATCGGCACAGGCTGCCCTTGCGAGGCAGATGCCGACGGCCCGAAACCGCCCACGCCCACGCGGAGGAAGGGCCCCGGTGAAGAGAGCGGGGAGCCTTTGCCATCCAGGGCTGACATCGGCTGACAACAGCGCCCGGGCCACGCCCATGGGAGGATGCGGTCGCCCGAGCCCACCGAGGACGGAGACGGGGGGGGGAGCCCGCCGCGGTAGCCCTGCCTCTGGGGACGTCGTCGATCCTGTGGCCGCGCTCCAGGCGGCTTCGGCGCCCATGCCCACCCCGAGCAACCGCCCGAGGACCCCGTAGTCACAGCAGGAGGAGTCTTTCGGTGAACGGGCGGGCAGAGGTGGGACGGCCCGCTACTCGGCGTCAAACCTGAGCAGGCAGATGGGGCATGTCGCCGACCGCTGCGCCCGCGCTTTCGCTTCGAGCGAGAAGATCGCCGAGCCCACGAAGACGGCCATCGCGACCACCAGACCGAGCCACGCGGGTCTGACCGCCGCCGGCCACGTGGTCACGAGGGACAGGCGGGGAATCCAGGGCAAGGGCGGGGGGTAGCCAAGCTGGTGGAATACGTTCACGACCGCCACGACCAACGCTCCCACTTGCGTTGTCGCCAGGATCCCGGAATCCTCGCCGGCCTTCTTGTTCACCACGGGCGGCACCCGTTGCTCGCAGCGACGGCAGTATCTCTCGACGTCCTCGACCGGCTTGCCGGCCATGCCCCACCCCCAGCGCGATGTCCAGTCGTGCCGGATGGTCCCACCGTCCCCATACCCGGTCAACGGTCCTGCTCGGCACCGCCCCGCCGCGACCAGTGCGCGCGCTGCGCTCAGGCAGTGGGCACGTGAACCCGGCTGCTCGGCTGTCACCCGGGCGCTCGACCGCAGCCCGGGCATGCGCCGGCCGAAGAACGCCCACGCCTGTTTCGTCGTGCTCGCCCAGGTGCCGAGGACGCCAAGGGTCAACACGTCGTCAGGCACGGTCAGAACCAATGAAGGCAGTGCGGGGGACGCCCCGCATGGAAGAGGCGGTCGGCGAGGGCGGCCGCACCCGGGCGGTGGTCTCGGATGCGGCCGGCACGCACGAGGGTGCTCGGGGTGGTGCCGCCGAGGTAGATCGAGCCCAGGTCGCTCACGTCCAGCGACAGATCGGGGTCCCGGTCGGTGGGGACGCAGTGGGCCTTGTTGTCCCGGACGGTCAACACATAGCGGCCGTGCTCGCCGAGGAACGGGTCGTCGACGTCGAGGACGAGCTCGCCGTCCGTGAACCAGCCGCGCGCGGTCAGCGCACGCGGGACGTCCAGCAGCCGTACCCAGAGCCAGTCGGTGTGGTTGCTTGCCTGGCCGGCCCGGAAATCCACGAACTGCCAGCGCAGCGGGTGCTCGGGCGGGACATGCCGGAAGACCACCTGAGTGACCAGGTCGTGCCCGAGCACGAACCGGGCCAGGGCCGTGAAGACACTGTCGTCGGTTGCGATGGTCTCGTCGACCGTCAAGGTGCCCGACTCGCCTAGGGAGTAGCTGGCGTACCCGTCCGGGACGCCGTCGGCGTCACGGTGCACGGCCACGTACCGCGGTGCCGGAGAGACCGGGGGCTGCCCCGCACCCAGGGCCCACCAGCGGTGCGGCCGGGACAGCGCGCCAGGCTGCGCACGGCGGTACCGGTCGTAGACCTCCTCCAGGATCCCCACGCACTCGGTGCGCCGCAGCACCTCGACACACCCGGAGTCAGAGCCCGTCGCCGACCCGTCGGCTGTCCCGCCCGCCCGGGGGAGGACGAGGGCTGCCTGGTGGCGCGGCACCGTCAACCGCCCGGTGTAGGTCGCCGGTCCGTAGCCGAACCTGCGGTAGATCGGGGCCTCGGAGGCGAGCAGTACGGAGAGGAAATCGCCCCGGGCACGCAGCTCGCCCAGCTGATGCCGCATCATCGCACGCAGCACGCCCTGCCGTCGGTGCGAGGGCATGACACCGACCGCGGTCACCCCGGCGGCCGGGACGACCATCCCGCCGGGCAGGGTCAACTCGAAGGAGTATGCGCCGGCGGTGCCGACAGGCCGTCCGTCCGCCGCCACGGCGAGCAGGCCGCGGTCCATTTCGAGCGCAGACCACCAGACCCCTCCGCCGTCGTCGGCCGGGGTCTCCGGGAAGCGCCCGAACGCCGCATGGAGTGTCTCGACGAAGACGTCGACGTCCTGGTCGGTCGTGGGACGGATCATCATGCTGCCGCTGCCTCCCCGGAGTACCGGCGCCACGTTCATGGCGCCCGCCACAGTGCAGCGTCGAGTCGTGACCCGGTCAAACGAATTACGGCCGCATCCGGCTGACCTCAGCGACACCGGGTGACGGCGCAATGCCGGTGATCCACCGCTGTGCCACACACTCGGTGATACCCGGGCCCAGAGCGTGCACTCAGGTGTCGGACACCTTCTCCACCGCGTCGAGGGGCAGGTCGATGCGCGTGTCGTCCCCGAAGACCTGTACAAGCAGCTGCACGCGATTTCGCTCGCGGTCGATGGCGAGGACCGGACCCGTCATCTGGACGAAGGGGCCGTCAGTCACCACAACGGTGTCCCCTGCCTGTAGCTCAGAGGCGTTCGAAATCGGTCACTCCCTGGAGGTGGTGGCGGCCATCTCGAGCCGGTGGGCCGCTGTCCGAGATCCTATGGGGCCGGCACCGCGAGCCGTGTCTGCTCATCAGCACCACGCAACGGCGGAACGGGAACGTGGGCGCCCCAAAGACTGGGGGCGCCCCAGGGGTGCACGATCAATGGCGGCCGGAACTCCGCCATTGCGGGAAGTGTCTCATGGCGGCCGTCAGACTCGGAGGCAGCGATGCCGCAGCTCGGAGATGACGGATTCCTCGCGCGCATTGACGGCGCCGTCCACAGCGGCCACCCGCTCGGCCACGTCGAGGATGTCGCTCAAATCCTCCGCCTCGGCCTTTATCCGGCCCCACACCTCCGCGGGGTCGGTCTCGACAAGGTGGGCGAGCTGTTCATCGATCACCTGATGCCGCTCCCGAAGCAAGTCCCATCAGGTGCCGCATCAGCAGCGCCTCATCGTCGGAGATCTTGCGGTTCGCCCTGACCAACAGCACCGCAAGGGGAACGCCGACCGGAGGGATACCGATCTTGATGACGTTCCTCTGCACGAGGTGCTTCCCGACGGTCACGCAAGCGGGCGGGAAGCCCCGTTTCATACCGCCTGGCTGCCAGGCGCCCGGCGTGACAACAGGCCTGCTGTGGTGGAGAGTTGCCGCGAAACGGCAGCCGATGTGACGCCGCGGAGCCGGGCCGCCGCGGGGCGGCCCCTCCGGCGGCGAAGTGCCGGCTGACCTATGGACGGACAGCCTGTCGCACACCCGAAGGAAGCGGAAATGAGCACGGTCCTCATCGTAGGAGCCACGCAGGGCACGGGGCGGGCACTGGCCGCGGAGTACGCGCGGCGAGGTGCTGACGTCGTCATCACCGGACGCACCCAGGAGCGGGCCACGACGGTGGCAGAGGAGCTGGTGCAGGAGACGGGAGGCACGGTCTGGGGGCTCGCACTGGACCTGAGCCGTCCGGCGGAGATCGCCGCCGCACTGGAGAGCGTGCGGACCGTCGACCGGGTGGTGCTCGTCGGGATGGTGCGTGATGTGAACACCACCCGCGCCTACGACGTGGTCACGGCGACGACTCTGGCCACGACGAAGATCGTCGGTTACACGACCGTGGTCGCCTCGCTGCGCGAGCGGATGTCCGCGGACGCGTCGGTACTGCTCTTCGGCGGCATGGCCAAGGACATCCCGTACCCGGGTTCGACGACACTTACCGCGGTCAACGCCGCCGTCCAGGGGCTGGTGCGCACGCTGCGCGTGGAGCTGGCACCGGTACGGGTGAACTCGATGCATCCGTGGGCCATCGTCGACAGCCCCGTCGTCGTGGACAACGAGCAGCTTCAGGACATGGCCCGGAAGATGACGCTCACCGGACGTCTCGCGACCATGGCCGACATCGTCGACGGTTGCCTGTTCCTGCTCGAGAACCCGATAGCCAACGGCATCGACCTCACGTTGAACGGCGGTATCGCCTGAGGGAGGGCTCGGGGCCCGCCGCCTGGACGACGTGGCGGGCCCCGAGCGACTCACGTCTCAGCCGACGGCGGCGACGGTGATCGGGGCGGTGTTGTTGGCCAGGTCCGGGTCGAAGTCGGTGACCGGCGGTTCGTCGTGGTCGTTGACGACGGCGACGGAGCCCGGGGCATTGGCGGGGACCAGGCTGTCGATGCGCACGCTGAAGGTGAAGTCGCTGCGGTCCTTCTCCCAGAGGTAGATCGGGGTGTGGCAGCGGAAGGACCGGCCGCCGCCCAGACAGTTGGCCGGCGCCGCGACGGCGGTGGTGCCCTCGGGGAGGGTCACGTCGACCAGCGCGACCGGTTCCCCGGCGAAGAGCGACGCCACCCACGCGGGTCCGTCGTTGCGTACCGAGACGGTGGTGGTGACGGTGTCACCGGGCAGTCCCGTCACCTGCGCGCCTTCCGCCACCAGGTCGGCGGTGTTGGCGGCCCGGATGGTGGTGGCGCGGTAGTTGTCACCGGGGTTGAGGTCCGGTGCGGGTTCCTCGGCCACGGACCTACGTGCGGCCGTCACCGGGGCGAGGGTGAGCTCGCCGCCGGAGCCGGGGGTGAACTCCTTGCCGTTCTGGGCCTGCTCGTACGCCTCGTCGGTGTAGGGCTGGGCGGAGTAGTCGAATCGGTCGTACAGCGCCGCAGGGCCGGCGTGTACGGCGGCCGCGGCGGACAGGTCGTACGTCATGCCGGATTCGGCGGGCTGGTCCACGACGCAGACCACGCTGGTCCCCGTCGGGTTGGCGGCCTGGTCGTCGTCGGCGTAGGAGCAGTTGGCGTACCGGTGCACGAAGTCGAGTCCGTGCGAGGCGAAGAAGGTGAGGAGCGTGCGGTCGACCGTCTGGTCGCCCAGGTTGCTCAGCCGGAGGGCCTGATCGACGTCCGTGCCCGGGGACACACCCTTGAGATCGGGCAATTGGTTGAGGGACAGGTCCGGGCCGCTGCCGACGGTGACGGAGATGTCCATCGGCTCCGTGGTCAGCTGCCCGAAGTCGCTCTCGGCGTCGGCGGAGACGTGCAGGTACCCGGAGACGCCCTCGGCGGCGCCCGCCTTGGCCCGCAGCGTGAGAGCGGCGACGTCGGTGTAGGGCCACGTGCCGACCGCCCCGAAGTCGCAGGTCGCGGTCAGCGGCGCGAGGCTGTCGGGGGTGCACGCGGCCGGCCACGTCACCGTCGCGACGTCCGCGATGTCGCGAGCGTCGACGGTGACCCGGCCGCCGGTGACGTTGTTGTCCGGGTTGTCGTGGCCCACGCTCAGCTGGAGCATCCGCGGGACCGCCGCCCCGGTGTCGGCGTCCGCCATGGGGAGCACGACCTCCCAGGGCGCGTTGACGTTGAGGTAGTCGGTCTCGTCGCCTCCGTCGGCCACGGCCGGGCCGGCGGCCGCGACGAGCACGGCACCGCTCACGGCTATCAGGGCGAGCATTCGTCTGCGGCGGTGTCCGGTCGACCGGTTCTGCGGTTCCCGCATGGAGAGCATCCTTCTTCCCGTCGTGTACGTGCCCAACCGGCCCGGAACCCACAGGGTTGCCGCGGGACCGGGCAGGTGATCATCGGTGGGAAGAGTACGCCCGGGCTCGGACAGCGCCGTGCCGGGCACGAAGTGCGGCAGTGAGCGTGAGGCGGACGACACCCGCGGCATGGACATGTGCCGGCATCAACGAGAGCAAGGGAGCCGACTCACTGTGACAGAGGTCAGAGTCACCTACGACAAGTCCGTGAACGCCGCATACGTGTACTTCACCGAGCCTCAGGCCAGTGTGCACTCGGCGCGCATGTACGCCTGCGACCCGGTGGATGTCGACGGCATGATCAACCTTGACCTCGACGAGCAGGGCCGCCTCATCGGCATCGAGGTACTCGCGGCCAGTTCGAAACTGCCCGAGTACCTGCGCAGGTCCGCGGAGCGGCTGGACTCCGAAGGTCCGTAGAGCACGGCAGTGCGGCAGTTCGGAACGCGGAGGGCGTGCCCCCGCTGGGACCACGCGGTGGCGCGCGATCGCGTCACCGCGCCCCCTATGGACTGAGCGGCTCGGCCGCGCCCGGGTGAGGGGTCACCGGGGCGCGGCCGAGTGGGGTCAGCAGGTGGCGTTCAGGCCGGCCCAGTCGGCGCGGTCGTTGTAGCCGCCGTCGCCGCCGTCGCCGACCACGAGGTCGAGGACCCGGACGCCGGTGAGGTCGACGTCGGCCTGGCGGACGTCGTCGCGGTTGAGCACGCCGCTGTCGAACAGCACGCGGCCGTCGCCGATGATCTGGAAGGTCGAGGTGCCGCCCTCCGGTCCGACGTTGCGCACCGCGTCGTCGATGCCGACGCTCGCGGTCAGCCGGCTGCACTGGTCGCCGAGGTAGTAGCGGATCGTCGAGGGCGAGGCGACCCCGATGCCGGTCGGGTGGACCTGGCCGAGCATGCTGATCGGCGACCCGCCGCCGACGCTCTGGTCGACCGTCGGGCTCATCCAGCCGCTGCCGGCGCTGATCCACTGGTGGTGCGACAGCGCGACGTCACCGTCCGGCGCCGCCGGAGCGACGACCAGCGGAGTGGACGTCTCCTGACGCAGTCGTCCCTTGCCGATGACCTCGTACGACGTGGTGGCGGTCAGCGCGGCGTTGCCCGGTGCGGCGGTGGCCGGCAGGGCCACGGTGAAGGCGAAGGTCGCCGAGTGGTTGGGGGCGAGCAGAATCGGCGCCTTGCCGATCGGACGGGCTGTCCAGCCGGCGGGCACCGCCAGATCGACCCGCGGTGCGAGGACCGGCTGCGCACCGTCGTTGCGGACGGTGACCTCGACCCGGGCCTGGTCGCCACCGGCGACGAGCGGGGCGGTCCCGGCGGGCACCGCGTCGTCACCGACCTGCGTCACCTGCGGCAGGCCGGCCACGACGTGCGGAACGCCGGGCTTGCCCGTGGCCCGGCTGACCCGGAACAGGGCCGCGCCGTGGGCAGGGACGGCGGCACTGATCGTGCCCGCGCTCTCGGTGACCTTGTCGGTCCAGGCGTTCTTCAGGGTGAACCGATCTCCGGACAGGCCGACCGACGACGCCTTCGTGGTCAGGGTCGCCGGGCTGTCGCCGCGGTTCAGCAGCACCACGGCACGGTCGCCGTTGGCGAGCCGCTTCACCCAGGTCTCCGTCGTACCGGCGGGCCCGACACGGACGGCCTGGACACCGGCGGAGTCCTGGTTGATCGCGACGACATCGCGGTCCTCGAGAATGCCGAGCGAGGTCGTGCTGAGGTGACGGACGTCGCTGCCGATCATCAGCGGCGCGGCCGCCACCGACCAGAGCGTCATCTGGGTACGGAACTCCTCGTCCGTCATCCCGAGCTCAGGGCCGAGGTAGTCCGGGTCGTTGAAGTGTCCCGGTCCGGCGGCCTCGGGGTGCCGCGCGTTCGCGTCGTAGTTCCGCAGCACGTCCTTGTACTTGATCTCGCCGACGAAGCCCACGTCCGTGTACGTCCGCCAGGACTGCGCGATCTTCGGCGCGTAGCTCCAGGAGTACGTCGACTGCTGCTCCTCCGGGTAGTTGCCCCAGTCCGGGGAGGTCACCGGGTTGCAGAGGTTGAAGATCATGGGGCGCTTGCTGGCGTTGTTCCGCAGCGCCTGCGCGAACTCGGTGTAGACGGTCTTCGGGTCGAGGTTCGCCGCGATCCCGCAGAGGTAGTCCGCCTTGACCGCGTCGAACTGCCAGGCCGCGAACTGGTCGGCGTCGCGCTGGTAGTAGCCGTGGCTGCCGAGTCCGCACTTGCCCGGGATGTACGGGCCGGCGTCGGTGTAGATGCCGGCCTTCAGACCCTTGGCGTGGATGTAGTCGACCAGCGGCTTCAGCCCGTTCGGGAACTGGTCGGGGTTGGGAGTCAGGTCGCCGGCCGCGCTGCGCGGGGTCGGCGCGGCCCAGTTGCCGTCGATCCAGACGTACTGGTAACCGGCGTCCCGCAGGCCGCTGCTGACCAGGAAGTCGGCGACCGACTTGATCTCGGCCTCGGTCGGATCGCCACCCAGCGCGTAGTAGGTGTTCCAGCCCATGTACGGCGTCGGGCTCAGCACCTGCTGGGACGCCGGCGTCGCGGCGGTGACCTTGTGGGCCGCCGGACTGGCCTCCGCGGGCACCGAGACGGCCAGCAAGCCGGTCACGAGGGCGAGGAGGGCGGTGAGATGTCGTTTCACGTCGGATCCTTAGCTGTCCGATCGATCAGGCATGCCGACCCGTCCTGGTCGTGAGCCCGAGGTGCCGCCCCTCGTCAAGGGTGCGGCGGTCGGTCTCCGGACCACTCAATGCCCGCACGCCTGCGGTGGTGTTGCGAGGATCTTGCAGCGGCTCACCGGTGCGCGTCAATAATAATTCCTAAATTAAGAGTTACTGGTGGGACTCCGCGAGGTACCCCGGACCGCTCCCTGTCGGGGAATGCGTGATGTGGTATCAGGTGCGTGGTTCGCGCGGAAATGTGTGAGGTCCGACCTGGCCGGACCTCTCGCGAGCTCGAGGGCGCCGAGGGCCGGTGCTGCCAGGCTCGTCGGCAGGATCGCGTCCGTGGGCGCGTGCGGCGACCGGCAGGCGGCAGGCTCCGGGTGGCGACCGGCAGGATCCGACCCTGGCCGCGACGCCGCTCCCGCCCCGCCCGGCTGACCGCCGAGGGGATCAGGCGGGCTCCGGCACGGGCAAAAAAAGACGGCCGCCCCTGGGAGGGACGGCCGTGTTCCAGTGGATAGCCAGTCCTGTCTGCTCTTCGACCATAATTGCGTCCGGCCGAGTTCGCACGGCGTGTCAGCTTGCATTCGGCTCGATGAGTGACACGGCGCCAGAAGTGCTGGTCCCGGACTCGCCGCTCCGCGGGACCGTCGCCGTCGTCGCGGGTCTGACAGCCCGTCTCCAGGCCGACCTACCCCCGGGTGTGGGGGAGTGCCGGCCGGTGATGGCTCTCGCCGCGCCCACCTGAAGTCGTACACGGCGACATCGGTGACCGGGCGGTATCCGAGCCGCTGGTAGGGGCCGTTGCAGGTGGGGTTGGCCAGGTCCGCGAACAGCAGCATGTGCGCCGCGGGGTGCGCGCCCGCGGTTTTCCGCCGAGGGGAGACGGGGAAGCCCTGTGATCCCCTGTGATCCCCTGTGATCCCGGATCAGCCGGTGGCCCTCGTGAACGTCTCCGTCACGGCGCGCACCAGCCGGTCCGCGTACTCCCGCTCGGCACCCTTGAACTGCGGATACTCGGTGACGAAGTGGTTCCACTCCACATTCCCGACCGCCTGGGCCACATCCTCGAGCAGGATTCTCTCGGAGTACGGATACCGCCACTCACCCGACAGCCGGAACACCTCGTGCAGCAGCTCGTAACGCAGCGGATGCCGCTCGGCCAGCAGCACCGCGTCGTACAGATCCTTGCCCTGCGGATGCGCGTCGTTGAGCAGCCACATCAGCTTCCAGGCCAGGGACAGTTCCGGCGTGGCCGCCTGGACGATCGTGCCGCCGGGCAGCTCGGCCGGCTCGGGCGCCTCGGGCAGCCGTTCGTTGAAGACGAAGTCGAGCTGGACATGGCCGCCCGGCAGCCCGGGCGATCCCCACGGCAGCACCATGCGGCAGCCCGGAACGCGGTCGTAGGTCCAGATGTCCTCGACCACCGCGCCCCGCGCCGAGATCCCGATCTCACGGCCGCGCGCGTCGGCCAGCGTCTGAGCCGCCTCCGCGATGCCGCGCAGCATCCGGTCGGTGCGGCCGTCGTCGATCCGCCAGGTGTGAGGGACGACGACGAAGTCCAGGTCACCGGGCTCGCGAGCCGCCTCCGGGAACCACACCGACATCAGCACGCTGCCCCTGAGCATCAGCGTGTCCACGTACTGCGACGTGGCGATCGCGTCCAGCACCAGGTGCAGGGCCCGGCGCCGGGCTGCCCGCCACGCCTCGCCTCGTGCCGGATCCCCGAACCGCGGGTCGGTCGCGCGGTAGGCGTTCTGGTGGTGCTTCAGCGACGGGTCGAAGACGGGACGCTGCACCACGTCGTCCCCCGGCACCCACTGCAGCTGCAGCGTCTTCGGCAGGTCCTCTGCCTCGCGGGTGGCCTCGTCCAGGGGCTCGCGGGGCAGCTCGATGCTCTGCCAGCCGAACCCGTCCCACGCCGATCCACTCATGTCCGTACCCCCACGGGCTCCTCGATCCAACCGTCGTCCACGGACAGGTCACTGTCGTGGAGCACGAACTCCCGCTCCACGCCCAGCACCACGAGCCCGTCCAACTCCGTCAGCAAACGCTCCAGCGCCCGCCCCGCCCCGTCGGCGCCCACCCCGCGGCACCGCTGCGTCACGAACCGCTCGTGCCCCGCGCCGGCCCGCACCCGCGCGGCGTTCCACGACAGATGGGCGCCGTGCGGCACCACCCGGGCCGCGAGCGCGGCCAGGTCCGTGTCCGCGTCGAGCAGCAGCTTCACGTGGTGCTCGAAGTACCGTTCGTCGTCCGCGCCGAGCCGTGCCGGTACCTCTGCGGCCCACGGTGTGGACTCGGTCTTCACCCGTACCGGCTCGAAGCCGTCCCTCCGAAGCCTCGCCACGACGTCCCGCACGCGCGCGGTCTCCTCGACGTACGAGGCGGAACCGGACAGTGTGAGCATGGGCTGCTCGCACATCCGGCCGCGCGCCAGCACGATGTGCGTCAGCTTCAGGCCAGCCGAGGCCGCCCACCGGCGCAGCCGCACCGACTCGTCGGGGCCGGCACAACGGACCGTCACATGCGATTCGTACAGGGAAGCGGACACCCGCGGATCCTGTCAGACGGCCGCCCTGCGCGGCATCCGCGTTTCTTGGGAGCGGGCCAGGCGGTGCTCCGGAACTCGCGAGGCGCACACGATCCGCCGGAGGATCAGCTTCCGCCCGGCCCCACCCCTGAGAACACGAACGAGAGCCTGGCTCTCACTTGGGGCCATGGTCGCGCACGGGCCGCGTGAGCGGCAGCGACTCCCGCAGTTGCTTCTCCGGATCCCAGTAGGCCGGCTTGTCCCTGGCGTCGCCCTTCCAGG
Organism: Streptomyces sp. NPDC002574; assembly: GCF_042889545.1. Classification (NCBI taxonomy): domain Bacteria; kingdom Bacillati; phylum Actinomycetota; class Actinomycetes; order Kitasatosporales; family Streptomycetaceae; genus Streptomyces; species Streptomyces sp. NPDC002574. Next base: position 264,239 of record NZ_JBIARB010000002.1, read on the forward strand.
GGTACCCCTGGGCAATCCAGTCGTCACGAGCCCTGGACACCCCCGTGTCCGTTGAGTCCTCGTACCCGAACTCGATCCCGCAGCACTCACAGATGCCGAAGGTCGCGACGTCTCCGCTTTCGCCCCAGGGCGGATACCCCACGTCGAACTCGCAAACCGGGCAATGGTTCCCTGACCTGTTACTTCGCACCCTCCGCACCCTAGCGATCGGTCCGCGCCGACCTGGAAGGTCCGCGGAGCCCCCCCGGCTGCGGTTCGCCCCGGGTCGTGCCTGACATCCGAGCCCTGCGTTTTCGCTGGCACGAGCGATGCCTCGGTAGGCCTGAGCGGGTGTCATGGGTTTCAGTGGCTCCCGTGATTCTCCGCCCCAGGTGGCACGACTGTGCCACGCGACGCGTGGGTCATCAGGTCTGGCGGCGGGGAGGTTCGGTGGTGAGCAGGAACACGCGGGCAGCCCGCACGATGTCGCTCTTGATCTGTTCCGTGGTGATCGACCCATTCGGGTTCATGTCGCAAGCGACCATGGCTCCGGCAACGATGCCTTGCAGCAGTTCGGGGTGGTCCTACTCCGTACTTGCGCGCCACCAGATCATGTCGGCGCCCTCGACTGGGTCCAGCTTCCCGTGGACGATGAGAATCGCCCACGAACGGGCCATCTCCAACAGGGCCTGACCACTGTCAGTCGGCAAGCCGGGAACAAGGCCGAGCTCCTCAAGGACCTGTGCGAACAGCTCCGGCGCGTCCGGCTCCTCGCGTTTCCGCAGGCCGGCCAGCAAAGCGAGAGAAGGACACTCCACGCCAGCCAGAAGGGCTTCGAGGCCTGCGTCGATCAAACGGTTCGACCCCACTTGGTGACCGGCCGTCCGCTCGACAGCGAGCCAGCGTAGTGCGGCAAGCCCCTCCCTGTCAGCCCCAGCTTGGCTGATCAGGGGGAACCGGCGCCATGCCTTTCCGGCACACCGCAACCGTTGGCCTCCTCGATGCGCAGTGCGGGTACGACGGTTGCCGAGGTCTGCGGGGTGCGTCAGCCGGTCGCTGACGCCACGCCCATTCCCCGTGGTCGGCCCGATCGCCCCGGTACCGTTCAGTCACGCCGTGCGGAGACCAGGCGCGCGACCAGCGCCAGAACAAGCCCGGCCGCGAGGAGGTACAGGCCGAGACGGTCTTCCGGCACCCCCGGTGACCACACCCGCCAGTCCGATGGGCTGTATCCGTCGGCCGCCAGGAAGTCCGTGTAAGAGCGGGTGGCGAGACTGGGGGGCGTGCCGCCCTGGCTGCGCACCCACAGCAGTGCGCCGATAACGGCACAGGTCGTGGCTGTCGCATACAAGGCCGTGGCTCTGCGGCGGGCCGGTCTGGGCATGGGTTCTCCGTCGTTGTCGTCGTTGGGCTTCGCGGATCTTTGCCCCGGCTGTGGTCTGCCCGGTTGCTGTACTCCGCTGCCGGCGAGCGTAGTCGGCAGCATCCTCGATCACCGGAGGTACGCCTGTCGTGGATGTCGCTGCGGACTGAGGTCACGGCTTCATCCAGTCGGGTTCGGAAGCTCGGGACTCCCTGTGACTCCCCGCGGGCCCCTGCCCCAACTGGCACGTGTGTGGCGTGTTCCGGCGGCTTGGGGTCCGCTTCGTTTGGTTCGGCGACGGGTGCTCAGCTCTCATCCCTGGAAAGGATCCTCCAGGGCAGGAATACATGGAGACAAGAACGGCTCCGTGTACTCCGTCACCGTGCCGCGGACCATCCTGATGACGACGACCTCGTTCTCGTGCCCGAGGTCTTCGTCGTCACGAATGTGCAGTACACCGTAGGAACCTGGCGCCCGCTCACCCACTTCGGCGAAGAGGCTGACGACGTCCTCGTCGCGGTGGTTGGGGAAGCCCCCGAGGTGTAGAAAGGGCTCTCCGTTCATCCATCGCAGATCGAGGAGGTAGGGGCTGTCGATCTCGCGGATGCGGGCCTGGATGCCTTCGACGATCTCGCCCAGACGAGCACTGCTGCCGTCGTCATCGTTTGCGTGGGGACGCTCTTGAACGCTGATCCACCCGTGATACTCGAACATGACCGCAGCGTACGGCCCGCGCAAGCGGCAGTAGCGCGACCAGTCCGATCCGAGCGGCGTCGACCGCGGCCAGCGCGCGAAGCGACGCGAAGCGATCCATCAGCCGGCGGCCGAGGGTGCCCATCACGATGTACGGCACCGACTCGGCGACGGCCACCAGGCCCATGGCAGCGGCGCACGACTCAAGGGGGAGTGGGATGACGCCACTTGGATTCCGCGGGTTGCAGGAGCGTGTGAAGGATCTGACGGGCCAGCAGCGGCACGCTGAGGCATACAACCTGATCACTGAGGAGGGGCCGCAGTTCCCCGATGACGAATCGGACGTCTACTACCTGCGGTCCTGTGCAGCCGCACGGATGGGCAGGGCTGACCTCGCCGTGACCCTCATCCGGGAGGCCTTGGCACGGGGGCACTGGTACGGGGAAGTCTTCCTGCGTCGATCACCGTCGTGGGGGCCGTTGCAGGGCACGGCCGGCTTCGAGGATGTGGCACGTGAGAGTCTCGCCCGGCAGCGCGCTGCCTCTGCGGCGGCGCGGTGCTCGGTCGTGGGGGAGCAGCTTGGGCCGGAACCGTACCGCGCTGTTGTCGCTTTCCACGGCAACGGCGGGAACACCCGGGAGTCCCTGAGCGGTTGGCGGGAGGTCGTGCACGAAGGCCGGTTGCTCGTGGCAGTCCAGTCGTCCCAGTGGATCGCCCGGGGCCGCGCTGTCTGGGACGACGAAGACAAGGCCTTGCGCGATGTCCGCGAGCAGTATGCGACGCTGACGGCCGAGTACGCGTTGGACGTGGGTCACCTGATCATCGCTGGATTCTCGATGGGTGCCGAAACCGCCTTGCGTATGGCGCTGGGCGGGACCGTTCCGGCACGTGGATTCGTCCTGCTCGGGATGGCCGGCCCGCGTACTGCCGACCCCGCGTCCTGGTTGCCGTTCATCGAGAAGAGGCGTCAAAGCGGCCTGCCACTTCGTGGCTACCTCATGGTTGGCGCGAACGACGACGATGGCGTGCGGCGCGAGAAGATGACCCGGCTCGCCGACTTTCTGACATCACACGGGATTCCGTGCGGACTCGAAGTCCTGCCGGGTCACGGCCACGAGTACCCCGGGAACTGTCTTTCCACCGTGAGGCGTGCGTTCGCCTTCATCAACTCGGACGATCCATGACGCCTGACAGCCAGGCACTGTCTCGATCGCCGACGCCTCCGGCTGTTTCATTGGGGTGCCAACTGGACACCCAGCGACTCCGCTTGGAAATCACCGTGCAGGCGACTGCCGCAATGCCTTTGACCAGCTACGTATTGAGGGCCATGACGTGGCGCTCAACAGTGACTCCATTCGACCGTGGCTCACCCCCGATTGGGCACACATCGGGCACGGACTTGGCCGGCCTTCGGCGGACCGATCGCATTGCCGCTCAGCGCTGCCTCTTCCGCCGCCCCGGGTACCGCGATATCGGCCCCGCCGAAGGAGTGGCTTGCCGAGCCCGGGCTTGTCCGGGACTCCGGCCTGGGTCAGGTCAAACATCTCGTGCGCCACGAGGATGGCTTCGATCTTGTCGATGTCCGATCGGCCGGCCGGCCGAAGCGCGTGCCCTGGTCATCACGGTAGCCCGTGCGGAACAGTCGGGAAGGTCGGCTGTCGGTGTTGTCGACTCGGCCAGACCGAGTTGACCGGCTTCCTGCCCCTCCGCCCGGCTGTTCGCCTGGGGTTGTCTTGTGGAGCGGATGACGGGAATCGGACCGCGCTCTGGGTTTGGGGGGAGCCGTTCGTTGATGCTCCCCGGGTGTCGCAGAGCTCCCAGACGTCGGCCCGCTGGTAGCAGCGGAACACCCGATCCCGGCTCGACAATGGACCATGCCGTTCGGTACGTCTCGCCACGGGGACCCTGGCGCGGACGCGGGGCCAGATCCCGTCGACGTACCGACGCGGTCCCGCGTGGGAGGACTGCGGACCACTGCCGAACCAGTTTCCGGCCCCGGCGGGTCGTCTTCGATCAGACGGCCGGGTCGTCCATGATCTCCCGGACCTCTTGCGCACAGCGGCACGCGGCAGCGATCTTGGCAGCCCACTCGAGCGCGTCCTCACGTGAGGGCACGTCGATGATCGAGAACCCGCCGAGCACCGCCTTGGTCTCCGGGTACGGGCCCTTGGTGACGGTTCCGTCGGTGGCCACGATGTTCGCCTGCTGCGTTTGCAGTCCACCGCCGAAGACCCACACACCGGCCTCCTGAGCCTTGCGCACCACCTCGTGCGAGGCCTCGGCCACTGCGGGCAACTCCTCCTCGGGGAAGGCCATCGCGCCGTCATCGAACGAGATCAGGTACCGCGTCATGGATGGCTCCCTTGGTCGTTGGCCTCCTTCGGCGCAGCTCACCCTATGACGTTCGGCGCCCTGAAGACTCGATACGGCCCGTCCTCGCGCGGCATCAGGCGGCAATCGCCCGGTCTTGCCGGCCACGTCCTGTCGTGCGGGGGTGAGTGGTCGTGGTGGTCGAGGTGTTTGGATCGGGCCCTGCGGGAGCGTTCGGCAAGGGCGAAGGCGGCGAGAGCCTTGGTCGGGAGTTCGTCGACTCTGATGCATGGAGGTCGGAGCCCGGGCTGTACCGGGTGGCCCCTTGCTCGGGATGGGCGGCCTGTGCCTGGGACACATCGCTCGACGCTTCCCGCACATCGGCGATGAGGCTCTCAGGCTGCCGCAGTCGCCGGCGGCGGGTGCTGAGGCAGACCCGTCGGACGTGGAGTCCGGGCTCTCCACGGTTATGACGACGTCCGGAGCTTCCTGCACCTGTGGTGAGGCGACTCGCAGGTGCGAATCAAGCGGCGTTCGCCCTGCTCACGAAGACAAGGAGGCGTGCCGACCTCGGACTGTCCGGGCCCGCGCCGAGGGAACAACCACGCGGACGTCGGCATCCCACCCTTGCGGTTCCTCACAACTGTCAGCACGTTGCCATACGATCCGACGCATGATCGGGATCTCTTGGGCTCTGATAGCCCAACATGTCGATGCGTGGACGGGAACCGACCTGGATCAGGGCGCGGCCGTCCTCGAAGACAGGGTGCGCGCCGCAGTCGACGCGATCGGCTTGACGCCGGAAGCTGCACGGCACTGGCCTACGGACTTCCTTGTCCCCGTAGTCGAGTCCCTGCGCAGCGACGGCGCAACGGCTCTCGGCCGGGGCGAGTCATGGAGCAAAGCGGCCGGGCCGTTGCTCGCATGCGCCTGTCCGGTGACCTGACGAGCCCTGAACGGTGTGGAGCAGGGCCGATCACCGCCGCGCTTTGCAACCACCTGCCCGCAGCCTCGACTTCGGCCGGCACGTCAAATCCAGCTCCCAAGAGCTCGTGACCATCCGTGGTTCCTGTGACGATGTCGCCCTCCAAGCTCAGCACTCCATCCGCGCACTGCTGGAAGTCATCGCGGATGTAGCGGTCAGTCCTCCAGCGGCGTGATCAGTGAGAGGCGCGTCGGATCCGTTATTCGAGCCACGTCCCGTCGCGCATGATGACTCTCCCGCGTAGTTCCGGCTCGCCGCGCCAAGCGCGCACAGTCCTCGGGACCACGCGTACATACAGGAAGGAACCCTCTTCCTCGCGCGGATCCCACCCGAACTTGTCGGCGAACGCCTCGGCAGCGCCTTCGGGCACCTCCTGGTCCGGGAAGCACTCCGCCTCGCCCTGGAGAAGCACCACGTCGAAGGTGTCCGGGAGCGCCAGGCGCACGCGCGGCTCCTTGCGGACGTTTCGCGCAGTCACGGAAGCGGCGCTGGTGCACATCCACACTGCTCGCCCATCCCACGAGAACCACAGCGGCAGCTGGTGCGGCCCGTGATCGGGGTGGGCCGTCGACACCCACACATCTCGCTCGGTGGCGAGCCGCTCCAGAGTGTCGCGCACACGGTCCGCCGTCTGACGGCGAACGATTCCTGTGGTCTCCATGGGGATCGACCCTAGCCAAGCAGCCGCGAAGCGCGCCTGAGGCGCAGGACCTACTGCCGGAGACCGATGAGCCCTTCAGCTCCGGCGCTGCTTGCCGGTTGGAGTCCTCCCTCCCACGCTACGATCGTCCAGCAGTCCTCTTGCATGGCAGGTCAGACGGCGAACCTGACTGAGATGACGATCATTGCCCTTGGCGTCGAAGACGAGGGGGCGGCGTGGAGGTCTTTCGATTCGAGCGTGACGAGTGGGTTGTCACCGGGCACGGTAGCCAGCCTCCACGCGACCCGCATCGCCACTGGTGAAGGATCGATTCACGTCACCTGCCTGGGCGTGGAGCCACGAGGCATCATCGGCACGCATCCCGCCCCGGTGCCCCAGATGTTCCTCGTCACCGCGGGCGAAGGCTGGATCGCGGGCCCGGACGGGGAGCGCGTCCCCATTGCTGCTGGTGCAGGAGTCCGATGGGAGCAAGGTGAAGTCCACACCTCGGGAACGGACGTTGGCTTTACGGCCATCGCAATCGAGGGTGCCGCCGTAGAGCTCTTCAAGCCTGCGGGTCCAGGAGACTGACCGGGAGGAGCGCGCCGATCTTCGACGCTCCGAACCGTCCTGCCGATCGACGGCCAGGCGACCAGTATTTCGGGATGTGGTGCGCCGGCCTCCCCATTGGAGTTGGCAGACCGAGCCGACGCCCCGCGACCGGGACTGGGCCTTCCGCCACCTCAAAGGGTGAGCGCGCCGAGCAGGAAGGCGACGATCCGAACGCAACCGGGTGCGGGTCCGGCCGCCCCGTGCGCGGTCAGGGCGCGGCCGGGAGGGACAGGCGCATGCGGAGGCCGGGGGCCAGAGGCTCGGCGGTGACGGTGCCGCCGTGGGTGTCGGCGACTTGCTTGACGATCGCGAGCCCGAGGCCGGAGCCGGGGAGGGAACGGGCGGCCGGTGAGCGGTAGAAGCGGTCGAAGACGAAGGGCAGGTCGTCCGCCGGGATGCCCGGGCCCTCGTCGGTGACCGTGAGGGTGCCCTCGGAGGACACCCGGACCACCACACGGCCTCCGTCCGGGCTCCATTTGACCGCGTTGTCCACGAGGTTGCCCACGGCCCGCTCCAGCGCGTCCGGGTCGGCGTGGACGAGGCATTCGGTGAGTTCGGTGTGCAGTGATACCCGCGGGCTGCGCCGGGCGGTCCGGGACACCACCCGTTCGGCCAGGAGGTCCAGGCGGGTGTCCTCGGTGTGGGTGCGCTGCCGGCCGAACCGGGCGAGGTCCACCAGGTTGTTGACGAGGTCCCGGAGTTCCTCGGCCTGGGTGCGGGCCTCCTCGACCAGGGCGGGGGCCTGGGGGTCCGCCACGCCGGCGCCGTCACCGAGCAGTTCCAGATTGGTGGTGATGCTGGTCAGCGGGGTGCGCAGCTCGTGCGAGGCGTCGGCGACCAGCCGGTGCTGGGCCTGTACGGACTCTTCCACCGCTGCCATCATCGCGGCGAAGGAGCGCGCCAGCCGAGCGATCTCGTCGGGTCCCCGGACGTCGATGGAGGCGGTGAGGTCCTTGGTCGCCGTCACGTGCTCGACCGTCTCGGTGAGCCGCCGCACCGGGCGGAGCACCCGGCCTGCCACGAGCCGCGCGCCGAGGGCCGCCAGCACGATGCCGCCGGCCGTGATCGCGGCGAGCAGGGCGGCGAGGGGGCGCAGAGTGGAGCGCACCACGGACTGCGGTATCGCCGCCCGGACGACCGCACCCTTCATGCCGGTCAAAGGCGCCGTGTACACCCGGTACGACACCCCTTTGTACTCGGCGTCCTGGAAGTACGCCGGGGCTCTGCCGCGGGACACCTGGACGTCCCGTTCGGTGACCGGGATGAAGCCGCCGCCGGGACCGGCCTCGACCGGCGGGACCATGAACTGCAACTGCGTGGAGCCGACGGTGACCGGCGAGGTGGGTACCGTCAGCCGCGCTCCCTCCCGTTCCATCTGCTCCAGCTTGAACGTGAACTCCTTCAGCAACTTGGAGGCGTCCTGGTCGGCGGCGGTGACCAGGACGTCGTCGTGCTGCCGGTGCAGACCGGCGCTCAGCGACGGGTAGATGATCAGCGATGCCAGCAGGAGCGCCGCGAAGACCACGGTGCCGCCGGCGAGGGCCACCCGGTTCCCCAGGGTCACGGCTCCTCCCGCAGCACGTAGCCGAGCCCGCGCACGGTCTGGACCAGCCGGGGCTCGCCACCGGACTCCAGCTTGGCGCGCAGGTAACTGATGTAGACCCACAGCGCGTTGGAGGACGGTCCGAAGTCGTATCCCCACACCGACTCGAAGATCAGGGACCGGCCGAGCACGCGCCGCGGGTTGCGCAGGAACAGCTCCAGCAGCGCGTACTCGGTGCGGGTCAGATCGAGCGTGCGTCCGCCGCGTCGCGCCTGGCAGGCCGCGACGTCCAGCTCCAGGTCGGCGAAACGGATGATCTCCTCGTGCGCGGCGCCGGCGCGCCGCAGCAACGCGCGTACGCGGGCCCGGAGCTCGTCCAGGGCGAACGGTTTGACCAGGTAGTCGTCGGCGCCCGCGTCCAGGCCGGCCACCCGGTCCTCGACGAGGTCCCTGGCCGTGAGCATGAGGATCGGCACGCGGTCGCCCTTGGCCCTGACCCGGCGGCACACCTCGAGGCCGTTGGGCTCCGGCATCAGCACGTCGAGGATGACGGCATCGGGCCGCCCGCCGCCGAGGGCCTCCAGAGCCGCTGTTCCGTCGGCCGCCTCGGTCACCTCGTGGCCGTCCCGGGTCAGCGCCCGGGAGAGCGCGAGGCGTACCGCGTCGTCATCGTCCACCACCAGCACACGCATGGTTGCCATCGTCCTGTCCACGAGGTCAACGGCGGATAAGGGCGGTCGGCCCGGGAAGGGTCCCGGGGCCGACCGCCCCGCGGGTTCAGCCCTTCGAGGACCGCCCGTCGTCGGCCAGACCCTGCTTGGCCGCTGACAGGGCCTTCTCGAACCGGGCCGGACCGACACCCAGTTCCCTCGCGACGGCCGCGAATTCCGCACTGTGCGGATTGACGCCGTTCGGCCGGTCGGCCAGCGTGAAGAGCTCCTTCACCGCGTGTTCCGCAGGAGCGGTGCCGACGCCCAGGTGGGCGGCGACGGCCTTCGCGAGTGAGGTCATGGCCGCGGCGTCGTCCGGTCCTGTGTGCTTGATGACGGGTTTGCCGTCACCCGGCTTGCCCTTGTCGTCGTGCTCGCCCTTCTTCACCGCGACCTGCTTGCCCAAGGCCTGCTTGGCCGCCGCCAGCGCCTTGTCGAACCGGGCCGGACTGACCCCCAGTTGGCCTGCGATGGCGACGAATTCCGCGCTGTCCGGGTCGACGCCGTGCGGCCGGTCGGCCAAGGTGAACAGTTCGTTCACGGCCTCCCGCGCGGACGACAGACTCACCCCCAGCTGCGCGGCCACCACCTTCGCCAGGGACTGGGTGACCTTGGCCCGGTCCTCCGCCGGCTTGCCCTTGGCCGCCGCGATCGCCCTGGCCTTCGCCACGTCCGGCGACGGGCCGGCGGACGCGGCCGCCGTCCCCGCCATACAGACCACCGTGGTCGCGGCGACCGCCGCGGCAGTCCAACGCGCCTTCCTGTCCATGTCTGTTCTCCTTCGCACCGGTGGACGGCCGGCGAATGCCGCCGCCCACGAGTGAGAAGACCACCCGGAACTCAAGGGAACTCTCATGGAACCTTAGGCCGGCCTTAGAGATCCTCGGCCACCGCGTCATCCCGCGGGCAGGGTGATCGTGAAGCGCGCGCCCGACGGGTGCCGGGGCTCGTACCGGACGTCGCCGCCGGCGGAGCGGGCCAGTCGCCGCGCGAGCGGCAGGCCGAGACCGGCCCCTTCGTGCCCGTCGTCCGGATCGGCGCGCCGACCCGGCTGGAACAGGGACGCGACGAAGGAGCCCGGCACGCCAGGTCCGTCGTCGAGCACGTCCACCCGCACACCGGCGCCGTCCCTGAGGGTGTGCAGGACGACCTGCGTGCTGGCGTGCCGCAGCGCGTTGTCCACCAGGGGGCCGACCATGCGTTCCAGGAGGGCCTCCGGGACGCCGGCCACCACGGTGTCCTGTCCGGAGACGGTCAGGAGGGTGGCGGAGGTGGCCGCTCGCTCGTCGACCAGTCGGCGCAGTACGGGCGGGACGGCGGTTGTCCCTGGAGCCGTGTGCGCGGAGCCGCGGGCGTCGTTCAGCAGGGTGTCGCAGATGGTGCGCATGGAGCGGGCGGCGTCGGCGATGGCCGTGTGGGCGGTACGCGTGTCGGGAGCGGAGCGCGGACGCGCCGTCAGCCAGTCCAGTTCCGCGGTGATCCGGGCGAGGGGGTTGCGCAGTTCGTGGGACAACTCCCCGGTGAGCTGCCGCTCGTGGCGCAGCACGGCGCGTATGCGGTCGAGCAGTGCGTCCAGGGACACCCCGAGACGCGCGAGTTCGGTGGGGCTGTCCAGGTTGCCGAAGCGCGTCCGCGAGGCGATCGCACTCCATTGCGCGGCCTGGTCGGTCATCTCCCGCACCGGGCGCAGGGCGCGCCCGACAGCGAGCCGGGTGAGGGCGTACGTGCAGACCAGGACGGCGCCGTCCAGGGCCAGGGAGGCGGTCAGCAGGGTGTCGGCCGATGCCTGGTACGGCGACAGATGGAGTGCGGCGACCACGACGGCGGTGGGTGGTCCGGTGCGGGTTGCGGGGTCTGCGGTGGGTACGGAGCACAGCCGGATCGGGTCGTTGCCGGCGAGCGTGACGCAGTGGCGGCCGGGTTGTGCGGCGACGCGTGCGGCGGTGCGAGTGAGCCGGCCGTCCGCCGGGGCGGAGGCGGGGTGTTCGACCAGCCGGGTGCCGGCGTAGATCCACACGTTGGTGTCGAACAGCGCGTCGTCCGGCATCTCCACCACCCGTACCGGCACGCGGCGGGTGTCGACGGTGGCGACGACGGCATCCGCGCGGGTGCGGAGCTCAGTGTCCGCCTGCTGCTCCAGGTGGATCCTGGCGATGGCGTTGAACACCGCGGTGAGGACGACCATCAGCAGTGCCGCCGTCGCGAGCGCGACCAGCGACAGCCGGCCGCGCAGGGTGCGCGGCAGCAGGCGGCGGGGTACGGCCGTCATGACAGGCGGTGTCCGAGGCCGCGGGCGGTGCCGATGGTCGACGTGCTTCCCGCCTCGCGCAGTTTGCGCCGCAGTCGGGTCAGGTACTGGTCGAGGGTGTTGTCGCTGACGTGGGCTCCCGCGGGCCAGCCGGCCAGGACCAGGTCCTTCCTGCGCACGATGCCGCCGGACGCGGCCATCAGCGCCGCCAGCAGACGGAACTCCGTGGGCGTCAGGGCCGTCTCGGCCTCCCGCACGGTGAAGCGGTAGGTCGTGGGGTCCAGCACCACATCGCCGGTCGATGCCGACGCGGGCGGGCCGGACCTCCGCAGCGCGGCGCGGAGCCGGGCGGTGAGTTCCGCCAGGTGGAAGGGCTTGGTCAGGTAGTCGTCGCCCCCGGCGGAGAATCCGCTGAGGCGATCGGTGAGTTGGTGCTGGGCGGTCAGGAAGAGGACGGGCGCGAGGTATCCGCCGGCGCGCATGGCCTGGCACACGTCACGTCCGTCCGCGTCGGGCAGGCCGACGTCCAGGATCACCGCGTCGACGGTGCCGGCGACCAGTCGCAGTGCGGTGGCGCCGTCCCGCGCGGGGAGCGGATCGAAGTCCTCGTCGCGCAGCGAGCGCAGCAGTACGTCACGCAGTGCCGCGTCGTCCTCGACGACCAGGATCCTCCGCAGGCCCGTACGCCTCACCGACCCTCGTCCGCCCGGCCGTGCTCCTGGGCCTGGGGCTGAGGCTGGGGCGCGGGCGGGCCGGCCGCTGCCGGGCGGGGGAGCCACCGTGCCGCGAGGCACAGGCACAACGCGAGCCAGGACGCCGCGAAGAGCCAGCCCCCGATGACATCACTGAACCAGTGGACTCCGAGGTAGACGCGGCTCAGGCCGACTGCCGCCGCCCAGCACGCGGCCGTTGCGGCGAAGTACGCGCGGCCGCGTGAACGCCGTGTCAGTACGGCGGTGATCAGGAGCCCGGCGATCACGGCCGAGGTGGCGGTGTGCCCGGAAGGGAAGGCATAGCCGGAGGCGTGGGTGGCCCAGTCCCGGACGTCCGGTCGCGGCCGCGCCGCGACATCCCGCACCGCGTACCGCACACCTTGGCCTGCGGCCAGGCACAGCAGCGCCGCAGCGGCGGCCACCGCGCGCTGCCGCGCCGTACGCCCGGCGATGACCCCGGCCAGTGCGGCCAGGGCATAGGCGATCGGACCCGTGCCCGTGGCCGTCACCAGACCCGCCAACGACACGGCGGCACCCGGGCGGTGCCCGGTCGACCACGTGAGCAGCGTGTCGTCGATCGCGAACGGGGCACCGTCGCGGCTCACGACCAGGGTGGTGAGGATCGCGAAGCCGACGAGAGCCGCCAGTCCCACCATGCCCGCCGGGCCGCGGATTCGACGCCGGGCAGGCGTTGTTGTGGGGGCGGTGGTCGTGCCGCTCACGACGGGCCGGTCCACCGCCGGCGAACGCGCGGCCGCACTCGGATCATCGGGCCGTCCCTTCCGTCACTCGCGACATCGGACATCCGCACCTCCATGGATCGTCTACAGCACTGTAGACGAAGGGCTCGGGCGAACGTGCCGCCCGCCGATCCGCAGGCGCGTCAGGCCGGCGGACCGCACGGCGGTCACGGGCCGGGTATCAGCCGCTGTCAGCCGACCCGCAACGAGCGCCGCTCGGCCTCGATGACGTCGCGCCGGGACACCGTGAGGTAGACGACGAGACCGAGGATCACCGCCAGGAACAGGACGCTGGTGACGACCGTGCCGAAGCCCAGGCCGCCGTCGGCCGTGGGCTGCGCGAGGAGGTCGCCGATCGACGCGCCGAGGGGCCGGGTGAGCACGTAGGCGATCCAGAAGCTCCACACCGCGTCGAGGCCCAGAGTGAAGTGCGCCACCGTCACGGCGGCGATCACCAGGGCGAACAGGCCCGCGGAGATCCAGTAGCCAAGGCTCATACGTTCGGCGACCAGGTCACCGGCGGCGGTACCGAGGGCGAAGGTGAAGAGCACCGCCAGCCAGTAGAAGGCCTCGCGGCGGACGGTGTCGACATGGTGGATGGAAAGGGTCCGCTCGGAGCGGTACCAGGCGGCGAACACCGCGACGAGTCCCACGCCGAACACCGCTGTGCTGGTCTCCAGCGGCACGTTCATGTTGTCGGTGAGGTTGTCGCTGATCAGTGTGCCGACGACGCTGATCAGCGCCACGGCCGTCCAGTACACGCCCGGCCGGTAGGCACGGGTGCGGAACTGCACCACGAGCACCGCGGCCAGCAGCACGCTCATCAGGAGCGACACGCCGGTCAGGCCGAGGCCCAACTTCTCGTTCAGCAGGTCCGCGGCCGTCTCGCCGACGGTGGTGCACAGCACCTTGATCACCCAGAAGAACGCGGTGACCTCGGGAACCTTGTTCCAGCGCATGCGCCGCCCCGGGGCGGAACCGGCAGGACCGGCAGGGCCCGGGGTCTCGGACATCTCAGTAGTCATGGGCCCGACGCTGCCACCGGGAACCTGAACGCATCCTGAGCATCGGCCGGTCGCGCACCCGCGGGCGCATTTCTCGACGGAGCATGCCGGGCATGCCTGCCCCTACTCAGCCGGCTCCGCGGGTACCCGCGGCGACCTGGCTCCGTCGTCATTTGGGACGCGCCGTCGCCGCCGCCTACGCGGCCGCAGTGATCGTGCCCGAGCCGGGCCGCTGGCTGCGCCGGGCTCACGGCCTTCCCCTGGGCGGCCAGGCACTGCGTCTCGAGACCCCTGGGGCGTTGTTGTGCCTGATCCTGTTCGCGGCCGGGCTGCAGGTACCCCTGCGCACGCTGGGCAGCCGCCTGCGCCGGCCCGTCGCCCTGCTCACCGGCGTCGCGCTGCATCTGGCCGCCCCGCTGCTGGTGATCCCCGTGGTGGCGTTCGTCCTGCACCGCTCACCCGACACCGACGGTGGCAGCGGCATGATCGCCGCGATGATCCTGATCACGGCGATGCCCGTCGCGGCCGGCGCCACCGTGTGGACCGCCCGCGGTCACGGCGACCAGGCGGTCATGGTGGGCATCGTTCTCGCCTCCACCCTCGTCAGTCCCGTCACCGTCCCGATGACCATCAAGGCCCTGTCGCCCCTGCTCCGCGGCGACTACGTGGGCGCACTGTCCCGGGCCGCGCACGCCGCAGGAGACGGCTTCGCCCTCACCACCGTGCTGCTGCCCTGCCTCGCGGGCATCCTGTCCGCGGTCCTGCTGCCCGTTCCCGCACTGCGACGGCTGTCCGACACCGTCCTGCCCGCCTTGCTGGCGGGCTCGGTGGTTCTCACCTACGTCAACGCCAGCGGCGCCCTCGGCTCCTTCCTCACCCACCCACGGCCGGTCCTGTTGGCGGCGGCCCTGACCGTCGCCTCGGCCGTCTGCGGTCTCTCCTTCACGCTCGGCCGGGTCAGCGCGCGCCTGCTCCGCCTCGACCGGCCCGCCCAGTCCTCGTTCACGCTGGCCTGCGGCATGAGCAACAGCAGCGCCGGCGCCGTCCTGATCTCCACCGCGCTGCCCGACCGGCCGCATCTGCTGCTGCCGGTTCTCGCCTACGGTCTGCTGCAGAAGCTCGCGGCCGACCGGGTCATGCGGGCGCGTCCCCCACGGGCGCCGTGAAGCGGCTCCGGCCGGGCCCGGTTCGCCTTCGCCCGGTCGCCCGCGGAGCTCATTCGTCCGCGGGACCTCATGGACGCAGCTCTCAGCTACAAGATGTAGTAGTCGAGGGTAGGGTTCCCGTACCGCCCTCCTGGGGCGCGCGGGGAACGGACGAGGAGCGACACGCCATGGACGAGGGTTTCGACGCCGTCCGTGCCGGCCTGACACCCGTACGGCTTCGGGCGGTCCGGAACCGGGTCAGGTGCACGACGGGGCCTCGTCGTGGTCGTACCGCGGTACCACCCGGCCGCCCCCCAATGACCACCGCGGTACCACGGATCACCGCTGCCGCGTACCTAACGTTGCAGGTGAGGCACCGGACAGCCCGGCACCCCGACGCAAGGGCGGCACGATGATCGAGGCACACCAGCTGACGAAGCGGTACGGGGAGCGGACGGCGGTGGACCATCTGGACTTCACCGTCCGGCCGGGTTCCGTCACCGGCTTCCTCGGACCCAACGGCGCCGGCAAGTCGACCACGATGCGCATGATCATCGGCCTGGACGCCCCGACGGCAGGCACCGTCTCCGTCAACGGACGCCGGTACGCCCGGCACGCGGCCCCGCTCCAGGAGGTCGGGGCACTGCTGGAGGCCCGGTCGATCCACCCGGGGCGGTCCGCCTTCGACCACCTGATGGCCCAGGCCTACACGCACGGCATCCCGCGCCGCCGCGTCGAGGAGGTCATCGAGCTGACGGGCCTGCAGTCGGTCGCCCGCAAGCGGGCCGGGGCGTTCTCACTCGGCATGGGCCAGCGCCTGGGCATCGCGGCGGCCCTGCTCGGGGACCCCGGCACGATCATGCTCGACGAACCGGTCAACGGCCTGGACCCCGAGGGCGTGCTGTGGATCCGCACCCTCCTGACCGGACTGGCCGCCGAAGGCCGCACCGTCTTCGTCTCCTCGCACCTCATGAGCGAGATGGCGCTCGTCGCCGACCACCTGATCGTCGTCGGCCGGGGGCGGCTGCTCGCCGACACCACCGTGCGGGACCTGGTGCGGCAGGCCGGTGGCGACACCGTGCTGGTGGCCACCGCCGACCCGGCCCGCCTGCGGGAGGTGCTGACCGGGCCGGGCGTCGAGGTCTCCGGACGCGCCGGCTCCGAGGAACTCCAGGTGACCGGGGTGTCCGCCCGGGACGTCGGCCTGCGGGCCGCCGAACACGGGATCGCGCTGTTCGCCCTCACCACCGCGTCCGTATCCCTCGAGGACGCCTTCATGGACCTGACCAGGGACGCCGTCGAGTACCACGGCGTCGGCGGCACCGGCACGGCTCCGGCCGCCGCCACGGCCGCCGCCACCGAGCTTCCCGGGAGGGCGGCATGAGTACCATCACCCCCGACCACGCGCCTGCGACGGCGGAGGTCGCCGCGGACGTCGCGCGCCCCGCGTGCAAGGTCACCGGGCGGCGGGTCCTGCGCTCGGAGTGGGCCAAGCTGTGGTCCCTGCGCTCCACCTGGATCACCCTCGGCCTCGGCCTGCTGTTCCTGGTGGCCTTCGGCCTGATCGCCGCGGCGCAGTACCGCTCCCGGATCACCTCCGGTGGCCACATGGACCCGGACTTCGCCTCCGCGAGCGCCGTGAGCCTGTCGCTGTTCGGCACGAACTTCGCCCAACTCGCCCTCGGCGTGCTCGGTGTGCTCGTCACCGCGGGCGAGTACTCGACGGGCATGATCCGTTCCACGCTGGCGGCGGTCCCGCGCCGCCTGCCGGTGCTGTGGTCGAAGGCGGCGGTGTTCGGCGTGGTCGCGCTCGCCGTGGGGACCGCCGGGGCGTTCGTGTCCTTCTTCTTCGCCAAGGACATCGTCGCAAGCACCCGGGCGGCCATGACGTTCTCGGACCCGGGCGTCGTCCGCGGCCTGCTGGGCGCCGGCCTCTACCTCGCCCTGGTGGCCGTGATCGGCACCGCTCTGGGGGCGCTGCTGCGCTCCGTCGCCGGCGGCATATCGGTGCTGGTGGCCGCGCTGATGCTCGTACCCGGCCTGGTGTCGCTGCTGCCGACCTCCTGGCAGGACGACATCGGCCCCTACCTGCCCAGCAACGCCGGCCAGGCCATGTTCGCCCTCCACCACGACGCGAGCACCCTCGCGCCGGGCGCGGGACTGGCCGTCTTCCTCTGCTGGACGCTGCTGGCGCTGGTGGCGGCCGCGTACCGCCTGGTGCGGAGCGACGCCTGAGCATGCGTACGCGACCCACGGCCCGCGGCGCCCGGATCCCTCCGGGTGCCGCGGCCGTGCCTCCCGACCACCATGGCAAGGTGACCCCCATGACCCTCATCGGCGGCGGCGTCGTGGACGAGCCGCATCCGCTGCCGCCGGCCGGCCCGGACCCGCTGTGGAGCCATCCCCTGGTCGGCCGGCTGACCCGCCTCGGACGGCGGCTGCGCCGCGCGGACCGGGCCAGGCCGTGGGCACTGGACGCGATCGTCGCGGGCCTGGTCTTCGTGCTGTTCGGGGTGGCGGACCTGGTGCACGCGGGCGACGCCCCGCCCGAACTCGCCGCCGCGTTCACGCCCGCGCCCGTTCCGGTGGTGCTCGGGCTGCAGGCGGGACTCGTACTGCCACTGCTGTGGCGGCGCCGCACCCCGTCCGTCGCGTTCGGCGTCATCGCCGCGGTCTTCCTGCTCGAGTGGTCGCTGGGGGTGTGGCTGCGGGCCGGCGTCGCCCTGCTGGTCGCCCTGTACAGCCTCACGCTGCACGGGCGGCTGCGGCACCTGCCCTGGGCCTGCGCGGTGACGGCGGGGGCGCTCGTGCTGGTCGCGGTACGGGTCGCCGCCGTCGTCTCCGTCGGGGACGTGCTGTTCTTCCTGTGCAGTTCCGCGACGGCGGCCGTCGCCCTCGGCCTGGCCGTCCGCGTACGGCGGGCCCAGCTCGACGTCCTGCGGGACCGCGCGGCCCGCCTGGAGATCGAGCGCGACCAGCGCACCCGGCTCGCCGCAGCGACCGAACGGGCCCGCGTGGCGCGCGAGATGCACGACATCGTCGGCCACAACCTGTCCGTCATGATCACCCTTGCCGACGGGGGCGCGTACGCCGCCGACCACACCCCCGAACGCGGCAAGGAGGCGCTGCAGCTCATCGGCGAGACCGGACGGCAGGCACTGGGCGAACTCCGGCGCATGATCGGCGCCCTGCGTGACCACTCCCTGGCACCCGAACTCAGCCCGCAGCCCGGCATCGCCGACGTCGACGGCCTGTGCGCCCGTGTTCGCGCCGCCGGCCCCGAAGTCCGCTACCGCACCACCGGCGCCGTGGACTCCCTCGACCGGGGCGTCCAGCTGACCGTCTACCGGATCGCCCAGGAAGCGCTGACCAACGCGATCAAGCACGCCGGGCCGAGCACCCGGATCGACCTCGCGGTCGCCGTCGAGGCGACCGCCGTGCACATCCGCGTCCAGGACAGCGGACCGCCCGACGCCGCGGGCCGGCCCCGGCCGGTGCCCGGGGAGGGACACGGCCTGGCCGGCATGACCGAGCGCGCCGCGCTCTACGGCGGCACGGTGAGCGCGGGTCCAAGGCCGGGGCCGGGATGGACCGTGCACGCCGTCCTGGACCTCGCCCCCGCGCCGGGCCTGGACGGAGTCGCCCCGTGACCACCGTGCTCGTCGTCGACGACCAGCCCTTGCAGCGTTACGGCTTCCGCATGCTGCTGGAGAGTTCACCGGACACCGTCGTCGCGGGAGAAGCGGGCCACGGCGCCGAGGCGGTGCGCCTGACCGCCGAACTCCGCCCCGACGTGGTCCTGATGGACGTACGGATGCCCGGCATGGACGGCATCGAGGCGACCCGCCGCATCGTCGCCACCGGCGGCCGCTCCCGGATCCTCGTCCTGACCACCTTCGACCTCGACGAGTACGCGCACACCGCGCTGCGCGCCGGCGCCAGCGGCTTCCTGCTCAAGGACGCGCGCCCCGAGGAACTGCTGTCGGGCATCCGGGCCATCGCACGCGGCGACGCGGTCATCGCCCCGGCACTGACCCGGCGTCTGCTGGACGCGTACGCCCGGCACCTGCCCGCGGGCCCGGACGGCCGCGACGTACGCGCCCATCCCCGGCTCGGCGCCCTCACCGAACGGGAGCACGAGATCCTGGTCGCCGTGGGCCGCGGCTGGACCAACGGCGAGATCGCCGAACGGCTCGTGCTGTCCGAGTCGACGGTCAAGACCCATGTCGGCCGGGTGATGGGGAAGATCGGCGCCCGCGACCGCATCCAGGCCGTCATCCTCGCCTACGACCTCGGACTGACCCACCCCAAGCACGCGGAGTGACCGGCCACGAAGGGGAGTCGCGGGAACAGTGGTGCGGGCCGCCCAGGATGGGGACCGGCGCTGGTGCCGAGGCCGGTGAGGGGACCGGGGGAGCGGGCCGGTGCCGAGTTGCCGGTCCCGACCGCCCTGCCTAGGCTCGCACTACCGGCCACCCCATACGAGGGGGTTCGATTTGCCCAGCGAGAGCCACGTCGTGAAGCGCGTAGAGGTCCGTACGGGTGTTCCCTACGCCGAATTCATCACCGCCCTCGAGAAGGCCGCTCCGCCTCTCGACGTGGGGGCGTTCGAACTCGTCGAGGAAGCCGGCGGCACCTGGGACGACGTCCGTGAGGCCATGGCGGTGAACGCACCGCACGACCTGATCCGCTACGGGCGGATCAACGGCACCCAGGTCCTGAAGCTCGCGGGCGGTTCCACCAGGTCCATGGAGTACTGGATCGGGAACCACGTCATCGCCGAGAGCATGTTCCGCCACGACCCCCGGGCCCTGCTCTACGCGCCGCTGCGGATGCTGGTGTGGAGCGATGAGAACGGCCATGCGGTCTTCGCCATGCATCGCTCCCGTGACGAGTTCGGCAGTCTCGGCAACGCGGAAGTGACGAAGGTCGGCGAAGAGCTCGACCGGCACGTGATCGAGCTTCTTCGCCTGTGCGGCGTGGACGCCGAGCGGGACTTCGCCTAGGCGATCAGGCGTTCCGTTCGAGCACCCAGCGGATTCGGTGCCGCGTAGGAAGAAGAGCCGCCGGCACCGGACCCGGATATTCCTGGTTCGGGCGAACCGCGCAGGCCCTGGTGAGACCGGGTCCTGTGCCGACGGAGGGCACGGTCTACGATCAACGCTGCCGAGGGAGAACCGCCTACCGCCGGGGGACTTGGGGCCGTGGACGACCGGGATCTGATACTCGCTGACCGCTACCGCCTCGTGCGCCCGCTGGGGCGCGGCGGGATGGGGGAGGTGTGGGAGGGCCACGACACGAGTCTGCGGCGGCCGGTCGCGGTCAAGGTGATCTCGGTCCTCGCCGGAGGCGGCAGCCGGGCCGACGAGGCGCGCGCCCGGTTTCTGCGGGAGGCACGGATCACCGCCGCGCTTCAGCATCCCCACATCGTCACCGTCCACGACCTCGGTGAGGCGGCGACCGCCCAGGGCACGACACCGTTCCTCGTGATGGAACTGCTCCGGGGCGAGGGCCTGGACGCCGTCGTGCGGCGCGGACCCGCGAACGAGGAGGACGTGGCGCACTGGGGGGCGCAGGTGTGCGACGCGCTGGATGAGGCGCATGCCGCCGGCATCCTGCACCGCGACATCAAGCCCGCGAATCTGTTCGTCGCGGCCTCGGGCCGCAGCCTGAAGGTGCTCGACTTCGGGATCGCCCGCGCCGCCGACGCCTCGGCCACCGGTGACCGGCTGACCCACACCGGCTTCATGGTGGGCACGGCCGCGTACATGGCACCGGAGCAGGCACGCGGGCGCCCCGAGCAGCGCAGCGACCTGTACTCCCTCGGCTGCGTGCTGTTCGAACTGCTCACCGGACGGCTGCCGTTCGACGCCCCGGACTCCCTCGGGTACGTCACGGCGCACCTCCACGATCCGCCCCCCGCGCCGAGCAGTCTCGCGCCCGGCGTCGCCGCACCGTGGGACCGCCTCGTCGGACGTCTGCTGGCCAAGGACCCGCGCGAGCGGTACGACTCGGCCGCCGTGCTCGCCGAGGAACTGCGGCGCGTCGGTGCGGTGCGGCAGGCCGTACCGGCGGCTCGTCGCTACACCCCTACCGTCGCCGACGGGGAGGAGCCCGGGGCGAGTTCGCCGCCTGCGGCCGTCCCCGTCTCCGGCGATCCCCCGGCGGCATCCACGGTTCAGGCGCCTGCCGAGCCGCTGGGCGCATCGGACATGACCCGGCGCAGCCTGCTCCGCAGGGCCGCGGGCACCGCCGCGGGCGTGGCCGCCGCGGGTGCGGCGGCAGTGTACTTGTTCGGCGAACCCGG
This sequence comes from Streptomyces sp. NPDC002574, assembly GCF_042889545.1. NCBI lineage: Bacteria > Bacillati > Actinomycetota > Actinomycetes > Kitasatosporales > Streptomycetaceae > Streptomyces > Streptomyces sp. NPDC002574. Next base: position 285,231 of record NZ_JBIARB010000002.1, read on the forward strand.
AAGGGGCCCGGTCGCCTGGTCGCAGAAGATCGCCGACGTCGACGTCTACAACTCCGACGGTCCGGACGTCGCCGTGGCCGACGGGCGGTGTCATGTGGGCGCCGGTCACTACTACAAACAGACCGCCGCGCTCCACACCTTCGACCTCGCCACCGGAAAGCCTCTGTGGAACCTATCCCTCCACGCGGCCTGGGCCCGGGAGGCACGCTTCACGGTCGTCGGCGGCTCGGTACTCGCCCTGACCACTGCCCCCGCTGATCAAGGCGGACAAATAGAGGCCTTCGACGCAGCCACCGGCGAGCGAAGGTGGGGGAAGTCCGTCTCCTACGGCGCCATGGGGCTGAACGTGCACCGGCCCACCGGCCTGCTGATCACCTCAGAGGACGGGTACGTCACCGGAATCGATGCGCGCACCGGCGACGTGCGATGGGCGACCGACCTGTCCCCCGGCGGCGTCACCTGCATCCTGGCCGGCGACATGATCGTCTGCAGCAACGGAACCGTACTGCTCGGCAAGACGGGCGAGAAGCTGTGGACACGCTCCGGCTTCCAACCGCTCGGCGATTCGGCGCAGGCCCTGGGCGAGGGCCTGCTCTGCTACGAGACCGGCAAGACCGTCCCCGTCGACCTCGTCTGCCGCACGGCGGACACAGGCGAGGTGATGTGGCGGAGTCCGTTCCAGAAGACCGAACCGGACGCCTACGTCCGCAGTGATGTGCAGCCCCTCGACGCTCTGGTGTCGGGCACCACGGTGTTCCTTCCGCTGGCCGCGGGGTCCCGGCGGAAACCGACCGCACTCAACGGACTCACCGGCGAGCAGGTATGGACCTACGGCAGTACGTACGAAGAGGTCGGCCTCAACGCATGGGCGACAGCGAGCGTGACGGGCGGGTTCGTCCTGTCCACGGGATCGGGACTGGTCTGCCTGGCCGCCGACGACGGCAAGGAACGGTGGAACGCCGATGCCCGGTACGTACAGGCCACCGGCGCATACGCCCTGCTCTCCAAGAAGGAGCAGGCACGGGTGTTCCAGCACTGGACCAGCGTGCGGATCGTCGGTATGGAGGACGGCCGCACGCTCTGGACAGGCGAGTTCAACGGCACGCACACAAGCGAGGCCGCCGCGAGCGGCGACTCGGTCGTGCTCCTGGACGCCGACGGCACGGTGTGGGCGGTGCGCGTTTGATCCCTCGGGCCCGGCGGGGGAGCGGCCGCCGTGGGTCGACGCCGGCCACCGGCAACCACGCACTCGACAGGGCGAACGGTGTCCGATGCGGCACTAGTATCGCGGCCATGCCGAGTCCCGAGGAGAGCGGCCGCGTCGAGGGGGCAACCTCCGTCCCCTGGCACGCCGTTGTGGTGAACCATGAACGGGCGGTCGGTCGGCCGCCGTACGCGCAAGCCCGTCCCGAAGGAGAGCCGCTCGCGTGGCGGGACGACCTGCGCATCCACGGCGCGGTCGGGGAGGTCAGGTGTGTCGACGCCTCGGGCCGCACCCGCTGGACGCACCGCTGTGCCGGCCGTCCCAATGCCGCCCACGTCTCCGGCGGCCGGGTCTTGGTCACCACGGACTCCCTCGAGTACACCGCCTGGGGTCTCCTCGGCCCGGCCCTGCTGCTCGACCTGGCGGACGGCACCCTCATCGCCGAACTGCGCGGGGAGCGCGGCACGGCCCTCCGCGGCGGCCGCTTCTTGCTCGGCCTGGAGGGCTACTCGTTCTTCGACACCTGGGAGCACGACCGCGACGGCGACACCGTGGACTCCTGGCGCAGCTACGGCCACTACGTCGTCGGCACCGGCATCCGCGTCGTCGAGGCAGACCGCGCCCTGCCGACCCGCAGTCGGGTGGTCCGGCTGCTGCCCGGCGGCGTCATCGAACGGGGCCCGCAACTCACCGACCCGCAGGCCCCGCGGCCGCTGGTCCTGGACGACGGCACCATCCTGGTCCTCGACGCCGGCGTGCTGCGCGCCGTCGACCGCCAACTGCACGGCACCGTCCTCGCCGAACTGCTGCCCGTCGCCGCTGGCCGGCTCGCGGGCTGCATCGGAGCGCTGCGCCGCGACGGGGACCACATCACCGCGGTCATCGCCGAGCCCCACCAGGGCAGCAATCCCACGCAACACACGGTCCACACCTGGACCATCGCCCTCTGCCCAGGCGCCTGACGGCCACTCGTGGATCGCCGGCGCGCATCCCGGGGGAGGGGGGTCAGCCCACTCCCAGTCGGGATATCTCGCGTCCGGGGGAGCGGTCCATCACCATGAGGAGTCCGGCCTTGCGCGTCCTGTCGTAGGCGGCCTCGTCGATGACGTCCAGTTGGAACCAGACGGCCTTGGCGCCGATGGCCACGGCTTGGTCGGCGATGCCTCCGGCGAGGTCGGAGTTGACGAACACGTCCACCACATCCACCGGGAAGGGGATGTCCGCGAGGGAGGCGTAGCCCTGCTCGCCGTGCACCGACTCGGCCCTCGGGTGCACGGGCACGACCCTCTTGCCGATGCGCCGCAGCTTCTCGGCCACGCGGTACGCGGCCCGTTCGGGGTTGTCGGACAGCCCGACCACGGCCCAGGTGTCTCCCGTGGCGCTGAGGATCTGCCGCATCGTGGCGTCATCGCTGTAGATCGTCATGCCTGGCACCGCCGTGAGGTGGGGAGTTCCGCACCGGATACCGCCAACTGCCCGGTCATGGGGAGCGTCGGGTGTGTGCACTTCGCTGACCGCATGAGGAGACAGTAGCCAGTCGCGAATACTGTATGCAATACCCTGTTGTTCGGGGCCCGGCAGTATGGACCCCTGCTCTCAGGCGCGTGCTCGCGGCGGCTTCGTGCTCGCCCGCAGGATCACCCGGCCGGCCACCCGGGTGACCGACTGCTCGCGGGCGTCCGGGGCCAGGGCCATCTCGATCGCGCGCCGGCCCATCTCGTGCAGGGGCAGCCCGACGGTGGACAGACCGGGGTCGTGGTCGCGCAGCGTCGGGATGTCGTCGAAGCCGGCGACCAGGACGTCACGCGGGGTCCGCAGACCGGCGGCCCGGAAGGCGGCCATCGCGCCCAGCGCCATCACGTCGTTGACCGCGAAGACGCAGGCCCCCCAGCGGCGCTCCGGGCGGATCGAGGCGATCATCTGCTGCGCCGCCTCGTATCCTCCGTCCCTGGTGAACTCGCCCGGCACCACCGCCAACGGTTTGTGGCCCGCACGGCGCAGCTCCCGGACGAAGCCGTTGGTGCGCTCGACGGCCGTCGCCAGTTTCTGCGGGCCGGCCAGGACGACGAAGTCGGTGGTGCCCTGCTCGATGAGGGCCTTGGCCAGCGCCGCCGCCCCGGCGCGGTTCTCGGGGGCGATGGTGTGCGTGCCGGGCAGTGGCTGGCCGATGACGGCGACCTTCCCGCCGAGGCCCCGGTAGCGTTCGAGAAGGCCCGTCAGCCGCTGCTGGTCGCGTCGGCCGTCGTCGGTGTGCAGCCGCGATCCGACCAGGACGATGGCGTCGGTGCGGTGGCTGAGGAAAGCCTCGACCACCCGGATCTCCTGCTCGGTGCTGCGCAATGTGGTCGCGAGCAGCACTTGGCGGTCGCGCTGCGCCGCCTCGACCTGCACTCCCGAGGCGATGGACGAGAAGTACGGGTCGGCGATGTCGTGGACGACCAGCCCGACCAGGCCCGTCTGGGCGCCTGCCAGGGCCCGCGCCTGGGCGTTGGAGACGTAGCCGAGCTCCTCTGCCGCCTGGCGGACCGCCTCGACGGCCGCTGGGGAGGGCCGGCGGCTGGAGCCGTTGAGCACGCGGGAGGCCGTCGCCTGGGAGACGCCCGCGCGGATGGCTACGTCGGTGAGGGTCACCCCTGCCACGCGTTCACCTTTTCATGTCGGTGGTTCCACTTGTCGGTCGAGGTGGCGCCTCGCCTGTCCGTATTCTGCCGTCGTCCATGGTCACAGGGTGAGTTCCGGGATCCGCTTCCGGCGCCCCTCGTCGGACGAACACAGCGCCAGCTCGGCGAGCTGCACGCCCCGCGCCGCGGAGAGCAGGTCGTGCCGGTGCGGGCGGCCGGCCGCCACGTCGCGCAGGAACTCCTCCCACTGCACCTTGAACCCGTTGTCCTGCTCGGCGTTGGCGGGTACGTCGAGCCACTGCTCGCGGAAGGGTTCGGTGACCGGGAGGTCCGGGTTCCACACCGGCCTCGGGGTGTGCGAGCGGTGCTGGGCCACGCACCCGCGCAGGCCCGCCACGGCCGAGCCGTGGGTGCCGTCGACCTGGAACTCGACGAGCTCGTCGCGGTGCACACGCACCGCCCACGACGAGTTGATCTGCGCGATGACGCCGCCGTCGATCTCGAAGATTCCGTACACCGCGTCGTCGGCGGTGGCCCGGTACTCCCGGCCCTGCTCGTCCCAGCGGACGGGGATGTGCGTGGCGGTCCTGGCGGTGACCGCCCGGACGGGTCCCAGCAGGTTCTCCAGGACATAGCTCCAGTGGCAGTACATGTCGACGGTCACGCCGCCGCCGTCCTGACTGCGGTAGTTCCACGAGGGTCGCTGGGGAGTCTGCACGTCGCCCTCGAAGACCCAGTAGCCGAATTCGCCGCGCAGCGACAGGATGCGCCCGAAGAATCCCTCGTCGATCAGCCGGCGCAGCTTGAGCAGGCCGGGCAGATAGAGCTTGTCGTGCACGACGCCGGCCACCAGGCCGGAGTCCCGGGCCAGCGCGGCCAGTTCGACCGCCTCGGCGAGCGTCGGGGCGACGGGTTTCTCCACGAAGACGTGCTTGCCCGCCGCGATCGCGGCGCGCAGGGCCGTGGGGCGCACCGAGGTCACCTGCGCGTCGAAGTAGACGTCGACGGACGGGTCCTTGAGTACCTCCGTCAGGTCGGTGCTCCACCGCCGCACCTGGTGGCGCTGAGCGATCTCGCGCAGGCGCCGCTCGTCGCGGCCGACGAGGACCGGCTCCACCTGCAGGCGGCTGCCGTCGGGCAGCAGGACGCCGCCCTGCTCCCGGATCTCCAGAATCGAGCGGGTGAGGTGCTGCCGGTAACCCATGCGGCCCGTCACGCCGTTCATGGCGATGTGCAGAGTGTCCGAGGCGGATGTCGATGCCACTGTGCCTCCGCGAGCGTTGGAATGCGTATTCCCACCGTAGGTTTCCGGAGTTTCAGCAGTCAAGGGAGCCCCGCTACGGACCGGCCGGGATCGCCCGCTTGGACGGCTCCCGGCGGTGCCTCGACGGGGAGTCGGGCACGTGTCGAGCGGGCCGATCCGTGCCGAGTCCCGCTCGACGCGGCAAGAAGGCGGCTTTCATGACGTCTTGCGTCATTCGTTCCCCATCGGTTCGGCGGATCCCGATCCGGCCCTTGACACTGGCCGAAGGGGGCTCCTACTTTCGCCGGAAAGCGCATTCCCGACCCGCGAACACAACGCAACTGCGGACCCACGAACGCAACATACGTACAGGGGTGCTCCGATGAGTCATGCGCAGACCGCGGCGGTGGACTACACCGCCGAGGTGTTCATCGACGGCCGGTTCGAATCTCCCGCGTCCGACTGGCTGCCCGTCCTCGACAAGGGGTCCGGAGCGACGTTCGCCCGCTACGGCAACGCGTCCCCGGCACAGGTCGAGCGTGCGGTCGCCGCCGCGAGGCGCGCCCAGCCCGCATGGGCGGACACCGACGCCAACACCCGGTGCACCGTCCTCCGGGCCTTCGCCGCCGAACTGAACTACCGCCACGACGAGCTGATCGAGCTCATCATCCGGGAGACGGGCGGCACGGCCGAGAAGGCCGAGGAAGAGCTGGAGCAGTCCGTCAACCAGCTGCTCAACTCCGCCACCCAGCTCACCGAGAACGCCGGCTCGATCCTGCCCCCGTACAAGGGCGGCAAGATCTCCCTGTCGCGCGCGGTGCCGCTGGGCGTCATCGGCCTGATCGTCCCGTGGAACTATCCGATGAGCCTGGCGATGCGGGCCCTGGCACCAGGGCTGGCCTACGGGAACGCGGTCGTCCTCAAGCCCGCCGAGCTCACTCCGATCGCCGGCGGCCAGGTGCTCGCCGAGGCGGCCCGCGCCGCAGGGATACCCGAGGGCGTCTTCGCCGTCCTGCCCGGGGACGGGCCGGGCACCGGCAGTGCGCTCTACCGGCATCCCGGGCTGGACCTGATCCACTTCACCGGATCGTTCGAGGTCGGCCGCGAGATCACGGACTTCGCCGTCCGGGCCGGCAAGCCGGTCGTGACCGAACTCGGCGGGGACAACGCCTTCGTCGTGCTCGACGACGCGGACATCGACCAAGCGGCCGCCTGCGCGGTCTGGACGTCGCTGTGGTACCAGGGGCAGACCTGCATCAGCGCGGGGCGGCACCTCGTGCACCGCGAGGTGGCCGACGCTTTCACCGAAGCAGTCGTGGAGCGGGTGCGCAAACTCCGCGTGGGTGACCCGCTGCGCGACGAGGTCGACCTCGGTCCGGTGATCAGCGCCGTCCAACGGGCCCGTTTCCACGACGGCCTCGTCGAGCCCTCCATCGCGGCAGGGGCGAAGGTCGCGGTGGGCGGCACCTATGACGGGCAGTTCTACCAGCCGACCGTGCTCACGGACGTCACACCCCAGATGCCCGTCTTCCGCGAGGAGACCTTCGGACCCGTCATGCCCATCACCGTGGTGGACTCCGAGGCCGAGGCCCTCGACCTCGTCAACCGCCACCGGACCCTGATGAACTCGGTCTTCACCGGCGACCCGCTGCGCGGCCTCGCCTTCGCCGAACGGGTCGCCGGCAACGAGGTGCACGTCAACGACGGCTACGCCCGCCACGGCGGCGAGGGACAGCTCGCCGCGTTCACCCGCCGGCAGTGGGTCGGCCTGCAGACAGCTCCGGTGTCCTACCCGGCCTGGGCCCAGGGGAGTTAGCGCCCGGCCGGGGCACCCGGCCACCAGGACACCGGACCCGGCAACCACACCGTCAAAGGAGAACGAAGTGCTCGGGGGCTATCTCAAGAAAGCGGCAATCCTCGGCCTGGCCGCCACCACGGCCGTGACCACCCTGGCCGCGTGCGGCTCGTCGGAGGACTCGTCCGGCGGGAAGAGCAAGGGGCCCGTCACGTTGACCTACGTCAACTGGGACGGCGGCATGCAGGACGTGGTGAACGAGTGGAACCGGCTCAACCCGGACGTGCAGGTGAAGCTCAGCAAACCGTCCGGCACCGGCTACACCCTGTACAACAAGCTGATCACGAACAACCGGGCCGGCACCAACCCGGACATCACCGAGGTCGAGTACCAGGCGCTGCCCGCCCTCATCGCCAACAAGGTGGTCGTGCCGATCGACGACTACGTCGGCGACCTCTCGAGCGACTTCGACAAGTCCTCCCTCGCCCAGGTGCAGTTCGACGGCAAGACCTACGGCGTTCCGCAGAACATCTGCCCGATGGTCTTCTTCTACCGCAAGGACATCTTCGACCGGCTCGGCCTCAAGGCGCCGACCACGTGGGAGGAGTACGCGGCCGCCGCCGGGACGATCCACAAGCGCAACCCCAAGCAGTTCATCGGCAACTTCACCGCGGTCGACGCGGGGTGGTTCGCGGGCCTGGCCCAGCAGGCGGGGGCCGACTGGTGGACGGCCTCGGGCGCCAAGTGGACGGTCGCCATCGACGACGCGCCCACCAAGAAGGTCGCCGACTACTGGGGCGACCTGGTCCAGAAGGGGCTGGTCAGCCCGGAGCCAAACTGGTCCCCGCAGTGGAACACCGACATGAACAACGGCACCCTGGTCGGCTGGGTCAGCGCGCAATGGGCGCCCAATCAGCTGCCCGGGATCGCCAAGGACACCGCCGGCAAGTGGGTCGCGGCGCCGCTGCCCGCCTGGACCGCCGGTGACCGGACGGTCGGCATCTGGGGCGGCGAGACCGAAGCGGTGACCGCCAACTCCAAGCACCCGGCGGAGGCCGCGAAGTTCGTCAAATGGATGAACTCCTCGGCCGGCGGCGCGAAGATCCTCATCGACAAGGTCGCCGCCTTCCCCGCCTCGAAGGCGAACCAGCAGCTGGACGCCCTCAAGACGCCGCCGGCGTTCATGTCCAACCAGCGGGACTACAACACCCTGATGGCCCAGCAGGCCGCCAACGCGCGGACGTTCCAGATCTGGGGCCCGAACGCCAACGTCACCTTCGACAGCTACTCCAACGCCTTCGCCGCCGCGCTGCAGAACAAAACGCCGCTGTCCGCGGCACTCACCGAGATCCAGCGGGCGACGGTCGACGACATGAAGCAACGCGGCTTCGACGTCACCGGCTGACCCACCCAACCACCCGCGCACCCAACCACCCGCGCATCGACACGAGGGGAAGAAGGGCTCATGAGTGCCATCGAGGAGCAGGCGGCCCCGCGCCCCGGGCCCGGCACACCGCCCCGTGGCGCGGGTCCCCGCCGGTTCCCCGGTGGCGTCGCCCCGGCGTCGCGGTCCCGGTCCGGGAGGCGACGGCGCACGTTCCTGCCGCAGTTCCTGCTCGCGCCCGCGGTGCTGCTGTTCCTGCTGTTCACCGTCGCCCCCGGCGCCTACGCCCTCTACCTCAGCTTCCTCAAGCCGCAGATCGGCGGAGGCCTGCTCGGCAACGAGGACCCGAAGGAGGTCTTCGCCGGCCTGGAGAACTACCGGGCCACCCTGGCCGACTCCGAGTTCTGGCACAGCATCCTGCGGATGCTGCTGGTCGCGGGCATCGGCGTGCCCGCCACGATCTTCTTCGCCACGCTGTTCGCCCTCTGCCTCGACGCGAAGCGGGCGCGGCTGGTCGGCATCGCGCGACTGGCCATCTTCCTGCCGTACGCCGTACCGGGTGTCATCGCCTCGCTGTTGTGGGGCTTCATGTACCTGCCGGCGACCAGCCCGATCGGCGGGGACCGCATCGACTACTTCGGCTCCGGGGAGGTGTTCTTCTCGGTCGCCAACGTGGCGGTGTGGGGTGTGCTCGGCTTCAACATGGTGGTGCTGTACACCACGTTGCGCTCCCTGCCGCGCGAACTGTTCGAGGCCGCCGAGATCGACGGGGCCGGCGAGCTGCAGATCGCGCTGCGCATCAAGCTGCCGCTGCTCGCCCCGACCATGACCCTGGTGACGGTGTTCTCGTTGATCGGGGCGCTGCAGTTGTTCAACGAACCGACCACCCTCAAACCCGTCGCGAACGCGATCAGCTCGACCTGGGTGCCGCTGATGCGCGTCTACACCGACGCCTTCGTCAACAACGACATCCACCAGGGAGCGGCCACGTCGTTCCTGCTCATCGTCATGACCGTCACGGCCACCGCGGTCGCCAACCTGATCCTGCGCAGGATCTCCCGAAGGAGTGAGCGATGAGCGCCGTCACCACCGGGGCCGCCTCGGCGGCCGCGCGCCGGCGGACGCCCTCCGGTCGCGTCAATCTGGTGCCCACGATCATCCTCGGCCTCGGCGCGCTGTACTGCGTGCTGCCCGTGGTCTGGATCGTGATCGCGTCCACCAAGACCAACGACGAGCTGTTCTCCACGGCGCCGTTCACCCCCTCGTTCCACGGCGGCTTCGTCTCCAACATCGAGGCGCTGTTCACGTACAACGACGGCATCTTCGCGCGCTGGGCGCTCAACTCCGTGATCTACGCCTTCGGCGGCGCCGCGCTGTCGACGGTCATCTGCGGCTGCGCCGGGTACGCGCTGGGAAAGTATCGCTTCCGCGGCAGCGTCTGGACGTTCCGGATCATCGTGGCCGCGGTGCTGCTCCCGCAGATCATGCTGGCCATCCCGCAGTTCCTGATGCTGGCGAAGGTCGGGCTGACCAACAACTACGCGGCGGTGATCCTCCCGCAACTGGTCAGCCCGTTCGCCATCTACCTGTGCAAGATCTACTCGGAGGCCTCGGTCAGCGACGACATCCTGGAGGCGGCCCGCGTGGACGGGGGGTCGGAGTGGCGCATCTTCCTGTCCATCGGCACCCGTCTCATGGCCCCGGCCCTGGTGACCGTGTTCCTCCTGCAGTTCATCGCCATCTGGAACAACTTCCTGCTGCCGTTCGTCATGCTCAACACCGACCGCCTCTACCCGCTCACCGAGGGGCTGTACGGACTGCTGATCATCACCGGTGGCCAGGCCGCGCAGTACTCCATCGTCATCATCGGCGTGCTGCTGTCGATCGTTCCGCTGGCCCTGCTGTTCCTCTCGCTGCAGCGGTACTGGCGGGTCGACCTGCTGTCCGGGGGAGTGAAGGCCTGATGCGTCACGGTGCCGGCCCGCGGCCGGTGGCGGCCGGGCTGCCCCGCCTCGGCTTCGGCGCGGCGGCCATCGCGCAGCCGCCCGTACCGGCCAGTCAGGCCATGGACTGCCTGGGCGCGGCCTGGGACAGCGGGTTCCGTTACTACGACACCGCACCGATGTACGGCGACGGGCGCTCGGAACTGCTGCTGGGATGGATGCTGCGGGGACGGCCGCGGGACGCGTACGTGCTGAGCACCAAGGTCGGCCGGCTGGTCCGGCCCGGCCACCCGGACACCGCGCGCACCGGTGCGGGCTGGATCTACGACTTCAGCCACGACGGAGTCCTCACCTCCCTCGACGAGAGCCTGCGGCGGCTGGGCGTCGACCGGGTGGACATGGTCTTCATCCACGATCCCGATCACCACTGGGAACAGGCCCTGGACGGCGCGTGGCCCGCACTCGCGCGGCTGCGGGACGAAGGGGTGATCGGCGCGGTGGGGGTCGGCATGATCCAGGCGCCCATGCTGGCCCGGTTCATCCGGGAGACCGACATCGACGTGGTGCTGGCGGCCGGCGTCTACACCCTGCTCGACTCGCAGGCCCGCCTCGAACTGCTCCCCGAGGCCGAGCGTCGGGGCGTCACGGTCGTCGCGGCCCAGGCCATGCACGGCGGGCTGATCGACGGAGCCGTCCAATCGCAGTTCCGCTACCGGCCGGTGACCGAGGAGATCCGGGCGACGGTGGCGCGGATCGCGCGGATCTGCCGCGCGTACGGGGTACCCACCGCTGCCGCAGCGCTCCAGTTCCCGCTGGGACACCCGTCCGTGGGCTGCGTCCTCACCGGCCCCGCCTCGCAGGCCCAACTGCGTGAGAACCTCGACTGGGCGACGACCGAGATCCCGCCGGCGCTGTGGGGACGGCTGCGGGAGGAGGGCCTGCTGCCCCCGGACGTCCCCGTGCCCGCTCTTCCCGCGCCACGCCCCTGGAGCATCCCGTGAGCCGCATCGTCATCCTCTCCGGCGTGTCGGGGGTCGACGACCCCTGGCACGACTTCACGGCGACATCGCAGGCCATCGCGGACTGTCTGGACGCCGCCGGCTGGACCTGCACCGTGGAGACCACCGGCCGCTCCGACCGCGCCGGCCTGACCGACGCCGACCTGTTGATCGTCAACAGCGGGCTGGGGTCGCCCCCCGGACCGGGGACCGATCCCTCGGCGGCCCTCCTCGACCACCTGGCCTCCGACCGGCCGGTCCTGGGCGTCCACACCGCGGCGAACACCTTCGGGGCGGTGCCCGCGTGGGCGCGGCGCCTCGGGGTGCGCTGGGTGGACGGCGTGTCGATGCACCCGCCCATCGGCCCGCAGCGACTGACCCCGGCGGCCGGGCCCGTCCTGGCCGGCCTCGACGAGGTCACGGTCCACGACGAGCTCTACAGCCACCTGGACGTGCTCCGCCCGGCGGACGTGCTCCTCGCGCACGCCCTCGACGGCCGCGACCACCCGCTCGTCCTCGCCCGCTCGCAGGGCAGGCAGCGGACCGTCTACGACGCGCTCGGACACGGCGTCGAGTCCTACGCGTCGGCCACCCGCCGCGAACTGCTGCGCCGCGAGGTGCGCTGGCTGCTCGACGCGGGCTGAGCCGCGCGTGCCGGTTGGCCGGAGCCCGACGGCCCGCCGGAACCTGGGTTTCGGCGGGCCGTCGCGAGGTCGGACCTCAGGACTCAAGGGGGACAGGTCAGTAGCACAGGCAGGGATTCGTTTCCCCGCCCAGGCCGAACACGTCCGTGTCCCGGAGCGCACCGGAGTAGGCCTGCACCTCGTCCACATCGCCGTGGAGGTACTCGCCCCAGCCGTCACCGTCCTTCGCGCGGCCGATCTGGAGGTCACCGGTGCTGTGCCAGCCGTTGGGGAGGCTCGCGGTCGCCTGGGCGTTGGTGTAGCCGTCGGCGAAGAGTTTGACCGTGTCGGTCCCGTCGTCGTAGATCACGACGAGACGGTGCCCTTGGCCCTCACCGCCGTCCGCGGCCGCGATCTGGGACACCACCTTCTCGGGGGCTCCGACCTCGTCCTTCTCCGGCATCACCAGCTGCCAGGTGTGCGTGGACGGCTCGTAGCGCACCTTGAAGGCGTCGGTGTGCTCACCGGCCTGCGACAGCACGGTCATCGGATGGGCCGGCACGGAGTCCGCGAGGCGCACGACGACGCCGAGGGTGAAGCTGTCCCCGGTGTCCACGACGGGCCCGTCTGCGGCGGCGTACCCGGTCTCCCCGTCCAAGCGCAGATGCCCTTCGCCGACGAGCGGCGGCGGCATGTAGGTGCAGTCGGGGTCGAGGTCCGGGATGCACGAACTGTCGGACACACGGTAGATCGAAGCCCCCGCGCCGAGTCGCAGCGGCGCGCCGCCCGACTGCTCGGGGCTCGTGCCGTCCTCCTCGCTCCCCAGCGACCAGTGGCCCAGCAGGTTGGGCCTGCGCAGCGCCAGTTCGGCCATCTCACCCGGTACGACGACCCGGTCGTAGACCTGTACGTCACTGACGTCGCCGTCCCACCGGTCACGGTAGCCGGTGGTCCCGCGGGTGCGTCCCATCTGGAACGCGCCGGCCGTCGTGGCGGGAGACGCTTCCGCGGCGGTGCCGACCTCGTGGCCGTTGACGTACAGATGTGCGCGGCCTGTCTCGGCGTCGTAGAGCCCGAGCAGATGGGCCCACTCGCCGGTCTCGGGCGCGCCACCGGACACTTGAGCGCCCGCGATCGCGAACGACCAGACCGGACCGGGGTCCTGGCTGCGCAGCCCGAGGCTGAAGCCGGCCTTGCCGTCCGCGTCCTGGCTGGCGACGGTCATGGTCCGGCCGGTTTCGTCGGGCCGCGCCCAGGCGCTGACGGCGAAGGTCTTGCCGATGTCGGTGGCCGGGCCGTCCGTGGTGAGGAAGCCGTGGCCGCTGCCGTCGAGGTTGACCGTGGTGGCGGCCGCGGTGCCCGCGGGCGCAGGGCCGCCGAAGGCCACGCCGGTGCCGGCACGGGCGGCGGAGCCCGTCTCGGCAGCCGCGGAACGGGAGCCCGCGGGGTCCTCCAGCCTCCAATGGGCGACAGGGGCACGCCCGGACTTCACGTTGAACTCGTACTGCGACTCAGCGCTGGGTCGGCCCGACCTGTCGATCGCCTGAACCGTCAGCCGATTGGGCCCGGAAGTCAGCGGGAGGTACGGAATGGTCACGGCTGCGCCCGGCCGCTGGGCGGAGACGGTCCCCACCGGACCGCCCAGGAAACGGTAGGTGTACGACACCACGTCGTCGGACGGCGAGTCCATCGTGAAGTGGCCGTAGACGCCGACCCCGTCCACCCGGAACACGTCCTCGGGGTACTCGGGGGAACTGATCGTCGCCTTCTCAGGGTTCGCGTCGTCGTACACGAACGAGCAGACCGAGCCGTCGCCCTCATCGCTCCATGCGGAGGTCGCCCGGCCGTCGTTCGCGCGGACGTGCCAGGAGACGACCGTGTTCGCCGGGACGTCGTTCGGTATCGTCCAGGAGAACGGGGCCCCTGACGAGAAGGTGCCGGTGGTGAAGCCGCGGCGCTGCTGCACACCTGCCGCGTCCGTCCACCAGGCTTCGAACTCGCCCGTGACCGCACTGCCTTCGCCGGGCTGGTTGTCCTCCTCCGGGTCGTACAGCACGGCACGGAGCCTGGGCAGCTGCGAGATGTACGGTGTGTCGTCGCCGGTCGCACAGGCCTTGCCCTCCGACTGGAGGTCCTGGACCAGTGGCTGCTTCGGCGGCAGGTTGTCCAGCGCGTGCGCCGTACCGGTAGCGGTGACCAGCAGCGCCACCGCGCAACTCCCCACCACCATCTGTCTCCGCCGGTGCGTCCTTCCGAACCCTGTCAAGTGGCCCTCCCCTGTGATCGAGGCTCGTGGATCACACGAGCCGGACGAAGCTAACAGAGATCGCTGACAGCGCCGAAAGGGTTTTCTCTTCGTCCGGGCCAGCTGGAATCGCAGGTGGCAGCCTGCTGGAAGGGGATCGGTCTGTGACTGCGAAGGTTCGCCGGGTCGGTGGGTGCGGCAGATGCGGAAGGTTGTCCAGGCCGCCCGTGAACCCCTTCCGTCAGGGCCGCAGCATCTCGGCGGCCCGTTCGGCGATGGCGCAGACGGTGGCGTTGGTGTTCGCCGAGGGGATCGAGGGGATGACGGAGCCGTCGGCGACGCGCAGGCCGTCCACGCCGTGCACCCGCAGGGTGGTGTCGACGACGGACGCGGCGTCGTCGCCGATGCGGCAGGTACCGACGGGGTGGTGGTAAGGGGCCAGGGTCCTGCGCACGTAGTCGCGCAGGGCGTCGTCGCCGGTCGTCCCCGGGCCCGGCTGGGCCTCGTGACCGCGCCATGCGTCGAGCGCGTGCGCCCGACCGATCTCCCGCGCCAGACGCAGGCCCCGCAGGGCGGTGTCGAGGTCGCGGTCGTCGCCGAAGTAGTCGGGGTCCACCAGGGGGAGGACGCAGGGATCCGTACTCGCGAGGCGGACGCTGCCACGGCTGCGGGGCAGCATCGGAGAGACGCCGATGGTGTATCCCTGTCCCGCCCCGGGCATGTCGGCGGCCGGGATGTGGCCCGGGGCGTCGATGAAGAGCACTTGGAGGTCGGGGCCGTCGAGCCCGGGCTCGGTGCGGACCAGGCCGAACGCCTCGCCGTGGTTGTTCGCTGCCGCCGGGACCGGACGCGCCGACCGGTAGACGACGTTGGTCATCGGGTGGTCGTGGAGGTTCGCCCCGACACCGGGCAGGTCCACCAGGACGTCGACGCCCGTACGGCGCAGGTGTTCGCCGGGGCCGACGCCGGAGAGCATCAGCAGTTGCGCCGACCCCATGGTGCCCGCGGTCAGGACCACTTCGCCCGTGCAGCCGACCGCGAAGGTGCCGTCCTCGGTGCTGTACTCCACGGCCGTGCACCGCCCGCCGGTGATGCGCAGACGGTGGGCGAGGGCCCCGGTCACCACGGTCAGACCGGGGCGGTGCAGGGCGGGCGTCAGGTAGGCGTCGGCCGCGCTCTGTCGCCTGCCGTCGACGATGTTCAGGTCGGCCCAGCCGAATCCCTCGTCGGCTCCGCCGCTGATGTCGGACGCGCGCGGGTGGCCCGTCTCGGCCGCCGCTTCGAGCAGGGACGCCACGACCGGGTTCGGGGGAGTGGGCGGTCCCACGGTCAGGGGGCCGCCGACGCCGCGCAGCGTGGGATCGCGTCCGGAGGTGTTCTCGCTGCGCTTGAAGTAGGGCAGGAGGTCGTCGAACCCCCAGCCGGCCAGGCCGGATTCCGCCCAGGCGTCGTAACTGGAGCGGTGGCCGCGCACGAAGTTCATCGCGTTGATGGCCGATCCGCCGCCCAGCGCGCGCCCGCGCGCGATGGGGACGGCGGTACCGGTGGCCCGCTGCGGGACGGTGGTGTCTCCCCAGTTCGCCGAGGTGCTCAGCAGGGCGGGCCAAGCGGGGGGCGCGCTCATGTCGGTCGTGGTGTGCGCCGTGCCCGCCTCCAGCAGGAGCACCCTTGCGTCGTCGTGCTCGGTCAGCCGTGCGGCGATCACGCAGCCGGCCGTCCCGCCGCCCACGACGACGTAGTCGTAGCTGTCGGTGGTTGATTCCATGGTGGTCCGTCCCCGGATTTGTTGATCGGTTGTGCCGCTTTCCCGTTGACTCCTGTGCGTGGGCCTCGCGGGCGGCGCGGTCACTCCGTGATGGGGTAGCGCGGCGGCTGGGGTCCTTCGATGGTGATCCACTGGAGTTCGGTGAACTCCTCCAGCCCGGCGCGCCCGCCGGACTTTCCGTGACCGCTGTTCTTCACGCCGCCGAAGGGGCTCTGCGGCTCGTCGTCGAGCGTGGTGCCGTTGATGTGGCACATGCCGGCGTTGATGCGCTTGGCGAGGTCGAGGGCGAGGGGGATGTTCCGGCTGAAGACGGCCGAGGTCAGCCCGTAGTCGCTGTCGTTGGCCATGCGCAGGGCTTCCTCGGGCCCGTCGACGGAGATCACGGCGACCACGGGACCGAAGGACTCCTCGCGGTAGACGCGCATGTCGGGAGTGACGTCGGCGAGCACGGTGGGTGTGAAGCACGGGCCGTCGGCCGTTCCGCCGGTCAGCAGCCGCGCGCCGGCCGTGACGGCGTCGTTCACCAGGCCGGACAATCGCGTGATGCTGTCCGCTCCGACGACCGGGCCGAGCATCGTCGACGGGTCGCGGGGGTCGCCGCACCTGACGGTGGCGGCGAGGGCGGCCAGTCGCCGCGTGAACTCGTCGGCGACGGAACGGTCGACGATGATGCGTTCGGTGGACAGGCAGCCCTGTCCGGAGTTGGCGAAGGAGCCGAAGGCGGTGGCGCTGACCGCCCGGTCGAGATCGGCGTCGGCGAGGACCAGGGCCGGTGCCTTGCCGCCGAGTTCGAGGATCGCCTGCTTCATGTGCGCGGCGGCCTTCTGGGCGATGATCCGGCCCACCCGGGTCGAGCCCGTGAAGTGCACCCTGCGGACCGCCGGATGGGCGATCAGCGCGTCCACTACGTCGGGGGCGTCCGCGGGGGCGTTGGTGACGAGGTTGTAGACCCCGTCGGGGAGTCCGGCCTCGGCGAGGCATTCGGCGACCAGGCCGTGCGTGCGCGGGGTCTGTTCCGACGCCTTCATCACCACGGTGTTGCCCAGGGCCATCGCGGTGGGGACCGAGTTGCCGACGAGCAGAGCCGGTGCGTTCCACGGGATCAGGCAGGCGACCACGCCGACCGGCCTGCGGACCGCGATCGAGGTGCGGCCCGGTACTTCGGAGGGTATGAGCTGGCCGGTGAGGCCCTCGTGGACGGCGCTCGCCGCGTAGCGGAACTTCTCGGCGAGGGCGGTGGTGTTGAAGTGACCCCAGCCGGCGGTGCCGCCCATCTCCGCGGTGATGGCCGCGCAGATCTCCGCGGCCCGTGCTTCCAGTCGCTCGGCCGCGGCCCACAGCAGGCGGCGGCGTTCGTTGGGCGGCAGCGCGGCCCAGGAGGGGAAGGCACGTTCGGCGGCGTCGCACGCGCGTACGGCATCCGCGGGAGCGGCCGCTGCGGCCCGCGAGGCGACCTCGCCGGTGAAGGGGTCGCGGGCGACGTAGGTGTGCGCGTCGGCGGCCTGCTGCCAGGTGCCGTCGATGAGTAGCTGCTGAACGGGGTTGTCGATGGTGATGGTCACGGGATGTTCTCCTGCTCGGGGACGTCGCGGATCGCGCGGATCACGACGCTTGGCGGCATCGGAGGTCCGACGGGACGAGCGGCACGGGCCGGCGTCGGGAACGGCCGGCGGTGGCGCCGGGGCCCGGGGCGCCCGTGGTGGGGCGGAAGCCGAGCCGGTCGTCGTCCTCGGTGGATGGGTGGTGTTCCAGCCCAACAACAAGGGAGCCTAGCGCCGATAACGTATATATGCAAACAATGCTAACAACACTCCCAAAAATGAACAAAGGGGTGATTCCAGACCCGCCCTCCTCGTTACCGAACGTCCCTAGGCGTGAGCGGAACGTCGCGGCACATCGTGCAGCCATGTGCCGACGAGTGCCGGTCCTGCCGAGGAGCGAGTCGGTACCGAGCATCCTGACGATCCGTCATATCTTCATGCGGGCCCCATAATTCACGACTTAATTTTTGGTTTGTATTGACGCCCGGGCCGCCGGCTCCTACCGTCCGATCCAGCTCGCGCACCCCGCAACGCGACAGAGGAGACACGCGTGACCAACGCTCCCGCCGTGCTCGTCCGAGTCCGCCGTCACCGCAGACTCACCACCGTCCTCACCACCGCCACCCTGCTGCCGGTCGCCGCCGGCATCACCCTGCTCGCCGCCCCGGAGGCCGGGGCGGCGACCATCCCCACCATCCCCACCACCGTCGTCAGCGCCAACAGCGGCAAGTGCGTGGACGCGCGTGCCGCGACCACCGTGAACGGCACGGCCGTGCAGCAGTACACCTGCAACGGCACCGCCGCCCAGTCCTGGCAGTTCACCGCGACCGACAGCGGCTACTACCGGATCGGCGCGGCCTCCGCGCCGAATCAGGTATGGGACGAGACCGACGTCTCCACCGCCGACGGCGCGCTGACCCAGCTGTGGCTCTACGGCGGCGGCACCAACCAGCAGTGGCTGCCGGTCGCCGAGGCCTCCGGCTCCTACCACTTCGTCAACCGCAACAGCGGGAAGTGCCTCGATGTCCCGTCGGCGTCCACCGCGGACAGCGTCCAACTGCAGCAGTACACCTGCAACGGCACCGCCGCCCAGTCCTTCGCGCTCTCCGGCGGCGTCACACCGCCGCCCAACACACCGGACTTCGGCCCCAACGTGACGGTTTTCGATCCGTCGATGTCGGCGGCCGCCATCCAGTCGAAGGTCAACTCGGTCTACGCCACCCAGCGAACCAACGAGTTCGGCACCCAGCGCAACGCCCTGCTGTTCACTCCCGGCACGTACAACGTCGACATACCCGTCGGCTACTACACGCAGGTCTCCGGGCTCGGCCTGTCGCCGACCCAGGTCTCGATCACCGGTGGCGGCGTGCACGTCGAAGGCCACCTCGAGGACGGCAACGCCACGCAGAACTTCTGGCGCGACGTCGAGAACATGTCGCTGAGCCCCAGCTCCGGCAGCACCATGTGGGCCGTCTCGCAGGCCGACCCGTTCCGGCGGATGGACGTGCACGGCAGCGTGAAGCTGTGGGACGACACCCACGGCACCAGCACCAACTGGTCCAGCGGGGGCTTCATCGCCGACTCCCGGATATCCGGCCAGGTCAACTCCGGGACCCAGCAGCAGTTCCTGACCCGGAACACCGCGCTGAACGGCGGCTGGACCGGCCGCAACTGGAACATGGTCTTCGTCGGTGACACCGGCGCCCCGGCCACGTCCTTCCCCAACCCTCCCTACACCACCGTGGCCCAGAGCCCGGTCATGCGGGAGAAGCCGTTCGTCTACGTCGACGGTACGGGCGCCTGGAAGGTCTTCGTCCCGTCACCGCGCACCAACGTCCAGGGGCCGGACTGGGTCAACGGCACGCCCCCCGGGACCTCGCTGCCGATCGACCAGTTCTACATCGCCAAGCCCGGTGACACCGCCACGACGATGAACAACGCGCTCGCCGCGGGCAAGAACCTGATCATCACGCCGGGCGTCTACCACCTGTCCGCCGCTCTGAACGTCACCCGCCCCGACACAGTCGTGCTCGGGATGGGCCTGGCCACCCTCGTCCCGGACAACGGCAACGCCGCGATCACCACGGCCGACGTCGACGGCATCGACATCGCCGGACTGCTGATCAGCGCGAACACCACCAACTCCGCCACGCTGATGCAGGTCGGCCCGGCCGGGTCCACCGCCGGTCACGCCGCCGACCCGATCGTGCTGCACGACGTGTTCTTCCGCATCGGCGGCGACATCCCGGGCAAGGCCACCCAGACACTGGTCGTCAACAGCAACGACGTCATCGGCGACGACCTGTGGCTGTGGCGCGGGGACCACACCAACGGCGTGGGCTGGACGACCAACCCGGCCGCCAACGGACTGATCGTCAACGGCAACAACGTCACCATGTACGGCCTGGCGGTCGAGCACTACCAGAAGTACCAGACCACCTGGAACGGCAACGGTGGCCGCACCTACTTCTACCAGAGCGAGACCCCCTACGACGTGCCCAACCAGGCCGCCTGGACCACCAGTGGCGGCGATCTCGGCTACGCCTCGTACAAGGTCGCCAACTCGGTCACCTCGCACGAGGCATGGGGCGTGGGCGTCTACGCCTACCTCCGTGACAACCCGTCCCTGGTGCTCGGCCACGGCATCGAGGTGCCCACGGCGTCCACGGTGAAGTTCCACAGCATGGTCACCACGGTCCTGGGCGGTGCCGGCACCATCAACCACATCATCGACAACACCGGCAACCAGGTCACGGCCTCCAGCAACGTGGCCTACCTGGTCAGCTACCCGTAGACCCGTCCGCACCCTTCCCGCACCGGACGCAGGGGCCGGCCCGAAACCGGGCCGGCCCCTGCGTGTTGCGGCTCCTCGAGCCGCCCGCTGAGAAGTGGGCGGGCTTGCTGAGCACGGACGAGATCGTGCGGGGCTACGGGACCGCGTTGCCCGCTGACTATCTGTGGCTGATGGAGACGTACGGTCCGGGCGAGATCTCGCACTACCTCGGAATCCATGCTCCGGTCGGCGCTTCCGAGGTCGGAAAGGTCTCCGGCGTCTCTCCGAGCGAGGCCTACCCGGATGAAGGCGTGGAAGGCCTCTATCCGGAGTACCTGGTGTACGGCGGCCTTTTCGTCTGGGGATACACCCCCGACGGCGACGGCGCGTTCTGGAGCACCAACGGTGAGCCGGACGCGTGGTCGGTCGTCGTCTGCCGCAGGCACCACGGTCCTGACGAGCCGGCGTGGTCCCGCTACGAGTACGGCATCGTGGGGTTCCTGGTGCGCACCTTGCAGGGGCGGCTTCAGCGCAACCCCTTCAGCGGCACCGACCTGTGGCGGAACGAGACCGCCAGATTCGCACGCGACTGAGCGGCCGTCGGACTCCCTTGCGCCGCCCTGCCGGTCAGTCGGCGGGCAGGCCGAACCAGCGGAGCAGCACCGGTCGTGCGTCGTCGGGGGCGTCCTCGGGCCCGCGGGCATAGCGCGCGAGCAGGGTCAGATAATCGTCGTGGAACGCGTCCAGCTCGTCCTTCGTGAGGTGGACGAGGCTGCGTGAACCTCGCATCCAGCCTTCGGACTCCGCCTGTCCGGCGGTGAACTGCCGGGCGAGCTCGACGTCCTCCTCCATCCTCATCCGGTCGAGCTCGGCCGACAGGACGCGCTCGGCCTCCGTCAGCTCGTCCTGCGGCGGTCTGCGGATGTCGAGGCCGCGCACCCCGCGCCACCAGCGTTCACGCCCGGTGGAGCGCTCGGGGATGTCCTCGATGAGGCCACTGCGCTCCAGCATGCGCAGGTGGTAGCTGAGCGTCCCGGTGTTCTCGCCGAGGGCGGCGGCCAGCGTGGTCGAGGTGGCCGGGCCCGCTGTGCCGAGGTGGCGCAGGATCCGCAGGCGCAGGGGGTGCGAGAGGGCCTTGAGCACCTCGGGGCTGTTGACCGTGCGCTGCTGCTCTGCGGCTTCCGCGCTGCGCTCTTTCGTCATGGCGTCAGTCTATCCAGACAGCAGTAATTTCTCTGCAGACCTTCCTCTGCAGAGAAATCTCTGCAATGCTGTGACGCATGACACCGAACCGAGTGACGTCGAATCCCGCAGTCCGCCGCTTCACCAGAGCTGCCGCAGGGGCCCTGATTGTGGGGCTCGTCCTGGGCGCCGCACCCGCGCGAGGAGTCGAACGGGCAGTGAGTCCACCCGAGTTCGACTTCTCGGCCTGCCCGACCGTCGACGAGCTGCCCGCGGGAGCGGACCCCGGGACCTGGCGTTGCGAGGCCATGCACGCCACAGGGCACCTCCGCATGGGCGCCGTCGACGAGCCGCTCACCGAACCCATGAGGATCACCTTCGCGGAAGGCCGTGTGGACGGTGAATACCGCCAGATCTTCGGGGGGATGACCGCTGCGCCGGTCCAGGTCGGAGGCACCCCGTTGACCCTGACCCCGCAGTACGGCGGTTACTCGGACTTCCTGTCCGACGACACCCGGCGCGGCGAGTTCGACATCAAGTTCGCCATAGGCTGGGCGCACGGGCTGCCGGGCATGCCGTCGTCGGGCTGCTCGGTGGGCAACGATCGCGACGCGGTCCACCTGGTGCTCAAGGACACCGATCCCACCCGGGTGATATCCCAGGACCCCCTGGTCGCCGCCTTCGGCGCCCAGGACGCGGAGTTCGCCGCCCCGGGCACCACTGGCTGCGGCCCCCTGAGGCGCGTGCTCGACCGGGTCCTGGGCCTGCCGTCCGCGGCCGGGACGAACGCCTTCGACATGGATGTCACGGTGGCCATCCGGCCCTATGCGCAGACGGGTGAGGTTGAGTAGGCGTCAGCACCTGTAGGCCAGGTGACGTGGTTCTTGCCGCCTGAGCCGCGCCACGGGTCACCTGCAGGGTCCTCCCATCGACATGGATGCGCCGCACGCCTGACGCAGCCGTTGTCGCTGCACCCACCAGCAGTGCCGGAGCACTGCCGTTGAAGGCGTGTGATCACCCGGTCGCCTACCCGATGTGCACTACGGGCAACGCAGGGCGAGTCTTGCTGTGGGCTCGTGGCCGTCCCGATGGCTCTTCTCTCCCGGTGGGGCGGCGTCCGCTGTCCATTGCGGGCCCCTTCCTGGAGGTGACGTGTTGTCCCGAATAGCCATGCCTCAGGCGCCCCGGCGGCTGCGTCGAGGCGGTGTCCGGTTGTGGACGTCGGCTGCGAGCGTGGCCCTGGCGTCCAGTGCCCTGGCAGGTGGTGCGTACGCGGGAAGCGCCAACGACGGCCATGCTGAAGCGGTGAAACCCGCCGCGCCGGCCGGTTTCGCGGACCCGTGCTTCCTCTTCCCCGACTTCCCCGGGTGGTGCCCAAGCCGCCCCGGCTACCCCGGACGTCCGGGGCGCCCCGGTCCTTCCGGTCCTCCCGGCCCTTCCGGACCTCCCGGCCCGCAGGGCCCCGCTGGACCTGCCGGTCCTCAGGGGGCTCAGGGCGGGACTGGCCCGCAGGGGCCCACGGGGCCGCAAGGGCCGATGGGCGACACCGGCAGTCAGGGCCCGGTCGGGCCGCCTGGGATCGACGCCGCTCCCCACGACCTGGTGGACTTCACCGTCGGAGCCGCGACGTTCACTCCTCCCGCCGGGGTCACCAAGGTCTTCGTGCAGATGTGGGGCGGGGGCGGGGGCGGCGGGGGCGCCAGTCAAGAACTGACTTCCGTCCCCTTCGGCGGAGGCGGGGGCGCCGGTGGTTTCGCCTGGTGCGCCGTCCCGGTGACCCCCGGAACGGCCTACCCAGTAGTCGTCGGTCAGGGCGGGGCAGGCAGCCCGTCCACCGGGCAGGACGGCGCCGACGGGGCGGACACCACTATGTCCGGCGATGGCGGTGTCACCGCCACCGCACGCGGCGGCGCCGGCGGACGCTTCGGGGGCCACCTTCCCCTGACGACCAGTCCTGGCGGAATGGGCACCTGTCAATTGACCAGCGGTACGACCCGTCAAGGCGCCGCAGGTCAGCCACCCGTCACTGCCGATGGGCCGGCAGGCCAGGGGGGTCAGCCTGCGGTCAACGGCATCGTCGAACCCACGCCGTCGGGGGCAGGTGCCGGCGGCGACGGCGGCGCGCTCCACCGACGAGTTGCCCCTGACGGCGGCGCCGGATACGCCGTCATCTGGTGGTAATGCCGCACGTCTGACCGGCGCCACGACGCAGCACAGCGGCCCGGAGCCCCATGAACGGGGTTCCGGGCCGCTTCTCCCACGCGACCTTGGCCGCGGGCGTCGTGCACAAGATGGTGCTCCGCTCGGATGGCGAAGGCCCGAATGGCCGGCGCACGCTCATCGGTCATGAGTTGTTGGGCACACGGGTGATGGTGAGGAGCGCCATGTCATCAGCTCTCCGGCCACCGGCGTGTCGGCAGTGGTCGGCGACCAGAGCGTCGAGAAGCGCGTCTGGGCCGGCATGGCGATGTTCCGTGCATACGCCGGTGGGGTCGTAGAAGATGCCCGTCTCGTTCCGTGCTTCGGTGAGTCCATCGGTGTAGAGCAGGAGAGTGGCCCCGTCGGGGAACGCCATCGTGTCGACGCACGCGGGGCTGTGGTCGAGAGCCCCCAAGCCCAGGGGCGGGCTTCGCCTTGAGGGCTCGACATATCGCACCGTGTCTCCGAGGATCAGCAAGGGCGCCGGATGGCCTCGGTTGACCAGTCGGACCTCGTTGCCCCGCGGGGGGAACTCGACCAGTACGCCTGTGACGAAGCCTTCGAACTCGGTCAGGATCCCGGACTGTTGAGCTTCGAGGACGACGGCTTGCTCCAGCCGTTCCAGGAGACCGGTCAGGGTGGGCTCGTGCCGGGCTGCTTCGTGAAAGGTCCCGATACCGACCGCGACGGCCCTGACGGCCCCCATCCCCTTGCCCCGAACATCGCCGATCACGCAGCGCACGCCGAACGGCGTGTCGACCACGACGTAGAGGTCCCCGCCGATCCGCGCATCCGCCTGAGCGGCCTCATAGCGTGCGGCAAAGCACAGCGGACCGATTCTGTCCGGCGGGCGTGGCAGAACAGCACGCTGAACAGCCGCCGCGATGTCACGGACGGACTCCAGCTGCATCTTCCGGTGGTACAGCACGCGATTGAGGAAGACCGCGATCACGGTCACTGTCGCAACCATGATCAGCTCGCTGAACGCGATCGCACTCCAGCGATACCCGAAACGCCGGAACAGCAACCAGTCGACGAGAAGCGCGATCACCCCGGTGAGGACGGTGCCCCGTAGGGACAGCAGAGGCGCTGCCGACAAGATCGCAGCCGCGTAAAGGGCCGAAGCGCTGACGGTGCGGGGCGTACTGATGTCGATCAGTACGGCAACCAGAAGCAAGAGGGCCGGCAGCAGGCGGCTCCACTTCCCTACCCACTTCCACGCTCCCAGCCTTGCCACGTGCGTAGCTCCCGATTTTGCTGGGCCCCTGGTCAGCTCAGGCTAACCGCCCCCCATCCGCCCCGCTCCCCACGTCACCTGACCGGCCCACGCCGTGTTCCACCCCACGGCGGTCACCACCCAGGCGGGGGTACGCCGAGCGTGTGCGCCGTGAGCGCTCGGGTCGTTACGGCACGGCTGGTTCGGCGATTGGTCTGCCGCATCATTCGTGTCGCTCTTTCAGGACCGCGTGGCACAATCCTCCCCTGATCACGGGGGCACACAGCCCCCGACCTGGGGGTACGGCTGTGCGCAGGATGAAGCGGGCCGTCGTGGCGGTAGCGGCCATCGCGCTCGGAGCCGTGGGCTGCGACACCGACGACGCCGGCACGTCCGCAGCCCCGGCGTCGACGTCGCCTCAGCCTCGGCCCGCGGGCACCGGACCGCTCACGAAGGAGGCTGTGCGGGCGGACCTCGACACCTCGGCGGCGGAAGCGGGCCTTCCCGCGAACGTACCGGCGTACGCCCGCACGAACGGAGGGGCCTTGCCTGACACCGCCTGCCCCGCTGTGGGTTGAGGGTCAGCAGACCCACGGCCCGGGGAGTTCGGCTCGCACGACGTCGAGATCGGCAGGCGTGCGTCCGCGGGCGTGAATCCAGGACCCGTCCTCGGTGCAGTCCCGGCGCACGAGTCGGCCGGGAGCCGCGCACCACCGCAGTGGCGATCAGCTCGTCAAAGGTCGGCGGCCTTGGTCGTCAACGGGCGGCAACGCCGCGTACGCTCGCTCGACCTCGCCCAGGTACTGGTCCAGGCGGAAGCGAACTTCCTCGACAGGCCTTCCATCGAGGCCCGGGTACATCAGATCGGACCAGACGACCGTCTCGCTTCGGAGCCGGACTCGGACGGTCAGTCTGCCGGGCCCCGGTTCGGGCTGCTCCTGGGTCGCCACATCCACCGTGCACGGGTTCTCCGTCGGATAGAGCGGCCCGCCTGGGCGGAGCGGCCGCCTCGGACCGAGCCCGGCCATTCTGCTGTCGCTGCGCGTGATCATGTCGAGGGCATTGACGAAGAGGTACGTGTGAACGGCGGCACACGCAGGCAGCCCCGGGCACGCGCCGATGAGCAGCGTGCTCACCGCGGCATCGCTTCGCCCACCGGGCAAGGCGGCCCTGAGCTTGTGCGCGGATCTACGCGGCATCCGCGGGATGTGACGTCACGGGCCGATAGTAGCGTCTACGTCGTGCCAGGTCGGAAGGCTGAGGCGGCGGACGATGACCATCCTGGGCAAAGGCTGACCTGCGGCGACGCGGTCCTGCCCCTGCTGTGCGGCGCAGCTTCCGGCTCGTTACTGCTTCTCCGGCGGGACCTTCGCCGCAGGCGCCACCCGGCGGGGCCGGAACACTCGGAATATCCGTTTGATGCCCTTTTTCAGCCCTTCCAGCAGCGCATCGCCGATCAGCTCCATGATGATCCACGCGACACTGCGCAGGATGGCGCGCACGATTGCGCCGACTATCTCTTCCATCCGCTCCTCCGAGGTCCGCGGCGGATGACGATACACGCGGGCGTTTGCGCGATCTTGGCATGGCGGCCCGCCGGCCCACGAGATGGCCGCGGTGCCTGTCCGATCCGCGCCATGGGAAGTCCATGAAGCGCTGATCAGCCGTTCTCCGCCTCCAGGAGCAGCGCATCGAGCGCCGCACGCGCCGCGGTCAGTTCGGCGGGGGTGGGATCGGCCGGTTCGTGCGGAACCAGCGCGGCGGGGTTGACCACGACAGTGGCTCCCTCATCGGCGACGAGGGCAGACAGTGCGCCGATGTCGATCGGCGGGACGACGCGGCCGAGCCGACGCAGCGCGGCCGTGATCGGGGGCCTAGGGAAGGGAAAGTCCGGGGGGAGCAGCCCGGCCTGCTGGGAGTGGTCGGCGCCGTGGAAGTCCAGGACCCAGTTCTCCCAGCGCGGCAACGGCCAATGATGGATGCCGACCACGGTCCGCACGGCCCAGAGCGAGACTGTGCGGGCCTGCGGGTCGAAATGGACGCCGCCGTGCGGCATGTCGGTGAGCGCGGGGGTGGCCGGCGTCGCGGCGAGCAGGTCGATCAGGCCGGGGCCGGAGGCGAGTTGCTCTATGGGTTCCCAGTCGCTGCCCCACGCGCGAACGCTTCCGTCGGGCAGGCGGAGGGAGACGACGGAGCTGGGGTTGGGGTACTCGGTGTCCGCGAACCCGGCCGGCTCGAAGGTCTCGAACCAGCCCGGCTCACGCGTCAGGTCCCTCCCGAGGCCCAGGTGGTGGGTCAGAGCACCCATGCCGTCGTAAGCGAAGCGAAGGTCCCAGCCGGGCCATGTCCGGGCCACTACGGCGCAGGCGGCGAGGTGATCGGCCCAGCCGCCGCAGTCGGCGAACCACAGCAGGATCCGGCGGTCGTGGTCGACGAGTGCGGCGCCCTCGCACCACACATCGTCGAGCCACTCGTCGATCTCCCGGTTGGCGCGGAAGCAGCGTGTCGCCGCGTCCGGACCGGGCAGCAGATCGTCGACCACCCGGTTGGCGCCCCAGTGCGAGTAGTACCGCTTCCAGGCGCCGTTCTCGACCACCACGTATTGCGCTCGTGCTCCCATGCGGAGCGAAGCTAGTTCAGGTGGACGAAGGGCGACGAACGCTTTTCAGGCGACGAGTACGGAAAGGGCGCCGACGACCGGTGAACTGGAACCGCGGGCGTGCGTGCATGGCAGGCGCTGTTCGTCGGCGTCGTCACGCCCCAGACGCTTACGGTTGCGGTCCGTTGATCTCCGGTCGGCGGACGCGACGGAGTCGCCACGCGTGGATCTCGCCGTAGAGCACGGATGCCGCAAGGATGAGGAGCACGGCCACGATGCTCGCCGACCACCGTTCAGGCACCCACCAGTGGCCTACGACCGCCCACGCGGCGGCGATCGGCACGGCGAGGAGGTAGCCGCGCAGACGTGCACGCAGCGGACGCACATCGTGCCGTGGTTCGACTGCCATGATCGACCCTGTCTCGTCGCGGGATGACGCCTGATCACCAGCGTATGCCGAGCCCCTTTGCCCCACAGTCCGACGCTCCAGCCGGCAGGGGGCCAGAGCGCCGCCTTGGTCCTGTTGTGCCAGGATCTGCTGCCGTGACGGACCACGACCACGACCCTCTTGCCGGCCTCGACGACGTGCCCTGGGCCCAGCTGCACCATTCCTACGGCATGGCCGACGACGTCCCCGGACACCTCCGGGCGATGCAGGCGGGGGTCTGGGACGGCCGGTACCCGCCAAGTGCGCAGCTCGCGAACCACATCGTGCACCAGGGCACGCGATCGCAGGCCGCGGTGTACACCGTTCCGTTCCTCGTGCGGATGGCACTCGACCCGAGATTGGTCAATAGGCATCGGTTCGTCGGTCTGCTGGTCGCCATCGCGATCGGGCTGGACAACAACTGTCTGCCGAACGGCTACGACCCTCAAGAAGACCGCACCAACCTGGCGAATCTACGCGGTGAAGCCGACGTCTCGGCTCGGTGGATCGGCGAAGCGGCCGACGAAGAGCAACGCAAGGAGCGCGAGGAGATCTGGGCGCACGTGCTCATCGGTGCTGAGGCCTCGGTGCGTTGCTATGACGCCGTCCGGGAGGCACTTCCCGCCCTCGCTGTCCTGCTGACTGCGGACAGCCCTGAACTGCGGGCCGAGACGGCGAATTTGCTGGCGTGGTTCCCTGAGTCCGCGGGAATGTCGATTCCGCTCTTGAAGGCGTTCGTCGTCGATGAAGGCTCGCCCGGCGCGGCAGCGACGGGAGTGGTCGCTCTCGGCCTGCTCGGCGATCCGGCGATCGTTCCGTTCATCGGACGCTACCAGGACAGTCCGGTCGTCGAGTTGCGCTGGGCCTCCGCGTTCGCGTTGACGCGGTTCGGCATCGCCGGCCCGGCCGTTGTCGAGGTGCTGACGCAGGT
Organism: Streptomyces sp. NPDC002574; assembly: GCF_042889545.1. Lineage (NCBI taxonomy): Bacteria > Bacillati > Actinomycetota > Actinomycetes > Kitasatosporales > Streptomycetaceae > Streptomyces > Streptomyces sp. NPDC002574. Next base: position 313,920 of record NZ_JBIARB010000002.1, read on the forward strand.
CGTCGCCCGGCCGCCTGGGCACACCGAGACCATGTCGTTCCTGAGCGGTTCCTACAGCGGCCTCGCGGCGATGGCCCTGGCCGAGATGTCGGAGGCCACGACGCTCCAGGCGGTCGATGCCATGCTCGTCGGCCTGGCTGCCAGTACGGGCGCCGAAGGGTTTTATGACAGGTACTACACGGCGCGGATGCTGTTCGCCCTGGCTTTCCCGGGCGATCCCGCCGAACCGCCGCAGTCCTTCGCCGACCTGAGCAACGTGCAGCAGCGTGTCGTGCGTTTCGTCGCCGACCGGGACGAGACCGCCTGGCCGTCCATGGACGCTTTGCGTCGGTGGGGGGGGGGTGCCGACCAGGCGCGCCGACCTGCGCGTATACGCCGGGGTTGCCGAGGCCGGCCAGTAGGCCCGTGCCTGCCCGACCCCTCGCCGAGGGGCGGGCGTGCGGTTGGCCCCGCTCAGCTGTCGAGGAGGCTCCAGCCCCGGTTCGCGTACCAGTAGTGCGGCAGGCCTTCGATGCTGCTGGTGCGGAACGCCAGGCCGTGGTCGTCGATGCGTTCGGTGCCGGTGCGGCCCTGGGAGGACCAGTCGAGTTCCAGGTACCAGCGGCAGTCGCAGCTGGTGGTTCGGGCGTCGACGAACAGCACTTCGGGGTCTTTGGAGGACACTCGGTAGGGCATCTGGAGTGCCGGGGTGGTCGTTCCGCTGTCGTTGCCCGGGACGGGGCGGGCGATGGGCCGGTCCTTGTCGAGGTTCACGGCGAACGAGCGGGGGCTCATGTCGCTGCCGCAGCCTTGGCCGGTGGAGTAGACGGTGCCCTTGACGGGGGCGGTGCGTCCGATGACGCGGACCCGTAGTGCCTCCAGGACGACGGCCGTGTCCGTCCGCCCTTGCACCGAGATGGAGAGGAGTATGTGGCCGCCGTGGACCGCGCCTTGGGTGCGGGCCCAAGGGGCGGCGTCCTGGGGGGCGGGGGGTGGTGGTACTTGCTGGGGTGGCTTGTTGATGACGTAGTCGTGCAGGCAACCGACGTCCCAGAGCTGGGAGTTCGAGGTCCAGGTGAGGGGCGGGGCGGTGGGGGAGGCCTCGGTGGAGGGGTTCGTGGACGGGCTCGATGAGCGCTCGCCTACGGCGGGTGCTTTCGGTGAGGGCGCGCCGGTCGGACGGAGGCGCGTGGCGGAGGCGGGTGCGGACGGTGTCGGCGAGCCGTGCCGTGCGCCCGCGGCCTGGGTGGTCGTCGTGCCGGACCCCTGGTCGTCGCCGGTGGCCGAGGAGTAGCCGGACCGCAGGGCGGACAGGCTGCCCAGAGTGGCGATCAGCGCGGTCACGACAGCTGCGGTGACCACTGAGCGGCGCCTGTGCCAGGGTATTCGCGTGGCGGGGCGCGATGCTGCGTCGGGCTCGCGCGACGAGCCCGCAAGGACCTTCTCGGGGGCCTGCCGGGGTTCCGCCGACGGGCCGGCCGCGGGGCCGGGCGCCGCGGCGGGCACAAAGTCGGCGGCCGCCTCGGAGGCGGAGTCGGCGGCCACCGCGGACACGAGCTCAGCTGGTCCATCGACGGGGGAGTCCTCGCTGCCCGCCTCGCGGGCTCCGGCGACCTCCGGTGCGGCTTCGCCCGACGCCCGGGACCGCTGTCGTGCCGCCACGGCCAGGACCCACAGCCGGTGCAGCTCGATCCGTTCGGCCGGACTGGCCTCGCACATCGCGGCGAACCGTTCCACGGGTGCGTAGCCGAGCGGCACGGCGTCCCCCGCGCAGTACCGGTGCAGCGTCGAGGCGTTCATGTTCAGGCGGCGTGCGAGTGCCGCGTAGCTGCGCCCGGTGCGGGCCTTCAGACGCCGCAGCAGGGCCGCGAACTCCTCCACCTCGTCCTGGGTCGACACCGGTTCCCCCCGCCTCGCGTCCCAGGACGGCATCCCAGGCACTCCCTATAAGGAGAGGTCAACAGGCCTGGGATGGTTCCACCGTTGCGGATGGGGCGCCGTCCGTTGTCCCCGGACCGCGACGCCGCCGATGCTCTTGGTGTCGCCGGAGCCGTCCTCCGCACCACGAGGGTCGAGGAGGCCGCCCCGCGCACAGCGACGTACTTCCGCACCCATCGAAATCGGGGAACCACACTGATGAACAGCAACACGACCTCCCGCAAGCACGTCCGCCGCACCGTTCTGATCGCCGGCCTCGTCGCCGCCGCGGCCCTGCCGGTGGGGCTCACCGCGTCGGCACAGGCGTCCGTCACCGCCCCCGTCAAGGTGTCCGCCGTCGCCGCGCCGTCGGTCAGCGGCACGAACGGCGAAGCGGTCACCCGGGTCGCCGACTTCTACGGCGCGTACATCGACGCCAAGGGCGACTACGAGGACCCGGACGGCGCGCTGGCCACGGCGCTTCGCAAGCACTACCTGAACACCGAGTTCGCGCAGCGGCTGGCGGCCTGGGAGGAGGACAACGGCACGGACGGCGTCCTGCGTGCCCAGAACGTCCCGGCGCGGTGGAAGGTGACCGACAACGGCGCCGTGGGCAACGGCCACGAGGTCATCGTCACCATGACCTACGGCAGCGGGGCGACGACCCAGAAGATCAAGCTCTTCGTGCTGCTGGAGCGCTACGACCACATCGTCGACATCGAGACCACCAGCGCTCGCTGACGCGGAGCCGTGCCGTCCGGTCCGTCCCGACCGGCACAGGACACCGGGGGCGGGTCGAGGGATGCTCTCCCGGGGGTACGGGCTCCGTCCGTGCCCCCGACGGCACGGTCGCCCGTCCCCTGCGCCGCTCTTGCGACGGCGCCCGCCGGCGGAGAGTCGCCGGGCGGGCGCCGCTGATGTTCCTCGGGGGCCGCCAGGTGGCCGGGGCCGGGGCCGGGGCCCGTAGGCTCCGCCCGCGCGGTGCGGGCCCTCAGCCGACGCGGCGTGCCTTCACACCATCGGCCTCGAGGGCTTCGCGGCAGTAGCCGTGAGTGAATCGATGCCCTGCGGCAACTATTGCCGCAGGGAGGTGTTCGCGCGGAGCCGTCGCCGCCGCGCGCAGGGCGCGGGCCCGTGTGGTCACTTGGTCCGCTTCGCCGCTGCTCCGAGGGTTACGCATAGCGACCGACAAGCGGGGCAGACGCGGAGTCAGGAGGTTGATGACATGGTTCCTTTGGTGCTTGTTCTGCTCTTGGCCCTGATCCTGTTCGGCGCGGGGTTCGCCCTCAAGGCGCTGTGGTGGATCGCGATCATCGTGTTGGTGGTGTGGGCGCTCGGGTTCGTCTTCCGGGCCGCCGAGGGCGGCGGACGTCGCCGCTGGTACCGATGGTGATCTGACACCGCTCAGTCCAGGGGTGGGGTTCGTGCAGCCGGCAGGGCCGCGAACCCCACCCCTTTGTGCTGCCCTCCCGCGTTGCGGGTAGACGCACCGGTAGCGGCTCGTCGGCATCGCGTTCCGGAATCAGCGCGTACCTCCCCGGCGAGCCGCCCCCGTGCACGGCACTGCCGGCCGAGGAATCCGGATGACATCGTGAACAGGCGCTGCCTATCGTCGGCCCATGGCCTTCGACCTCGCGAGTCTCACCCGCCGCCCGATCACCACGACGGACGCCGCCGCCCTGGCGGAACTGCTCAACGCGATCGAGGTCGTCGACGATTTCGGTGAGTACTACTCCGAGTCCGACGCTGCCGACCAGATCAACGCCCCTCTGCTCGACCTCGACCGCGGCACGGTCGGCGCCTTCGACGGCGACCGCATGGTCGGCTACTCCTCCGCGGCGCACAAGCCGCTGGCCGAGGGGGTGCACCGCGTGGTCGTGAGCGGCGGCGTACATCCGGAGTATCGGCGCCGAGGACTCGGCGCTCAGCTGCTGGCCGCCGGGATCGCCAGTGCCAAGGTGCTGCACACGATCCATCACCCCGGCCTGCGGCTTGCCGTCGACGTCCAGAACAACGCGCTCAACGACAGCGCGCTCGCCTGCTACCAAGCTGCGGGGATGACGCCCCTTCGCTGGTACTCGCACATGCGGCATCCGCTGGGAGCCGCCATTGTCGACGTGCCGGCACCCGAGGGCTTCGTCCTCGAGGGCTATTCGGGCGACAACGACCCCGAGTTCTACGCGGTCGGCAACGAGGCCTTCCTCGATCGCAGGGGCGGCGTCCCGATGCCCCTGGAGCAGTGGCGTGGGCTGCTCGGCTGGCAGGCGTTCCGCGCTGACCTCAGCTTCCTGCTGCGCGATGCGGACAGCGGCGCGGCCGTCGGCATGCTGCTGACCTTCTTCTGGGACGCGGACACCGAGGCGACCGGTGTCCGTGACGCACACTTCATGCGCATCGGAACCTGCCGCGCGTACCGCAAGCGCGGCGTGGCCGGTGCGCTGATCAGTCACGCGCTGCGTTCCGCCCAGGACAACGGATTCGATCGCGCGAGCCTCGAAGTGGACGCTGACAGCCTGACCGGAGCGAACGGGCTGTACGAGCGGGCCGGTTTCACCGTCGTCCGCACTGAGGTCGGCTACACCCTCAACGTCTGAAGGCCGGTTCGTCGGTCACGACGCGGCTCCCGAATCCCCTCCGCTCCCACGCCGGCGAAGGGAGCCGCCGGGCTACGCGGCCATCGAGTGCGAGCCGGTGCTCCGGCCGGCGGTATGCGGAGACTGCTGGTCGCCGAGCATGTCGAGAAGGACCATGGCGTCGTGGGCGGGGTCCGCGGCGTCGGCGTAGTAGGCGAAGAGACGGCCCCCGCTACTGATCCGCCCACCGGCACGACCACGAGGGTGCGGCTTCCTGCCGCGCCCTCGTGGCCCGTCTCCCGCCGCCGCGGATGGGCATTGCGCAGTGCCGACCGGGCCCATCGGCCGCCCGCACGAGAGGGGGACGCAGGGTCGTCGAGGCTCCGGCTGGTCCCCTGTCTGCGAGGATGTGCCGTATGAACGTGCGCAGCAGGAACCAGGTGAAGGTGTCCGGCCGAGTCGGCGGCCCTGTGGTGATGCTGGCGCACGGGTTCGGGTGCGATCAGAACTTGTGGCGGCTGGTCATTCCGACCCTGGAGCGCGACTTCACGGTCGTCCGCTTCGATCACGTCGGAGCCGGCCGCTCGGAACTGTCCGCATGGAGCGAGGAGCGGTACTCCAGCCTGGACGGCTACGTCGACGACCTGCTGGAGATCTGCGAGGAGATCGGGCTCGGTCCGGTCACATTCGTGGGGCACTCGGTCAGCGCGATGATGGGTGTCCTCGCCGCCGCACGGCATCCGGAATCGTTCACCGGCCTGGTGCTGCTCGCCCCGTCGCCGTGCTTCATCGACGATCCCGCCGACGGTTACCGCGGCGGCTTCACCGCGCAGGACATCGAGGAACTGCTGCAGTCACTGGACGCGAACTACCTGGGCTGGTCAGGGGCGATGGCGCCGGTGATCATGGGCAACCCCGAGCGCCCCGAACTGGGTGAGGAACTGACCACCAGCTTCTGCGCCACCGACCCGGACATCGCCCGCGTCTTCGCGCGCGTGACCTTCCTGTCCGACAACCGGGCGGACCTGGCCCGGGTGACGGTGCCCACCCTGGTCGCCCAGTGCTCGAGCGATGCGATCGCCCCTCCGGAGGTGGGGGATTACGTCCACGCCGAGATCAAGGGCAGCGAACTGGTCACCCTGAACGCGACGGGACACTGCCCGCAGCTCAGCGCCCCCGAGGAGACCGCCCAGGCGATCGCCGCGTTCGTGGGGACGCTGCGGTGATGTGCCGGCCCGATGGCGACCAGGACCCTGAGCCCGAGTCCGGCGAACGACCCCATGACGACCAGATGTTCTCCGCCTTGCTGGAGGACAGTGCCGAGGACCTGTACGAGAACGCCCCCTGCGGCTACCTGTCGACGCTGATGGACGGCCAGATCGCCAGGGTCAACACCACGTTGCTGAACTGGCTCGGCTACAGCCGCGGCGACCTGGTGGGCCGGCGGACGTTCTCCGACCTCCTCACGGTCGGCGGCCGGCTCTACCACGAGACCCACTTCGCACCGTTGTTGCGCATGCAGGGCGAGATCAGCGGCATCGCCTTGGAGATGAAGGCGGCAGACGGCAGCCGGATGCCCGTACTCGTGACGTCGGTCGTCAAGACCGGAGACGACCGGCAGCCCCTGCTCATCCGGACCACGGTCTTCGACGCCCGCGACCGCCGGGCCTACGAGGAGGAACTCCTGCGGGCCCGCAGGGAGTCCGACGCCGAACGAGAACGCCTCCAGCAGTTGGCCGCCACGCTGCAGAAGACCCTGCTGCCGCCGACGCTGGAGAACGTGCCCGGCCTTGACGTCGCCGCGCACTATCACATCGCCTCCACCGACGAGGTCGGCGGCGACTTCTACGACCTGTTCCCCCTCGGTAACGGTACCTGGGGGCTGTTCCTGGGCGACGTGTGCGGCAAGGGCGCGGCGGCCGCCGCGGTCACCTCACTCGCCCGCTACACCCTGCGCGCCGCCGCCGTCTACAACCCCGAACCGGCCGCCGTCCTGAGCAATCTGAACACCGTGCTCAACCACGAGTACAACGGTGACGACCCGCGCTACTGCACCGTCATCTTCGGCGTGCTCACCCCCGAGAGCGATCACGACGGCTTCCGTATCACTCTCGCCGGCGGCGGGCACCCTCCGGCGATGCTCCTGCGGGGCGACGGCACCGCCGACTACCTGCCCACGCCGGGCGGGCAGCTCGTAGGTGTCCTGCCCGACGCCCACATCGCGACCACCAGCTTCCGCCTCGGTGCCGGGGACACCCTGCTGCTGCACACCGACGGCCTCACCGAGGCCCACACCGCCGCCACGGGCGACGACCGGTACGGAGACGAGGCCCTCCTCGACTTCGGCCGTGCTCTGGCCCCCACCACCGCCCCGGACACCATCGACGCCATCCGCGTGCTCCTCGACACCCTCGGCGCCGGGGTGGACGACGACACGGCCGTCCTGGCCGTCAGCGTGCCCCGAACCCACCGTGAAGAGCGCCAGTGAAACAGCTGAGCATGACCACCCGCACGACTCCTTCCGGCCCGGTCGTGGAACTGGCCGGAGAACTCGACCGCCACAGCTCCCTCGACTTCCGAGAGCTCCTTCCCGGGCTCGCCATCACGGCGGGCCAGCAACTCCTCGTGGATCTGGGCGGCATCACGTTCTGCGACTCCAGCGGCATCACCGCCTTGATCGTCGCGCGCAACCACGCGATCACGGCTGAAGCGACCGTGGTTCTCGCCGCCGTGCCCGAACGCGTCGGCAGAATCTTCAGCAGGGTCGGCCTGGACCAGGTCTTCCCTGCCTTCCCCACCGCCGAGGCAGCCGAAGCCGCCTGGACGCCCCCACCCATCTGAGGCCACGCCCCGCGGCACGTGAATGCGCTGCCGGCGGCCGCCTCTGGGGCCGCTTCCCGTCATGGTTCACGCCGAACGCCGGTTGCGGCAGCAAGTTGCCTTGCGGAGGGCGGCGAGTACGCCGGAGCACCCTCCACGCGCCCGCTCGCTGCTCACCTGTCTCGTGTCCGAACGTCAAAGCCGGAGTTCCGGAGTCGGCGGCGGCCCGCGTGATGGCCCGGGACCGGGATGGGTGCTCCGTCGTCGTCCGCCGGTTGCCGGGGCTCGCGGTCCGCCTCAGGGTGGAAAGGGGGTGTGCCTGGATCACTTCAGGGACGGAGCTCATGGTGAAGTTCGGGATCTCGACCTTTCTGACCGACGAGAGCATCAGCCCGGCCGTACTGGGGCCGGCCCTGGAGGAACGGGGCTTCGAATCGGTGTTCATCAGCGAGCACACGCATATCCCGGTCCTCCGGGAGACCCCGTACCCCCGCGGTGAGCTGCCGCGCGAGTACTACCGCACACTGGACCCCTTTGTCGCCCTGACCGCGATCGCCTCGGTGACCGAGAGACTGCTGGTGGCGACGGGTATCGCGCTGGTCGTGGAGCGGGACCCGATCGTGACCGCCAAGGCGGTCGCCTCGCTCGACCTGGTCTCCGGCGGCCGCATGATCTTCGGCATGGGCGTCGGGTGGATCCGTGAGGAGATGCGGAACCACGGTACCGACCCCCGCAGCAGGGGGCGTCTGGCCGACGAACGGATGCGGGCGATGATCCGGCTGTGGACCGAGGAGAAGGCCGAGTTCCACGGTGAGTTCGTCGACTTCGACCCGGTCTACAGCTGGCCGAAGCCGGTGCAGCGCCCGCACCCGCCGATCTACGTCGGCGGGGGCGAGGGCGCCTTCGCCCGGATCGCGGAGTACGGCACGTCCTGGCTCGCCCTCGGTGGACGCCCGGACCGGCTCGCCGATCAGATGGGGCAACTGCGCCGTACGGCACGGCGGGACGTCCCGGTGACGGTCTCCGGCACGCGCCCGGAGGATCTGCAGGGATACGCGGAGGCAGGCGTGGAACGGGTGCTGTTCCGCCTGCCGACCCTGCCGGAGAGCGAGGCCCTCCGGGAGCTGGACAAGCTGGCCGCCGGGATCAGTGTCCGCCCCTGATCGAGGCTCCCGCGTCGGCGAGTCCCGCCTGGCACCGCCGAGGGAGCCGGCTCGCCCCGCGATCCTCGTCACATCCGGGGCCGCGTTGGCTTGCTCGGCGGATTCGCTCCCTCCCGGGTTCGGCCCCGGGCCCGGGCGGCGGCCCGCACCGTCAGTCCGCGGTCTCGGTCAGTCCGTGTGGTGCTGCGGTTCGGACTGATCGGAGTCGCTCATGGTGAGAGCCGTGCGCGCGGCCTGGAGCAGTTCCTCGGAGATCGGGTTGCCCCGGGTGGCGCGGGCGAGGACGAGGGCGCCGACCATGGTGCAGAGCTGGGCCATGCCGTCGTCGTCGCCGGTGGCCAGCCGGGCGGCCCGGCTCCGGACCCCGTTGATGTAGACGCGCTGGGAGCGGGCGGCCTGGTCGGGTTCGCGCCCGAGGTCGGCGGCGAATCCGGAGACGGGGCAGCCGTCCCCGGCGTGATCGCGGTGCCAGATCGAGAGGTATTGGTCGATCAGCGTGCGGCGGGCGGTCTCGTGGTCCCCGGAGGGCTCCTCCAGCCCGGCCGGCGAGTGTGCCGCCGGATCCTCGAAGGCGTGGGCGATGGCCTTGTCGACCAGGTCCTCCTTGGAGGCGAACTGCTTGTAGAACGCTCCGTGGGTGAGCCCGGAGGCCTTCATCAGGTCGGCGATGCTGACGGCGGTGCCCTTCTCGCGGAACATCCGGGAGGCGGTGGCCACGACGTACTGCCGGTTCTCCTGCGCTTGCGCTTTGGACGCGCGGCCCACGGGATCACTCTCCTCAAATAACTGTCGCTTGTCATCTATCGTATCCCGTGTTTAGTCTGATGGCGACATCTATTTTGTCGGCAAGGCCGCCCAGCAGGTCAGGCCGGGCCTGGCGCCGCCCCGCGCCGCCCACAGCCGACGGTCCCCGCCCGGCAATCGCAGAACCTTCGACAGCACTGGAGACGCCCCGTGGCACTGCCATCCACTCCCGCCGAGCCCTCGACGCCCGAGGAGTCCACGCCACCCGTGCCGCCCGCCCGGCGACGAGGGGTTTCCGAGGTGGTCCACCGCCGGCGCTGGGCCATCCTGGCCGTGCTCGCGTTCAGCCTCCTGGTGGTGATGCTGGACAACTCGATCCTCAACGTGGCGATGAAGACCATCGCCCAGCCCGCCCCCACCGGTCTCGGCTCCACCCAGAGCCAGCTGGAGTGGGCGGTCAACTCCTACACGCTGGTCTTCGCCGGACTGCTCTTCACCGCGGGTCTGCTGGGCGACCGGCTCGGCCGCAAGAAGGTGCTGCTCTTCGGCATGGCCGTCTTCGGTGTGGGATCCGTGCTGTCCGCGCTGTCGGACTCCTCCGGGCAGCTCATCACCTTCCGCGCCGTGATGGGCTTCGGCGGCGCCTTCATCCTGCCCGCCACCCTCGCGATCATCATGAACGTCTTCGAGCCCGAGGAGCAGCCCAAGGCCATCGGCATCTGGACCGGTGTGGTCGGTTTCGCCATAGCCGCCGGCCCCATCGCCGGCGGCGTCCTGCTGGAGCACTTCTGGTGGGGCTCGGTCTTCCTGGTCAATGTGCCGATCGTGGTCGCCGCGATGATCGCGATGGTGGCGATCGTCCCCGACTCCAAGGACCCCAGGCCCGGCAGGCTCGACCCGGTCGGCGTGCTGCTGTCGATCGTCGGTCTGGCGGTGCTGGTCTACGGCATCATCAAGGGCGGCCAGTTGGGCGACTTCACCCGGCCCGAGGCGTGGGCGACGATCCTGGCCGGCCTGGCGGTCCTCGGCGGTTTCGTGGTGTACGAGGCCCGCAGCGACCATCCGGCCCTGGACGTCACCTACTTCCGCAACCGGCGGTTCTCCGCCTCCGTCGCCGCCATCGGCCTGGTCTTCTTCGCGCTCATGGGCGTCACGTTCTTCAGCGTCTTCTACAACCAGAGCGTGCGCGGCTACAGCGTCCTGCAGTCCGGACTGCTCGTGCTGCCGCTGGCCGCCTCCCAGATGTTCTTCGCCCCGCGGGCGCGACTGGTCGTGGGCCGCTTCGGCGCCCGAGCGGTGTGCGCCACCGGCCTCGTCCTGACCGCCGTGGCCTTCGCCGGCTTCCTCCTGCTCGGCCAGGACACTCCCATCTGGGTGCTGGAGGTGCTGTTCTTCCTGATGGGCACGGGGATGGCCCACGTGATGCCGCCCGCCACCGTCATGATCATGTCGTCGCTGCCGCGGGAGAAGGCGGGCTCCGGGTCCGCGGTCAACAACACCTTCCGGCAGGTCGGCGGGGCCATGGGCGTCGCCGTGCTGGGGTCGCTGCTGTCCACCACCTACCGCAACGGCATCGGCGGCCACCTGAACGTCCTGCCCGGCCCCGACCGGCACGCGGCAGGTGAATCCGTCCAGGCGACCCTTGCCGTCGCCGAGAAGCTGGGACCGGCCGGCAGGGCCCTGGTGCAGCCCGCGCACGACGCGTTCATCCACGCCATGCACATCACCGCGGCGGGGTCCGCGGTCGTCGCCCTGATCGGCGCGGTCGTCGTGCTGGTCTTCCTGCCGGGCAAGGCTCCCGCCGCGGCTGTCGGTGGTGCCAAGCCGCAGCGCCGGCCCGTCTGACCTGACCCGGTCGGTGATGGCGGCGTGGGAAGTCGCCACACGGACCCACGGTGACATTGCGGGGGCCAACGTCTCGCTGACGGCTCCGCTCCCCCTCTGATCACACCTCACCTCACGTAATGCCTATGACTTTCGAAGGAGATCACCCCATGGTTGCGAACAACCTTGTTCTTGTCCCCGGTGCCGGCGGCGTGGGCCGCACGGTCTTCGAGCACTTGCGCGCTCAGGACGTGCCGGTGCGTTTCATGGTCCGTCGCGAGGACGAGCGCGCCGCCGAGTTGCGGGCGCTCGGGGCGGAGGTCGTCATCGGCGATCTGACCCGGCCCGAGACGGTGGCGGCCGCGCTGCAGGGCGTGACGCGGATGTACTTCGGTATGCGCGTGTCGCCGGAGCATCTGCTGGCGGCCACCGTGGTGGCCTCCGTCGCGAAGGAGTACGGGAAGCTGGAGGCCCTGGTCGACCTGTCGCAGATGACGGTGTCGCAGATGACCGCCACCAGCACCGAGGAGTCGCACCAGCAGCGGCTGCACTGGCTGGCGGAGCAGGTGCTGGACTGGTCCGGCCTGCCCGTGGTCCACATCCGGCCGACGGCGTTCCTGGACACTCCGCTGTTCACCGCACTGGCCGCGCGGACGATTCAGGAGAACGGCACGATCGCGCTGCCGTTCGGCGCCGGACGCACCTCACCGGTCGCCGTGGACGACGTCGCCCGCGTCGTCGCCACCGTGCTGCGCGATCCGGCTCCCCACATCGGCCAGGTCTACGAGCTGACCGGGCCGCGCTCGGTCGACATGACGGAGCTGGCCGAGGAGTTCTCCCGCGCGCTCGGCAGGCCGGTGTCGTACGTGGACATGCCTCCGGAGCGGTGGGAGGCCCAACTCCCGAAGCTGGGGATGCCGCCGCACCTCGAACAGCACGTCGCCACCATGGCCCGGCTGCACCGGGACGACCGCTACAACCGCACGGCCGACGGCGTCGAGCGCGTGACCGGCGTGGCCCCCCGGTCGATCGAGGCGTTCGTGGCCGCCCGCAAGGACTTCTACCTGGGCTGAGCCGCCCCGGCCAAGGCCGGCCCCGGGACGACTGCCGTCGCGGGGCCGGCCGGTTCCCGCTCCTTGGGCGCCGCTCCAGTCCTCGCCCCGCTCCGCTGCGCCGGCCTCGCGCTAAGGTGCCGGCGAGACAGGAGGGCTGGCGTGTCACTTCATCCCAGCGAGACGGAGAGAGCCATGATCGCGAGGACATACAAAGTCGCCGCGGTTCTCGCCGCTGTGTCGTGGAGCGCTGCGGGATGCGCTCTCTTCCCTTCCGACCCCGCGGGCCCGGTGTCCGGCGCCCGGGTCGAACACGGGACGGTCCTCGTCAAAGTGCCGACGTGTCCCGGATCCCTCCAACGTCGCTTGGAGGTCCGGGACTTCGACTCCGGGTCCGCGACTCCGGTCTGGTGGGCATCCGACCCCATCAGTGGAGCGGCCCGTCGAGGGGAAGTAGAGCTGTTCACGGGGAACGGATTCCGACACAGCACCGGAGCACCAGGTGCAGTGCCGCATACCGTCGATGTTGCTTACGTGGACTCCGAAGGCGACGGGTGGAGTGCCGTGTTCAACGTGAAGGAGATCGCGCAGGAGAAACCGATCGTGGGCCAGTACTGGACCGAAGCAGGTCCCAAGACCGCCGCTCAGATCGACGCCCAGCTTCGATGTCGTCACCAGAAGGCGAATAGCTGACAGGTGACGCGGGCAAGGAACCCGCCCGATTCGCGGCCGGTGTGCTGACCCGGGCTGCCGTCACAAGGAACGCCGTCAGTTGCGGAAGTCAGCAGGGCGGCCATGAGGTGCACGGATCGGAACAGCCGGCGCACGAGGGCTACGCGGGGCCGTCGCTGGGCCGTCCCAGGCCCGGCTTCCGGCAAATGCCGGGCCCGAGTGTCGGCGGTGGCCGATAGTGTCGGGTGTCGTGATCGACTGGACCGGGGTGCGCGAGCGGGTTCTGGCTCTGGGCGCTGCGCCCGGCAGTGACAGGGTGTTCGGGGCGATGGGGCACGGCTTTGTGCTGGACGCACCGTTGACGCTCGCCGAGGTGGCCGATCTCGAGGCGTGGTTGGACGTCGAACTACCCGAGGACTACCGCTCGTTCCTGCTGCAGGTGGGAGCGGGCGGAGCCGGCCCGGCGTACGGCGTCTTTCCGGTGCGGCGCGAAGGTTCGGACTGCTGGCGGTGGAACGGCGACAGCCCTGAGGAGCTCGAGCCGGGCATGCTCGCCGAGCCGTTTCCGGGCGGGCCGGATCCTGAGGCAGCGGCAAGGATCCTGGCCGAGCAGCCGTTCCAGGAGCAGTTCGAGGACCTTGCCGATCTCGACGCCGCCTTGGAGACGTGGGAGGAGCGTCTGGTCGAGGTGCAGTACGACCCGCGCTCCACTGCCGGGGCGCTGTGCCTGTCGGATGAGGGCTGCGGGCTGACGGTCTGGCTGGTCGTCACGGGCTCGGAGCGCGGACGCATGTGGCGTGACCCGCGCAGCGACGGCTCGGACCTGCATCCGATACGTGACGCCGCCGGTTCTCCGCTGGACTTCGCCGCTTGGTACCTGGGCTGGCTCACGGCCGCCGAGGCCGTGTGCGGCTCGTGGCAGCCGTGACCTCCGTGACCCGCGCCCTGCCCTGCCCGACGCGACGAGGACCGGCGGGTCTCAGGGGTCGGTCGGTGATCCGACCTGTGTCGTCCACCTGACCCGGGCGCGTCGGTCCATCGCGCGGGCCGCCGGGGCGGCGACGCGATCGCCCGCGCGCTGAGACCGTCCGACCATTTCGGCCGGACGTTTTGCGCTGACTGTTGACCCGTCAAGACATCCGATGTTCACTTCCCTTGACGCGGCCATGCCGATGTCGTGATGTCCCCGCACGCCGTACCCCCGCTTGTTGTGGGCGCTGTGAGAGCGAACAGCCTCGTACGCCCTGTTCTGGCAGTTCAGTTGCAGGTCCCGATCGGTGCATCGCTTCGCCGTGCCCGCTTACGGCGCGGGGAGCGAATGCTCCGTAGAAGCAGTCCGGCCCAGTCATCCGATCAATCTCGCTCGACGTCGACCGGTCGCAGTCCAGCCCCGTGCTGTCCCGCACCGGTCGTCACCCCCACCAGCAGGGAGGGCATTCGATGAGACTGCGCAGACTCGTGCGAGCCGCGCTCGCAGCCGTCTGCATCATGACCGCCACCGCCGTCGGCCTCTCGGCCCCGGCAGCGGCGGCACCGACGGACGCCGCGTTCGACTCCGCCACCGGAGCCCTCAACGTGGATCGCGCCGCCTACATGTCCAAGCACGACCTCGTCTACAACCGGCCCAACACCAATCCGCTGCACGGCCTCACCGTCGGCAACGGCCGTACGGGTGCGATGGCCTGGCAGAACAACGGGCTGACCATGCAGGTGTCCGGTGTGGACACCTCGCAGCAGACGGCGTTCGGCGCCGGAATGCTCAACCTGTCCACGACCCCGGCGCTCGAGAGCGGCTACAGCACCTATCAGCAACGCCTGTCGCTCTACGACGGCACCCTGACCACCAGGTACGACGCCAATCGCACGGTGACGGTGATGGGCGTGCCGAACTCCGAGGTCATGGGCGTGCACGTCGAGGACTCGCGCTCCGGGGTCTCCGCGGTCACCCTCGACCTGAGCCTGTGGGACACGTCCCAGCTCGGCAACAGCGGCGACGTGCCCGACCTCAACACCTGGAAGACGGTCTCGACGTACGCCGACTCCACGGGTGCCGGGCTCAGCCGCGGGCAGTCCGACGCGCAGAACTTCGGCTCCACCCTGGCGGCCACGGTGGAGGGTGCGGCCTACAGCGCACGGGTCGTCGACGGACGGACCGTCCGGCTGTCGATCACCCCGTCACGCAGCTACACCGTCTGGTTCACCGCGAGCAGCCGGCTCAACGCGCCCTCCCACGACTCGGTCGCCGAAGCGAAGCGCGCACTGGCGTCGGCCAAGAGCCGCGGCTACAGCGCGACGCTCGGCGACTTCACGTCCTGGTGGCACGACTTCTGGGCCAAGTCGTTCGTGCAGTACTCGGGGTTGTCCGGGGACGCGGACTACCTGGAGAACGTCTACTACCTGAGTACCTACATGATCGCCGCCGGGGGATACGGAACCAACCCGTTCCACTTCATCAACGGCGTGTTCCGGGCCACCGGTGATCAGACCAAGTGGAGCAACGCCTACTGGTTCTGGAACCAGCGCGACGTCTACAACTCGTTCCTCGCCTCCAACCACGTCGATCTGCTGGCCGGCTTCAACCGCCTCTACAGCCGCAACTCGGCGGCGCTGAAGGCGTACACCAGTACCCGCTACGGCGTCGACGGGCTGTGGGTGCCGGAGACCATGGGCTGGGACGGCAACGCCCGGGGCACCGTCAACAGCGACTTCACGAAGAACATCTGGTCGACGGGCACCGAGGCCGCGTACAACATGTACCTGCAGTACGCGTACACCAACGACTCCGCCTACCTGCGCAACACCGCCTACCCGTTCATGCGGGACGTGGTGAAGTTCTACGCCGCGAAGCTGTCCCTGGACTCCGCGTCCGGGAAGTACTACGTGGCGAGTTCGAACGCGCACGAGACGTACTGGAACGTACCGAACGCGATCACCGACCTCGCCGCGGTGCGCACCCTGTTCCCCCTCGCGATCCGCACGTCCCAGACCCTGGGCCTGGACGCCGACCTGCGGCCGCAGTGGCAGCGGATCGTCGACAACCTGATCGCCTATCCGTCCACCGCGGACGTCTATCTGCCGCACACCCCGCCGCTCGCGCAGACCCGCAACGGCGAGAACGTGGCGGCCGAGATCATCTGGCCCTACGACCGGACCGGCATCGGCGCCCCGGATCAGCAGAAGGCCGTGAACACCTTCAACGCGCGCCCCTTCCCGTACGGCAACGTCTGGGCCAACGACGCCGTGCAGGCCGCCCGGCTGGGCCTGGGCGACCAGGCGTACCAGGGCATGAAGACCATGCTCCGCAAGTACCAGACGTATCCCAACGGCATGACCGACAACACCAACGGCGTCTTCGAGTACCTCGGGGTGCACCTCGCGGCCCTCAACGAGTCGCTGCTCCAGTCCTACAACGACAAGATCCGGGTCTTCCCCGCGGTGCCGAGCGACTCCTCGTTCACGGGACGCTTCACCCTACTGGCCAAGGGCGGCTTCACGGTCAGTTCGGAGCGTGAGGCCGGCGAGGTGAAGTACATCGGTATCAAGAGCCTCTACGGCAACACCACGCGGATCGTGAACCCGTGGGGGAGTCAGCAGGTCAGGGTCCGCGACGTCGCGGCCGGCACCACCGTGCTCACCACGAGTGCCACCGAGTTCGACCTCCCCACGGCCGCCGGCAAGGTGTACGTGGTGGAGCGCACCGCCAAGCCGCTGTCCTCCTACACCTCCGTACGGCTCACCGGATCCGCGAACCAGGGGGAGAAGGCCCTGAGCGGCACCACCTCCACCCTGGGCCTGGCCCAGACCGCCAACCCCATGGTGAACGACACCCAGTTGACCTACGACAGCAACTGGTACCCGACCAGCGGACGGGGCTACGGCGACTACAACGACGACACCCACCACAGCACGACGGTGAACGCCGTGGCCCAGTACACCTTCACGGGTACGGGAGTCGCCTACCTCTCCGAACGCAACGGCGACATGGGGCCGGTCGACGTCTATCTCGACGGCGCCCTTCAGGCGACGGTGGATCTACGGGTCTCCGGCGCGCGGCAGGCGCAGCAGACCGTGTGGCAACGCAGCGGACTGACCCGGGGATCGCACACCATCCGTATCGTCAACCGCAGCACCTCGGTGGGGATGGTGGACGCCCTGCGCATCACACCGTAGGAGGTCCGTGAACCGGGGGCGGGACGTGCCCCCGGTCGGAGCGGCGCCGCACCCGGTGTTCGGGGTGCGGCGCCGCCATTTTCCCTACCTGCCCCTGGTCAGCGGACGCGGATGAAGACCACGTCGTACCCCAGGTTCGTGCCGCGGTTCTTGACGTAGACGCCGTCCTTGCCGCCGTTGGGGTTGCCGGTGTTGCCCTCGACGGTGGTGAAGGAGGAGCCGCCGCTCACCGTCCGCACGATGCCGATGTGCTCGTTGCCGTCGTTGAAGTTGCTCCCGCCGTTCCAGTCGAAGGCCACGATGTCGCCGGGCTGCGGGTTGGTTGTCACCGAGAGGTGATAGGCACCGGCCCTCGCCTGCTTCACCCAGCCGGAGACGTAGCTGTTGCGGTAGGTGGTGGCACCGGTCTGCCTGGCCACCCAGCTCACGAACGTCGCGCACCAGGCGTAGTTGTTGGTGGACAGGGAGAGGCCCACGGACACTCCGTAGCTGTTCGCCCGGGCGCTGCCCTCGACCGTGCCGACCTCGGCGGCGGCGACGTCGAGCATCTTGGCGTACCCGCCGCCGGGCGGCGGTGACGAGGGCGGGGTGACCGCGCCGTACAGGGCGGCCTTGGTGTTCGGGCCCACCCTGCCGTCGACCCCGAGGCCCTTCTCGGCCTGGAAGTCCCGCACCGCGCTGTCGGTCATCGGCCCGAAATCGCCGTCGACGGCCAGATCGGCGCCGTGGTGGTTGAGGAGGCTCTGCAACTCGGTGACGCAGCCGCTGCGCTGGCCCTGGACGATGTCGGTCGGGCACGACGCGGAGTTGAGGTTGATCGGCGTGGGGGCGCCGTTGCCGCCGCCACCGCCGATGTTGGAGTACAGGGCGTTCTTGGTGTTCGGGCCGACCTCGCCGTCGGCCGACAGGCCGCGCGAGGACTGGAAGGACTTCACGGCCGCCAGGGTCGCGGGACCGAACTCACCGTCGACGTCGAGGTGCTGGCCCTGCCCGTTGAGGAGTGCCTGCAGGGTCGCGACGCAGCCGCCGGTCTGGCCCTCCACGATGTTCGCCGGGCACGACGAGGACCGCAGGTCCAGGCCTGTCGACGGCGCCTCGTCGGTGTCGTACAGCTCCCGCTTGGTGTTCGCGCCGACCTCGCCGTCGACCGACAGGCCGTGCGAGGACTGGAAGCTGCGGACCGCGCGGTACGTCTCCGCCCCGAACTCGCCGTCCACGCTCACCGCGTAACCGAAGTGGCGCAGCAGCCGCTGGAGTTCGGTGACGCAGCCGCCCTTGCTGCCCTGCACGATGTTCGCCGGGCACGACGAGGACGTGAGGTTCACCGGTGCGGGCGCCGTGCCCCCGGTCGCGTACAACTTGCTCTTGGTCTGCGGGCCCACCCGGCCGTCCACGGCGATCGCGGTGGCGGCCTGGAACTCACGCACCGCGTACAGCGTGTTGGCCCCGAACTCACCGTCCACCAGGAGCCCCGCGCCGTGGGCGTTGAGCAGGTTCTGCAGCTCGGTGACGCAGCCGCTCACCTGGCCCTGGACGATATCGGTCGGGCAGGACGACGAGGTGAGCTTGATGGGCGCCGGCGCGGCCATCGCCGGGCCTGCGCCCATCAGGATGGTTGCCGCCAGGATCGCCGCGGTGGCCGCGAAACTCACGATCCGGGCGCGCCCGCCGGGTCTGGTGCCCGGGGCGGAGCGACGTAAGGGGTTCTTCATGACGGTGGGGGTCTCCTTCGACGGATCATCTGAACGAGCGACCGGGTCGAGCGGCCGCCGGGCGGCCGCGCACGACGCTGACAGCTGACGCCCACGCGGGCAATCCGTTTCGAACAACTGGCCGGATTCCGTCGTCAAGTCCGGGAGCGGGGAGCCGCTTTGTGCTGCCGAAGGGGCTGGTTTCGGTCGCCCTGGCGGGGCGCGGCTGATGTTCTTACGGCCCCTGGCGTGGCGGGGAATCGCGCATGGCAGCGGATCCCCGGGCAGGGAACGGCCCTCCAGGATGCGCGCGGCCCAGCCCCTTCGGATGCCCGGGCCCGCATCCGGTGCAGGATCCCGTCGATCACCTGCCGGTGTCCCGCCACCAGCCACACCGCCGGTCGCTGACCGGCAGGAACGGCCGCAGCCGTTCCCACTCGGCACCGCTCAAGCCACCCCGCCCCACGTCCGCATCATCGAGCCGGACGGCGAGAAGCCACACGATCGGCCGGACGAGTCCTGCCAGGGACGGTCAGCGGTGCTCGGGATTCGCGTTCTCGGTGCGGCAGCCCGCGTCCCAGGCGGTGCGCTGGTTGCCGTAGGCGGGGATGCCGCCGAGGTCCTTCAGGGCCCTGGCCAGGTGCAGCAGGTTCCACGTCATGAAGGTGAGGTTGCGGTTGGTGAAGTCGTTCTGCGGCCCGCCCGACCCGGGGTCGAGGTAGGAGGGCCCCGGCCCGGCCTCACCGACCCATCCGGCGTCGGCCTGCGGCGGGATGGTGAAACCGAGGTGCTGAAGGCTGTAGAGGACGTTCATGGCGCAGTGCTTCGCCCCGTCCTCGTTGCCGGTGATCAGGCAGCCGGCCACCCGCCCGTAGTACGCGTACTGGCCGGCGGCGTTGAGCAGGCTGGAGCATGCGTACAGCCGCTCGATGACCCGCTTCATCACCGAGCTGTTGTCGCCCAGCCAGATGGGGCCGGCCAGCACCACGATGTCCGCCCGCAGGACCCGCTCGTACAGCTCGGGCCACGCGTCGCTCTCCCAGCCGTGCTCGGTCATGTCCGGCCAGGTACCGGTGGCGATGTCGTGGTCGATCGCCCTGACGATGTCCACGTCGACGCCCTGCTCGGTCAGGATGCGCGCGCTACGGTCCACCAGGCCCTGGCTGTTGCTGACCTCCGGCGACCGCTTCAGTGTGCAGTTGACCATCAGGGCCCGAAGGTCGTCATAGCGGGCGGGCGGGATGTCGGCGGATTCCGGCTGACCGGTCACGTGGGCTCTCCAGGGTGTCCCTCACCGGGCCGTACGCGCCGGCCCGGCGGCCGCCACGCGGTCGGCGATCTTCCTGCCAGAATGACGCCCGCCCACGGGGTCCGCCAGCCGATCGCCCCGCGACGCGCGGACGGTGAGCCATTCGGCAGCGGGCCGACCGCGGTCGCCATACGGGCCGTAGGGGCCATCTCGCACGGCCGCCACTACGGGCTACACCTCGGTCGCGGTCTGTTCCCCGCTCCGCAGCCGGGCGGGGTCCTCGGCGCGGATCAACTCGGCGCTGCGCTTGTCCTCGCCCTCGATGCGGACCGCCTCCTCCAGCACACGCCGCACGCTGCCGACGGGGATGACGACGGCGCCACCGGAGTCGGCGTAGACATAGTCGCCGGGCACGATGCAGACGCCGCCTATCTCGACAGCAGTGTTGGCCGCGAACGGCATCACGGTGTCCCCACCCCAGCGGGTGGCCTGCCCGCGGCACCAAGTCGCGAACCCATAGCCGGCGAGCTCGGCGAAGTCGCGGAGCCGGCCGTCGGCGAGCACCCCCGCCACGTGGTGGTTGTGCAACCGGGACAGCTTGGTGCCACCGGCATGGGAGGAGTCGGGGTGGCCACCGCTGGACAGCACCACGACCTTGCCCTCCGGGGCGTCGCCCACTGCCCGGTAGAACACCGTGGCGAACCCGAGGTCCTTCTCCGGCAGATCGTCGCGGTAGGGGAGGTACGCGACCGTGACCGCCGGTCCGAACATGACCCGGGTCGGGTCGGGGCTGACGAGGTCGACGATGTCCGCGCGGTGCCCGTGGACGCGTCCCATGGCGTCCACGAGGGACGCGCTGTCGACCCGGTCGAGCAAGCCGCGCAGGTCCTCCTTCACCCGGACCACGGTTCCATGCGCCGATCCGCAGCATTGGCGCCCCTCCGAGTGAGGGACGCACGGTCCCGCGATCCTCCACGCATCAGGACCTCCGGCGGTGTGACGGCCGGCGCCGCATGGCACGGCGCCGTCCCGGGACGTGCGCCCGCGCCCAGGGCGTCCATCGGACCACACCCGATCGGACCGCGCATCTCCGCCATACCCGGGCCCCGCCCTCGACATGGCACGCATGTCCGGGGTGCCGCGGTCAGCGGCCACGACGCGCCGCTCGGGATGTCTTCGAAGGCGTAGCCCCGGGCGAGAACGGGAAACGCCCAGTCCGAGTCGAATGCCTCCTGCAACGCGTCCGCTGTCAGGTTCTCCAGGGCCGTCATCAGGGCCGGAGCACGATCTTGCCATGGGTGTGTTGCCGCTCCAGTTCACGGAAGGCGTCTCGCACGTTCTCCAGCGGGTACGTGCGGGCGATCGGCACCTCCAGCTGCCCGCGCGCGGCAAGCCGGGCCAGCTCGCCGAGCACGACCGCACACGCCGCCGCACCCTCTCCGTGCGTCCGCGCGCCGACCTTGGCCGCCGTCTGCCAGTCGCTGATCGTGTTGATCCGCTCGGGCCGTACACCCAGCTCCACTGCCAGGGCCACGTAGCCCTCGCCGAAGGTGTCGATGAACGCGTCGACACGGCCGCCGGAGGCCTGGCGGATCCGCTCCGCCACACCTGGCCCGTACGCGACCGGGATGACACCGCGATCCTTCAACCAAGCGTGGTTCCGCTCGCTCGCCAGCCCGATCACCGTCGCGCCGTGCCTCCGCGCGAGCTGCACGGCAAGCGACCCGACCCCGCCCGCCGCACCGGAGACGACGACCGTGTCCTCCGGGCCGGGGTCCACCGCGAACACCGTGGCGTAGGCGGTCGTGCCGGCCACATACAGCGCCCCGGCCACCTCCCAGGCCAACCCCGCCGGACGGGCGACCAGATTCACGTCGTCGACCACGACGAACTGCGCGTGACTGGCCCGCCTGTGAGTGAAGCCCAGGACCTCGTCACCCACCGCGAAGCCCCGGACGTGAGGGCCGGCCTCCACCACGACACCGGCCAGATCGCTGCCCTGCCCAGAAGGAAAGGCCGCCGGCCAGCGTTCGTGCAGCGCGCCTGCGCGGATGTGCGCCTCGCCGGGTTGGATCCCGGCCGCGCGGACCTCGACCAGCACCTGCCCAGGACCGGGCACCGGCCGCTCCACCTCCTCCACCCGCAGTACATCGATCCCGCCGTACTCGTGAAACCGCACTGCCTGCATTGCGTGATCACCGCATTCTCTCGTCGGGACAAGGCCTGACCGGCCGTGCGTCAGAGGACCGGAGCCGACCGTGCCATCGCGTTCAAAGAGCAAGCGGGGAGCGGTATTCCCGAGCGCGGCCCACGGGGACGTCGACGGAGGGGTGGCCTGTCGATCACCTGCCACCGTGGCCTTGGCCGGGACGGCCCCTTGCTGGGGGTTGCGGGTGGAGCGTGCCAGAGGTACGCCGTGCACGGGCTGCCTGCCCGAGTGCCGGACGGAGTGTCAGGCCCGGTCGGCGGACACCGCGGCATCGCCCGTGCGCTCGTGGAGTGCCACGGCGGTGACGCCGCGGCCCGAGCGGCGACCGTGAAGGGCACGCCCGGCCAACGCGAGTCCCGCGAGCAGCAGGAGGGCGCCGCCGCCGGCGGCTACGCCGTGCCAGCCGTAGGCGGAGTACAGCACTCCCGCGATGGCGGATCCGGCGGCGCCGCCCGCGAAGACCGCGAACATGTACACCGTGTTCATGCGGGCCCGGATCTCGGGTCGTGCGGTGAAGATGCGTGCCTGGTTGGCGATCTGACCGCTCGTCGCGCCGTAGCCGAGGAGGTTGCAGCCGACGGCGAGGGCGACGAGCGACTGTCCGGCGAGTGCGAACAGTGCGAAGGCGAGCAGGGCTGAGGTGATGGCCAGGGCGTTGACGGCGTCCGGTCCCCAGCGATCGGTGAGGCGGCCGGAGTAGCGGGCGGCCAGTGCGCCGGGGACGCTGAACAGGCCGAACAGGCCGATGACCGCGGGGCCCAGTCCGATGGGGGGCGCGGTCAGGTGGAAGGCGAGGGTTGACCAGAAGGCGGAGAACGCGGCGAAGACGGTGGCTCCGAGTGCGGCGGACAGGCGCAGTGGTGCGTGTTGGGTGAGGAGTCCTGGGAGCGAGGCGATCAGGCGGAAGTAGCCGTTGGCGGGTGCGGCTTCGGAGGGTCGGCCGGCCGGCATGTAGCGGGGGAGTACCAGGAGGAGGGTGGCGGTGGCCAGTGCGGCGACGAGGTATCCGGCGCGCCAGGTGCCCGCGGCTTCTGTGATGAGACCGGAGGCGGTGCGGGAGAGGAGGGCGCCCATGGTGAGTCCTGTGCCGACTGCTCCGAGGGCTCGTCCGGCTTGGCCGGGGGCGGCCATGGAGGCGACGGTGGGCATGATGACCTGGGGCAGGACGGTGCTGGCGGACAGTACGAGGGTGGCCATGCCGAGGAGGGCCACTGTGGGGGCGAAGGTTCCTGCCAGTAGGGCCACTGAGGTGATGGCGAGCAGGGCGGTGGAGAGCCGGCGCAGGTGGGCGCGGTCGGCGAGGGGCACGATGGCGACGATGCCGAGTGCGTAGCCGATTTGTGCGGCTGTGGCGACCAGGCCGGCGGTGGAGGTGGTGATGCCGAAGCCGCGGGCGATCTGGTCCAGCAGGGGCTGTGTGAAGTAGATGTTGGAGACGGTGATCGCGGTTGCTGTGGCGAAGACGGGTATGGTGCCGCGTTTGACGTCGGGGCGGGTGGTTGCGGGGGTCATGGATCCTCGTGGGTGGTGCACGGGCGGGTCGATGGGGTGCTGGGCCTGGTGCGTTCGTTCCTTTCCGTGCGTGATGGGTGTGCGCGATCTCCATTCAGGATGAGGATCATCATCCTGAATGTCAAGGACGAACGCTCCTGCCCGCTGCGCGGCCGGAGCCGCAGGTCTTCCCGTGGGTGAGCCGCTCCGCTCAGGTAGTCGTACCGGTGCGGAGGGTGAGATCGGGTTTCCGGCCCGGCGGCTGCACGCGTACCACGAGGAATCTGTCGGCCGGCCGAACGGGGAAGGGCTCTCCACATCGTGGACCGGACGGAGCATGTTCCCGGACCGGCTTCAGGGGGCGATCTTGTCGCCCTCGCCCGAAAATGAAGGGGTGACGCGCCCGCAGCACGACATGAAGCGAGGCCTGTCGGGCTGACGATCGGCGGGGCGCCCGTCGAAGCGACGGCCAGGGATGGGTACGAGTTCTCCTGGGGCTTGTGTTCCGATCCCGGCCGAGCGCCAGGCTCCGAGGACGCCGGGCGCGGCCGCTGGCCGCTGAGCGCGCCTGACTCGGTCCGGAGAACGACGCCGCGGAGAGGAACCGGTCGGTGATGTCGGACGGGAGAAGCGAGCGCGTAGCGGATTTCATTGAGCCGCTGCGGGGGGAGCCGGGGTCGAAGGTCCGTCCGGACCGGGACTTCGATCCTCGCTTCAAGGCTGGTCTGACGAAGCGGGACGGGGTCGAACTGCTGCGGACGGGAGTGGCACTGCCGGCGGAGTACCAGGAGCGGCCGGCCGCCCAGGACAGCTGCGGCGTGCTGCTGTGCCTGCAGGCGCTCGACGCCGGGGGCAAGGACGGGACGATCCGTCATGTCATGAGCGGCGTCGATCCGCAGGGTGTGCGGGTGAGCAGCTTCAAGGTGCCCTCCACTGAGGAACTGGACCACGACTACCTGTGGCGCTATGCCCGGCGGCTGCCTGAGCGCGGTGAGATCGCCATTTTCAACCGCTCGCACTACGAAGAGGTGCTCGTCGTACGCGTGCATCCCGAACTCCTTCTCCGGCAGAGGCTACCCGGGCATGCGCGCGGATCGGGTGTGTGGGAGCGGCGGTACCGGGAGATCAACAACTGGGAGCGTTACCTCACGGACAACGGGTTCACGGTGGTGAAGATCTTCCTGAACCTGTCGAAGGAGGAGCAGCGCACGCGCTTCCTCAAGCGTCTCGACGTGCCGGAGAAGAACTGGAAGTTCTCCGCGGCGGATGTGCACCGCGGCGATCCTCGCGCACGCACTGATGGACATCGATCCCCGGTACCCGGAGGTGGGGGACGCGGCGCGGAAGGACCTGCTCGCCGCCAAGCGGAAGCTGGAGGGGGAGGCCCCGGCGGGTCTTCCGGCCGATCCGTACGCGGCACGGCACCGGGGGAAGAAGCGCCGCTAGGCCGGTGAGCCGAGGTGCGACCGGCCAGGATCGGAGGCAGGGCGATGACGGTACAGCCGGATTCCGTGGGCGGACGGCCGCGGGCGTCGGAGGACGGCGGCTGGTACGCACGTTCCCCCGAGGAGGTCGTGGCGGCCCTCAGTGTCGATCCGGCGGTCGGGCTCGCTGCGGCACGGGCCGATGAACTCCGGGTCGCGCACGGCTCGAACGCCCTGCCCGAGGAGGGTGGGCCTGCGGCCTGGCGCCGGTTCCTGTTCCAGTACCGCAGTTACATGCAGATCGTCCTGGTGGTCGCGGCCGTGGTCTCGCTGCTCATCCAGCAGTGGACCACCGGGGTCCTGCTTTGTGTGCTGACCCTGCTGAACGCCGTCGTGGGTCTGCGTCAGGAAGGCAAGGCCGAGAGCGCGATGAACGCGCTGAAGTCGATGCTGGAGGCCACGGCCAGGGTGCGCAGGGACGGTACGGAGGCCGAGATCCCGGCGGATCAGCTCGTTGTCGGTGACATCGTGCTCGTCTCGGCCGGGGACCAGGTGCCGGCGGACGGGCGCATCATCGAGGCCAGCGCCCTGCAGATCGACGAGTCGGCACTGACCGGGGAGAGCGTCCCCGCCGCGAAGGACGCCGGCACCCTGCCGGGTGGGCGGGGGTTGCCGCCCGGTGACCGGACCAACACGGCGTTCATGAACACTCCGGTCACCCACGGCAGCGGTGTGCTCGTCGTGACGGCCATTGGCGCGGACACCGAACTCGGCAAGATCTCCGGGATGCTGGCGGCGACCGAGAAGGAGGTACCGCCTCTCACCAAGGAGCTCGACACCCTGACGCTGTGGATCACGGGCGCGGCGGTGCTCACCATGATCGTGATGTTCGCCCTGGGACGCAGCCGGGACCAGGCCTGGGACGTGCTGTTCGTCAGCGCGGTCGCCTTGGCCATCGCGGCGATCCCCGAGGCCCTGCCGACGGTGACGCAGGCGATCCTCTCCGTGGGGAGCCTGAACCTGGCGAAGCGGAACGCCATCGTGAAGGAGCTGCCGTCGGTGGAGACCCTGGCGTTCACCTCGGCGATCAACTCGGACAAGACCGGGACTCTGACGATGAACCAGATGACCGCCGTCGAGGTGCTCAGTCCCACCGACAAGTACACCGTTTCCGGCACGGGCTACGGCCTGGCCGGGAGGGTGCACCATGCCGTGGGGTCCTCCGCGGGGATCGAGGACGCGATCCTGCCGTATGTCGTGGCCAGCGACGCGAGGCTGGTGGACGGCGAGGTGGTGGGCGACCCCACGGAGGGCGCGCTGCTGGTGCTCGCCCACAAGGCGGGGCTGGACACGGACGCCACCAGGGAGCGTCTGCCGCGCCTCGCGACGCTGCCGTTCGATCCGGGATACAAGCTGATGGCCACTTTCCATGCGGCCCTCGGCGACGCCGGTCGTCCGGTCGTCCGGTGCTTCGTCAAAGGCGCGGCGCCGGCGGTGATGGCGCGGGCCACCACCGCGCTCGCGGCGGGGGAGACCGTCCCGTGGGACGCCGGTCTGCGGGGCCGCGCCGAAGCGGCGACGGAGCGGATGGGCGGCGAGGGGCGCCGGGTGATGGCCGCGGCCACCAGGGACCTCGACCCGGCCGGCTTCGATCCGGACGGCGACCTTCTGGCGTACGTCACCGGGCTTCGGATGACCAGTCTGGTGGGCATGGTCGATCCGCCCCGCGAGGAGTCGAGGGCCGCAGTGGCGGATGCCCAGGCGGCGCACATCCGGGTCCGCCTGGTGACCGGCGACGACGTCACCACCGGAGCGGCGATCGCCCGGCAGATCGGCATCCCCGGTGAAGCCGTCCTCGGCGCCGACTTCGCCGCGATGAGCGAGCGGGAACGGCTGGCCCGCATCGACGGTATCGGCGTGGTGGGGCGGGTCGCGCCGGAGCACAAAGTGCTGCTCGCCGACACGCTCAAGAAGAAGGGCGACGTCGTGGCGATGACCGGGGACGGTGTCAACGACGCGCCCGCCATCAAGGCCGCGGACATCGGCATCGCGATGGGCAGTGGTACGGATGTGGCCAAGAACGCGAGCCGCATGATCCTTTCCGACGACAACTTCGCGACCATCGTCTATGCCGTGGAGCAGGGCCGGGCGATCTACGACAACCTCACCAAGTACATCCGCTTCGTGCTGCTCCTGCTGGTCACCTTCGTCCTGACCTTTCTCGGCGCCACCGTCTTGAACATCGCGGCGGGTGAGCCCTTCACTCCGGCGCAGGTGCTGTGGATCCACTTCGTGGTCAACGCCTCCTTCGGTTTCGCGCTCGGCTTCGACCACGAGAGCCCAGGGCTCATGAGCCGCAGGCCGCGTCCGCGCGGGGAGTCGGTGCTCACCCGGCCCGTGTTGGTGACGGTGGGGCTCGCCGGGCTGGCGATCACCTGCGGCCTGCTCGGGTTGATCAAGCTCGGCCAGGCCCGCTTCGGCAGCGTCGAGACCGGTCAGTCGATCGCGTTCACCGCCTTCGCGCTCTGTCTGGTCGTGGCCGCGTTCGAGTGCCGCAGCGAGACGCAGTCCGTGCTGACGCCGTCCACCTTCGACAGCAAGCAGATGAACTGGGTTGCTCTCGCCCAACTGGTCCTGGCGGTACTGGTCACCCAACTGGACGGCTTCCGCCGTGTCCTGGGGACGACCGCGATCGACGCGAGGCAGTTCGGATGGGCGCTGCTGACGGCTCTCGCGCTTCTGCTGGTGTGGGAACTGGGCAAGCTCCTGGCCCGCCGGTCGAGGAGCGCGGGGTGAGCGACGGGATGGTTGCGCGGTTCCGGGCCGTGCCCCGGGTTTGCACAGTCCGAAATGCG
The DNA here is from genome assembly GCF_042889545.1 of Streptomyces sp. NPDC002574. Lineage (NCBI taxonomy): Bacteria > Bacillati > Actinomycetota > Actinomycetes > Kitasatosporales > Streptomycetaceae > Streptomyces > Streptomyces sp. NPDC002574. Next base: position 341,753 of record NZ_JBIARB010000002.1, read on the forward strand.
TGGGCCTTGAGGGGACCTTACGGTGGTAGGGCAACTCGCCGACTTGTGCGGGCTTCTCATGGTGAGGGTAGGGCGCGTGTCGGCTCCTCAGAACTCAGGAAGGCGATTCCGACATGGCCACTGCGTCTGAAGCTCCCGTTCTCGAAACGCTCACCGCCATGACCATCGACTCCATCGAGCGTTGCGGAATGGACGAGGACACGCTGATCCTCACCCGCATCGCCGCGCTGGTGGCCATGGACGCACCGGCGATCTCCTATCTCGCCCACGTCGATCCGGCGATCAAGGCCAATCTGACGGTGGAGCAGGTGCAGGACGTGCTGGTGGCGATCGCCCCCGTCGTGGGCACCGCGCGCGTCATGTCGGCCGCGGGTCACATCGCCGAGGCGTTCGGCTTCGCGATCGCGTTGGCCGAATCCGAGGCGACCTCCATCGCCCAGGCCGAAACCCGGAGCCGGAGCAAGTCCTAGGCGGACACCGCCCGCTGGTGATGCCGGCGGGCGAACCCGCGAGGCGATGGGCCGTGGCGGTTGTCGGCCGTTCAGCAGCTGCCACGGCCGCAACAGGCGTCGTGGGGTGATCATGGGGGTGCTGGGAGGAGAAGCACATGACCGGCCACATGAATCTGGCCTACGACTATCCGCTCTTGGGCGCCTTCTGGACCATGATGTGGATTTTCCTCTGGGTCATCTGGATCTTCCTGCTGTTCCGGATCATCGTGGACATCTTCCGCGACGACTCCATGAACGGGTGGGGCAAGGCAGGGTGGGCGATTTTCGTGATCATTCTCCCGTTCCTGGGGGTCTTCGTGTACCTCCTGGCGCGCGGCAAGGGCATGGGAATGCGCGAGACACAGCACGCGATGGCCCACAAGAAGGCGGTCGACAGCTACGTCCGGGAAACCGTCGGCCTGGGAAATGTCAGCGCGGCCGATGAGCTCGCCAAGCTCTCGGAGATCAAGGCCAGGGGAGATCTCACCGAGGAAGAGTTCCAACGGGCCAAGGAGAAGATCCTGCCCTGAGGGCCTTCGCCACGTCGGGGGCCGGGCGCATCCCGGTTCCGGGCCCGGAGCGTGACGTCGGCCCGTGGGCGGGTCCGGACGTACGGAGCGGGAGTCCTCCATGTGCCGATGGCTCGTCTATTCGGGGATGCCGGTGCTTCTCGACGACGTCCTGTACCAACCGGCCCATTCACTGATCGACCAGAGCCTGCGGTCCCGGATGGGCGTCGAGACCACCAACGGTGACGGTTTCGGGATCGGCTGGTACGCGCCGGGCATCGACACCCCGGCGGTCTTCCGGGACACCGGCCCGGCGTGGAACAACCGCAACCTGCGCGAGATCGCCGGCCATGTCCGCTCGCCGTTGTTCTTCGCCCACATCCGGGCCACAACTGGTACCGCGGTGCAGCAGACCAACAGCCATCCCTTCCGGCACGGCCGCTGGCTGTGGATGCACAACGGAGCCATCGCCGAGTTCGACCGGCTCCGGCGTGACCTGTGCCTGGCGGTCGACCCGGCGCTGTACTCGTGCATCGAGGGATCGACCGACTCCGAGGTGATGTTCTTCCTCGCCCTCACCTTCGGCCTGGACAAGGACCCGCCCGGAGCGGTGGCGCGCATGGCGGGTCTGGTCGAGCGGGTGGGCCGCACGCATGGTGTGGAGTTCCCGCTGCAGATGACCGTGGCCGTGTCCGACGGCGAGCGGGTGTGGGCCTTTCGTCATTCCAGCGAAGCCACGTCCCGGACGCTGTTCTACAGCACCAGGATGAGCACCCTGCGTGAGCTCTACCCCGATGTCGCCTTCCTGCGGGGCCTGTCCGAGGAGACCCGTCTGGTCGTGTCGGAGCCGCTCGGTGACCTGCCCGGCGCCTGGAACGAGGTCCCCGAGAGCAGCTACGGGGTCCTCCAGCCCGCCGGGGACGTGCTGCACCACTTCGAACCGCAGGACGTGTAGGGCAGGGTCCCTGCCGACGCTCGAAGAGGCCGGGCCCGGTCCAGGGCCTTCGGCGGTCAGCCCGGCCGATAGGGGGCCGACATGCGGCCGGCCGGCCCTTGGGCCGGTCGGGTTCGCTGGACTGTTCCGCCCTGACGAGGAGGCATTCAGCCTGCCGCGGCCGCCGCGTTCCTCATCCGGACTCGGTCGATGCACCATGCGCCCAGACCCACCAGTACGGCGGCTCCGGCCGCATAGACCGGCAGCCACAGGGTCGTCGTGGCGGAGAGACATTCGGCGACGACGTCGTGGCTGTGGGACTTCTGCGCGGAGGGCAAGGCGGCACCGGCACGACCGGCCAGGTCGGCCAGGGCTGCCTCCGTCCGGATGCTTTCGTATGTGCCCAGCGCAATGCACCGGGCACGGGTGCCCGGCATCGGAAACAGCCACGCCCAGCGCTGCATCATGGGTGCCAGTGCGATCGCCGCACAGAGCCCCACGACCAGCGAATACGCCGCCAGACTCCGCACGTACACGGACCGCGGGCCCGGCGCACACGTCGGCAGCCGGGAAAAGGCCAGGATCACCGCGAGAAGCGTCAACCCGATGTACGTGGCGAACCACTGCCACGAACCCTGCGTGAGAGCGAATGTCAGTACGGCGGCGAGGCCGATGCCGATGACCCCCGCCTGACCGGGAGCATCACGGCCCGCGCCGGTGGACGCCGATTCCCGGGCTCCTTGACTACTGTGCACGTTCCCTCCGGCCTGGTCCGGCCACCAGCATCCAGGCGCCTCCCGCCGCGGACCCGGCGCCATGCCGGGCCGGCCCGAAACCTCAGCCCGGTCGGCGGGAAGCCCCCTTCCCCCGACGGCCGCCTGCCGCGGGTCCGGCCCACAGTTCGATGTCGATGACGTCGATGTTGGTGAACCCCACCCGCGGCCCCTGTGCGGGCCGGCGGCGAGCGCCCCTCGTATCCGCGTCCCCCGACCCGCGGCTGGAGTGTTGCCGCGCTCCAGCCTGCGTCGAAGGGTGTGCGTTCCGAGCTGCGTCCGTCGATGGCCAGTTCCCTCAGGCGGTCGGCCTGGGTGGTGCCGTCGGGGGTGTTCGGTGTGCGCCACAGGCAGCTCATGAGCATGATGACGTCGACGGGGTCGATGCGGCCCTCACCTCTTTGTGGAGGTCCGGCCGGCGGTTCAGCAGCTCAGTCAGGTGCTTGAGTCTCTCGGCGGGATCTCCCGATCGCGCGAGCGCGTCGATGGAGTCCAGCACGCGCTGCGCCTCATCGTCGATCTGTGCGTGCGAGGAACTCCTCCTGATCTGGCGCCGATGCCCGCCCCGCACCCTGCCGTCATCGCGGCCGCCGCCGCCGCAGCGCCGCGCCGTGCCGCCGCCGTCCACGCCCGCCTCCCCGCGGACCAGAGCCCGGCAGGTGCGCAGCCGGATGCGGATGACGCACCCGAGGAAGCGCAGCCTGATGCGGATGCCTGCCCGCCCGAGGACGACGACACCGAGGAGACCGACGAGCTCGTCGAGGCACTCTGCCTCGACGCTTCGTCCGCGCCGGCGGCGGCCGCAACGCACACCGAGGCGCATCCCTCCGCAACCTGCCCGCCTCCGACCCCGCCCCTGTGGCGACCCCCACCGCGCAGGAGAACGTCGCCGAGGACAAGGACGACGTGTTCCCAGTCCTCCCGATCGCACTCGGCCCGGTCGCCCTGGCGGTCATCGGTATCGGCATTTGGTGGTGGCAGCGACGGACCGCCGCCGGCAACTCCTGCGCTGAGGCTGTCCGTTGCCCCGGCACGCTGTACCCCTGCAACGGATGTCCGGGGCAGCTGGGGCCTCGCGAAGTCCTGCAAGGCGCTGGGCGCCCCGGGGGCCCTCTCTCCAGTTCCAGGCTCTGAACCAGACCATCGCTCTGGCTTTCAGGAGTCGCCTCGGACCACTGCTTCGCGTTCGGCTCTTGCTGCCGTAAGTGAGGCTCGATGGCTTGACCCTCACGTGGCGTCAGGCTGCAAAGTCGGTGCCGTGGAGGATCACTGGACCGTGGGACGCGTGGCCAAGCTGGCCGGCGTGAGCGTCCGCACGCTGCATCACTATGACGAGATCGGGCTCGTTCGGCCGTCGGCGCGGACCGCGGTCGGGTATCGGGCCTATACAGCGGGCGACGTGGAGCGGCTGCGGGAGGCGCTGGCGTATCGACGGTTGGGCTTCGGACTGCGGGAGATTGCGGAACTGATCGGTGACCCGTCCTCCGACGCGGTCGCGCACCTGCACCGACTGCGCGGCCTGCTCCTGGAGCGGCGTGATCGCGCTGACGCCATGGTGACGGCCATCGACAGGGAACTCGAGGCACGGGCGAAGGGACTGAAGGTGACACTGGAGGAGCAACTGGGGATGCTCGGTGCGCGGTTGTACGACGCGATCGGCGGCGCCTACACCGCGACACGGCGTACCGAGCCGCGGATCGCCGCGCAGATCTGGGACGCGCTCGGCGACGCGCAGACGGTGCTGAACGTCGGGGCCGGCACCGGCTCCTACGAGCCTGCTGATCGCGACGTGACCGCGGTGGAGCCATCGGCGGTCATGCGCGGGCAGCGGCCGGCCGGCTCGGCGCCATGCGTGGCCGCCGCCGCGGAGAGCCTGCCGTTCGAGGACCAGTCCTTCGACGTCGCGATGGCCGTCTCCACCGTTCACCACTGGGGGGACCCGATAGCGGGGCTGCGTGAGATGCGGCGCGTGGCCCGCCGCGTGGTGGTGCTCACGTTCGACACCGACGAGCCCGGATGGCAGGACCGGTTCTGGCTTACCCGCGACTACCTGCCCGAATTCGCCGCCGTCCTCGCGGGATTTCCCTCGCTTGCTGGGATGGCCGACGCGATCGGCGCCCGCGCTGAGCGGGTGCCCGTCCCATGGGACTGCGCCGACGGCCTGTTCGAGGCGTTCTGGCGCCGACCGGGGGCGTATCTGGAGGATCACGTACGCCGCGCGATGTCGGTGTGGACGAGGGTCGGGCCGGAGGCCGAGCGGCGGGCGGTGCGAAGTCTCAGCAACGACCTCGACTCCGGCCGGTGGGCCGAACGCAACGGCGACCTCGCCGACCTCGACGCGGCAGATCTCGGCCTCCGCCTGCTCACCGCTTGACCCGCATCGCAGGTTCAGCGTCACGGCGGCTCCTGGACGGCCCGCTGGTCCGGCCGGTCGAGATGTCGGCGGATGTGCTGGACGACCAGTTGATCCGGCAGCTGGTCGACCGGGCCCGTGCCAGCGGGCACCAGTTGGCGAGTGTCGCCGACGAGCGACGGATTTTTCGTTCTGCTGGAATCCCGTAGCCAAATCCGCCGGTAGTTCGCGACCCCTGCGCGCGCTGGCATTGCCGTCTGCCCCGCTTGCCGTTTCGTATGCGCCGATGCGGTGGCTCTTCACTCGATGGGGTGAGGCTCCAATCTGGCTCCGCCAGGGTGACGAATGCCTGGTGTGAGGATCTTCAGCAGGCAGCAGACGCAGCAACTGACACGCGGCGCCTTGGGCGCGGTGTCCGGACTGCTTGCCGCCGGTGCCGCTCTTGCGGCCGCCGAGTTGGCGGCGGGCGCGGTCCGGCCGCAGGCGGGTCCGGTGGTCGCGGTCGGCGGTGCGGCGATCGACCGGACACCGGCGGCAGTGAAGGACTGGGCGATCCGCTCGTTCGGCACCAACGACAAGCTGGTGCTGCAACTCGGGATCCTCGCCGTGCTGGGCCTCCTGGCGGTTGCCCTGGGGCTGCTGGCCCTGCGGTTCCGCCGCACCGGGGCGGCGGGCGTGCTGGGCTTCGGTGTGCTGGGCGCGGCTGCTGCGTTGAGCAGGCCGGACTCCATCGGTGTTCTCGACGCGTTGCCCTCCCTGGTGGGTGCCCTGGCCGGTGCCGCCCTGTTGTGGCTCCTGACCGGGCGCCTGACACCAGTGGGCGCGCCCGCCACCGAATCCGCGTCGGATGCGTCCTGGGACCGCCGCGGTTTCCTGGTGGCCGCCGCCTCGGCGGCCGCCGCGTCCACCGCGGCCGGGGCGCTGGGACGCGGTCTCGCCTCCTCCGCCGGCAAGGAGGCGGCCGCGTCCCGCGCCGCCGTCAGGCTGCCGCTGCCGGGCTCGCCCGCACGCCCGGTGCCGCGCGGCGCGGCGCTGCGGGTCGGCGGGATCAGCCCGTTCGTCACGTCGAACGCCGACTTCTACCGCGTGGACACCGCGCTGGTGGTGCCCAAGGTCGACGCGACGCGGTGGCGGTTGCGTGTCCACGGCCAGGGCGTGACCCGGCAGTTGGATCTCGGCTTCGAGGACCTGCTGCGCCGTGAGCTGATCGAGCGGGACATCACCTTGACCTGCGTCTCCAACGAGGTCGGCGGCCCCTACGCGGGCAATGCCCGCTGGCTGGGCGTACGCCTCGCGGACGTACTGCGCGAGGCGGGCGTGCGGCCGCCGTCGCAGGGCGGCCCGGCGGACCAGATGGTCTCCCGGTCGGTGGACGGCATGACGATCGGGACACCCGTCGAGGAGGTCATGGACGGGCGCGACGCGCTGCTCGCGCTCGGCATGAACGGCGAACCCCTGCCGCTGCAGCACGGCTTCCCGGTCCGCATGGTCGTCCCCGGCCTGTACGGCTACGTCTCGGCCTGCAAGTGGATCGAGGACATCGAGCTCACCACCTTCGACGCCTACGACTCCTACTGGGTGAAGCGGAAGTGGGCACGTCAGGCCCCGATCAAGACGCAGTCCCGCATCGACACGCCCAAGCCGTTCGCCCGCCCGAAGGCCGGGACCGTCATGGTCGCGGGCGTCGCGTGGGCGCAGCACCGTGGCATCGAACGCGTCGAGGTGCGCGTCGACGACGGCCCGTGGCGGGACGCCGACCTCGCCGCCCAGGCCACCACCGACACCTGGCGGCAGTGGTCCCTGTCCTGGGAGGCCACCGCAGGGCCGCACACCCTGACCACGCGGGCCACCGACGGCACCGGCGCCGTCCAGACCGCCCGGCGCGCCCGCACCATCCCCGACGGCGCCAGCGGCCGGCACTCGGTGGTGATCACCGTGGACTGACCCCGCCGTCGCATGTACCCCCGTACCCCCGTACCCCCGAGCCCCCGAACCCCGGGGACGCACCAACGGCTCCACGAGCCGCTCCCACCCCTGAAGAGAAACGATCAAGGAGATTCCCTGATGAACACCCTGCGCTTCCGTCGCGTCGCCCTCGCGGTGTCCGCTGCCGCGGTCCTGCCCCTCGCGCTGACCGCCTGCGGCGACAGCAGCAACGACAAGGCCTCTGACGCCTCGTCCACGATGGCCGCCTCCAGCCCTGCCGACGACGGCGCCACGAGCCAGGACCCCGGGGACGCGATGGCGATGAACAAGCCCTTCGGCGCGGCCTGTTCCGCGGTGCCGAAGGACGGTGCCGGCAGCTTCGACGGCATGGCCCAGGACCCGGTGGCCACCGCCGCGTCGAACAACCCGGCACTGTCCACCCTGGTGGCGGCGGTGAAGAAGGCCGGTCTGGTCGACACCCTCAACAGCGCGCAGAACATCACGGTGTTCGCGCCCACGAACGACGCGTTCGCGAAGATCCCGAAGGCCGACCTCGACAAGGTGCTCAACGACAAGGCCACCCTGACCAAGATCCTCACGTACCACGTCGTCGGCCAGCGGCTCACCCCCGCCCAGCTGGAGAACGGCTCCTTCGACACGCTGGAGAAGGGCAAGCTCACCACGGCCGGTTCCGGCGAGGACTACACCGTCAACGACTCCTCCCACGTGGTCTGCGGCAACGTCAGCACCTCCAACGCCACCGTCTACATCGTCGACACCGTCCTCATGCCCAAGTAATCGCTGGCCCCTGTCCGGGCCCGCTCCGCGGCGGGCCCGGACAGGACACGCGGGCAGGACGCCCGAACCGGCGGATCACCTGACCCATCCGCAAGGCACGCCGCACCGAAGAACTGGTGTCCCTTACATGCTTTGGAGGTCATCATGCACGTCGCGGCACCAGGTGAGCACGCGGCAGCCCCGGACGGGGGAGTCCTGGAGGAGTTGCTGACCCGCGTCGCGAACGGTGATCACGAAGCCTTCGAGACCCTCTACACCGCGACCGCCGGCGCCGTCCTCGGCCTGGTCCGTTCACTGCTGCGCGATGCCGCGCAGTCCGAGGAGGTGGCCCAGGAGGTCCTCATCGAGGTCTGGCGCTCCGCGTCGCGCTTCGACCCCGGCAAAGGCAGCGCCATGGCGTGGGTCATGATGCTCGCCCACCGCCGGGCCGTGGACCGGATCCGTTCGGTGCAGAAAACCGTGGAACGGGACCACAAGGCCGCCGTCAGCGACCACCAGACGCCGTTCGACGTGGTCACCGAACAAGTCGAGCGACGCCTCGAACGCCAGCAGGTCCGGCGCTGCCTGGACCAGCTCACCGACCTGCAGCGCCAGTCGGTGACCATGGCCTACTACCGCGGATACACCCATCAGGAGACCGCCCACCTGCTCGGGACCCCGTTGGGAACGGTCAAGACCCGCCTGCGGGACGGACTCATCCGCCTCCGCGACTGCCTGGGGGTGACCGCATGACCTCCGCCGACCTGCACACGCTTACCGGCGCCTACGCCCTCGACGCCCTGCCGGAGGAACAGGAACGCGCGTTTCACGCTCACCTGAACCACTGCCGGTCCTGCACCACCGAAGTACGTGAGTTCCGTGAGACCGCGGCGCGTCTGGCCCTGGCCGCGGCCGAGATCCCCCCGCGCTCCCTGCACACCGGTGTCATGGCGGCACTGCCCGCAGTAAGGCAGCTCCCGCCCCGTGTGACAGGCGGCCGGACGGTTCTCCCCATGTCCCGACGGCACATCCGGCGATGGCAGCAGCGGCTGCCGCACCTGGCCGCCGCAGCGTGCCTGGCCGCTTGCGGAATCCTCGGCACCTGGGCACTCCACACCCAGCACGCCGCCGACGAGCAACGGGCCCGCGCCGCCCGGGCCGAACAGCACGCGGCAACACTGGCCGCGGTACTGGCGGATCCGAACTCCGTCACACGAACCGCCACACTCAGCGGGGGCGGCACCGCAACCGTGGTGGCCTCCTCCCGGCAAGGCGAGGCCGCCGTTTTCTACTCCGGTCTCCCGGTTCTGCCGGACGGGCGGGTCTACCAGCTCTGGTACGGCAAGAACGGCACCATGCGACCGGCCGGACTCCTCACCCCCCAACGGGCCACCGGATCCGCGCTCCTGACCGGCAGCCCCCAAGGGGCCGACGCCGTCGGCATCACCACCGAACCGCACGGCGGCTCCACCAGCCCCACCACCACACCACTGGCCCTGCTGTCCTTGTGACACCGTCCCCAGCCAGGCCGCGCTGTTCCGGGCTCACTCGCCGACGCGGCCGGCCTCGATACGCCGGCCGCGGATGGTGTCGACCACGATCGCGAGACCGCCGGGGTGTCGATGCCCGGCGCGCACCAGCCGATGCCGAAACCGTCACCGTTGGTGGTCGCGACGCCCATCCGGGAACGCAGGCTCTGGTCGATCAGTGAATGGGCCGGTTGGTACAGGACGTCGTCGAGAAGCACCGGCGTCCCCGAATGGACGAGCCATCGGCACATGGAAGACTCCCGCTCCGCACGCGGGGTGATGCGAATGTCAGCTTTCAGGTGAAATGGGGTTTTTCGCCTTATGCTGCGTTTGTCGTTTGTCGCCCACACCTCCGTGGGCAGGTCGAGCCCGGCGGAGGTGCACGCGGTGGGACGTTGGCGGCCTCTCGTCATTCTCGGTACGGCCCAATTCTTGATGGTGCTGGACACATCGGTGATGAACGTCTCGATCAGCCAACTGGTCGAGGACTTCGACACGGAGGTCACCTCCATCCAGGGCGTCATCACCCTCTACACCCTGGTCATGGCCGCCTTCATGATCACTGGCGGCAAGCTCGGCGACATGTTCGGGCGGCGGCGTGCCTTCGCCATCGGACTCGTCGTGTACGCCACGGGATCCGCGCTCACCGCAGTGGCCCCGGAGTTGTGGGTGCTCGCCATCGGCTGGTCGGTGATCGAGGGACTTGGCGCCGCTCTGGTCCTCCCCGCCCTGGCGGCACTGGTGGCCGGCGCGTACACCGGCCGGGACCGGGCCGTTGCCTACGGGGTCATCGGCGGTCTGGCCGGAGCGGGCATCGCGGTCGGCCCGCTGCTCGGCGGATGGGTCACCACGTACCTCACCTGGCGACTCGTCTTCGCGGCCGAGGTCGTGGTGGTGGTGGCCATCCTCTTCTTCGTACGGCTGATCGAGGATCATCCTCCGCCCGCGCCTGGGCGCCGGCTCGACATCGGCGGGACGGTGCTGTCCGCCCTCGGCCTGGCCCTGGTGGTCCTGGGCGTGCTCCAAAGCAGCTCCTGGGGCTGGCTGAAACCCCGTAACTCCCCGGTCACGGTCTTCGGGTTCTCCCTCACCGTCTTCGTCATCGCCGCCGGAGCCGTCGTCCTGAGCGTGTTCCTGACCTGGGAACGGCACCAGGAAGGCCGAGGGCGCGAACCGCTGATCCGGTTCTCGTTGTTCGCCATCCCACCCCTGCGTTCCGGCCTCTTCATGCTGCTCGCCCAGAATCTCATCCTGCTCGGTCTGTTCTTCGTGATCCCCCTGTACCTGCAGGTCGTCCAAGGCTTCGATGCCTTCGAGACCGGCCTGCGACTGCTGCCCGTCTCCGTCACCATGCTGGTGTCCTCCATGAGCGGTCCGTTCCTCGGGCGGATCGCGGGCCCCCGCGCGGTGGTGCGCCTCGGGCTGCTGGTGTTGTTCGTCGCCATCCTGTGGTTGCTCGCCACCATCGGGCCGCGTATCGACGACTTTTCCTTCGCGGCGGCGATGGCTGTCCTGGGACTCGGTATGGGACTGCTCGCGTCCCAGCTGGGCAACGTCGTCCAATCCGCTGTCGGGGAATCCGAACGCAGCGAGGCCGGTGGTCTCCAGTACACGGCGCAGAACCTGGGATCCTCGCTGGGTACCGCCCTCATCGGTGCCATCCTCATCGGCGCTCTGGTGCACGCTTTCACCACCCGGATCGCCGACAATCCGATGGTGTCCGACGCCGCACGGCAGCAGACCGGTATCGCCATCGAGGCCGGTGTCAGCTTTGTCAGCACCGACCAGGTACGCGCCGCGGCCGCGCGCGCCGAACTGCCACCGTCCGAGGCCGACGCCATCGTCGATTCCTACGCCACTGCCCAACTCGACAGCCTCAAGGCCGCCATCCTCGCCGCCGCCGGCATCACCCTCACCGGCTTCGCGTTTACCCGCCACCTGCCCACGGACCGACTCGCCAGGAAGCCGGCCTCCTGACGAGGGCGCACGGCATGCGGCTCGCGACGGTGAATGTCGCCTCAACGACAGTTCTCGCGACGCCTTGTTCGTTGATCTCCGAGAGGTTCGCGATGCGCCGGGCGTTCACGGCCACGACCGTCGTGATGGGGCATGCTCCACCAGGCCAAGGCCGACAGCGACCGGCTGATCATCGACGAGGTCGGCGCCATAGCCGACGCGCGTGGCGTCAGCCGCGCCCAGGTCGCCCTCGCCCGGCTGCTCCCCAACCCCGTCGTCGCGGCCCCTCGTCGTGGACGCCCGCACGATCCACCAGATCGACGACGCCGTCGCCTCGCTCGACCTTGACCTCACCGACGAGGGAGCCGGCAGCCTGGAAGCCCCCTACACCCCCCGTTGCGACTTCCAGGGCGTCTCCGACGCAGGCGAACGCGAACGCATCAAGGCGAGCATCCCCGGCGACAGCAACGTCTGACCCCGCTCGCGCAGGAACTGTGCGCTCGCTCAGCGCGATGGCGACACCAAGCCCCGTTCATAGGCGATGATGACCAGCTGAACCCGGTCACGGGCCGCCAGTTTGGAGAACAGCCGTCCCACGTGGGCCTTGACGGTGGCCGGGCTGATGAAGAGCCGGCCGGCGATCTCGTCGTTGGACAGGCCGCGTCCAATGAGGGTGAGTACCTCGCGTTCCCGGTCGGTGATGCCTTGGATCGCCCCGTGCCGGGGCGCGGCCGCGGGTGCGGGGCGTGCGGCGAACTCTTCGATGAGGCGGCGGGTCACGCGCGGCGCGATCAGGGCTTCGCCGGCGGCGACCACGCGGATCGCGGTGAGGATGTCGTCCAGGTCCATGTCCTTGACGAGGAAGCCGCTCGCGCCCGCGCGCAGCGCGCCGTAGACGTACTCGTCGTCTTCGAAGGTGGTGAGGACGAGGACCCTTGCTGTGTTCGGGCCGGCGGTGATCAGCCGGGTCGCCTCGATGCCGTCCATGCCGGGCATGCGGATGTCCATCACGACTACGTCGGGCCGGACGTCCTGGACCAGTTGGACCGCCTCGACGCCCGCGCCGGCTTCTCCCAGGACCTCGAGATCCGGGCTGTCGGCCATGAGCACGCGCAGTCCGGCGCGCACCAGCGGCTGGTCGTCGACGAGTACGACACGGACGAGGTCAGGAGTCATGGCATCCCCGCCGGCACCGGCAGCCGTGCCGCCACGCGGAAGCCGCCTTCGGGACGGGGTCCGGCGGTGAACTGGCCGTGCAGCAGGAAGGCCCGCTCGCGCATGCCGGTGATGCCGTAGCCGACGCCTGTGGGTGTGGGCCCCTGACCCTCGTCGGTGATCTCGATGGACAGTTCGTCCTCCTGGTAGTCGATGACCACCCGGCACTCGTGGGTGTCCGCGTGGCGCACCACATTGGTCACGCCCTCCTGGACGATGCGGAAGGCGGACAGTTCGATGTCCATGGGGAGCGGGCGCCGTTCTCCTCGCCACTCGACGTCGACCCTGACGCCGCCGTTCCGGGTGGTCGCCACCAGCCGGTCGACGTCCGTCATGCCCGGTGCGGGGGTCAGCGGAGCGTCCTCCGGCTCGGCCTGGCGGAGGGATCCCAGCATGCGCCGCAGCCCGGCAAGGGTGTCCCTGCTGGTGGTCTCGATGGTGGCGAGGGCGTTGCGGGCCTCGACCGGCTGGGTCTCGATGACCCGGCGTCCGGTGCCGGCCTGGATGGCGATGATGCCGATGCTGTGCGCCACCATGTCGTGCAACTCGCGGGCGATCCGCAGCCGTTCGGCGGTGACCGCCTGTTCCGCGGCCTGGGCCCGCACCGTATCCGCGTGTTCGCGGCGCTCTCGGATGAGATAGCCGGTCAACCAAGCCAGGGCGAGCATCAGAAGGAAGAACACGATGGTCGAGACGAAGACGTTTTCCCCGGTCCGGTAGTAGGCGGCGGCGGCGATCTGCTCAGCGAGCGTCAGCGCCGCAGCGACGAGCGCGGTTCGGCGCCTCCGGGTCGCAGCGATCCAGGCGACGGCGAGATCGGTCAGCAGAGCCTGCATGTAGCCGATCTGCCATGCCTGCCCTGGCGCTGTGAAGGGGAAGACCGCGGCCAACATCGACGCCGCTGTCACCGTCGCGCCGAACGAACCGGCGAGCATGAGCATCAGGGCCGGCAACGGTCGAAGCCGCAGCAGGGGAATGGTGAGAACCGGGAGTACGGCAGGCAGGAGGAGTCGCACGCCGGTGGGTTCGCGTTCGTTGAGCACCGCGACGTACAGCAGGATCGGGTAGGCGAGGGCCCCGCACCAGGCCAGGGCCCGCGCCGTGGCCGGCCGCAAGCGCCAGGAGACGGCGGCGCGGGGTGTGATGCTCATGCGGCGATCATAGGGAGCGGCCGGCGCCGGGGCATCGCCCACGGGACGTACGCCTCGAGGCTACAAGCGGATCCTGGGAGTGTGGCCCGCCGGCCGATGCTGTGCGGGCGCGGCCCGCGGCACCGTGGGCCGGGTGATCGAAGCCAACGAACTGACCAAGCGATACGGGGCCATTGCCGCGGTCGACGGACTGACCTTCACCGTCCGCCCCGGCCACGTCACCGGGTTCCTCGGCCCCAACGGCGCCGGCAAATCCACCACGCTGCGGATGATCCTGGGCCTGATCGGCCCCACCGGCGGCACAGTCACCGTCGACGGGCAGCCGTTCCGGGGGCGCCCACGAGGGCTGCGGCATGTCGGGGCCCTGCTGGACGCCCATGACGTGCACGGCGGACGCAGCGCACGGTCGCACCTGTCGGCACTGGCGCACAGCAACGGGCTGCCGCGGCGCCGGGTGGACGAGGTCCTGGAGGAGGTGGGACTCGCCGGCGCTGCCCGGCGTCGCATCGGGGGGTTCTCGCTGGGGATGAAGCAACGGCTCGGTATCGCCGCCGCGTTGCTCGGTGACCCGCCCGTCCTGCTCTTCGACGAGCCGCTCAACGGGCTGGACCCGGAAGGTGTGCTGTGGGTGCGCGGTCTGTTCCGCCGGCTGGCCGCCGAGGGCCGCACGGTGCTGGTGTCGAGCCATCTGATGGGGGAGATGGAGCACACCGCACAGCAGTTGATCGTCATCGGCCGGGGCGAGCTGATCGCCGCGGAGAGCCTGGCGGAGTTCGCAGCCCGCGGCACCCGGCTGACCGTGACCGTCCGCACGCCCGAGGTCGCCCGGCTGACGTCCGTTCTCACCACGGAGGGAGCGGCCGTCCGCGATGAGGCCGACGGCTCGTGCACGGTGACCGGCATGGGAGCGGATCGCATCGGCGAGCTCGCCTTCCGCAGCCGCGTCCTGCTGCACGAACTCGCCCCCCGCTCAGCCTCCCTGGAGGAGGCCTTCATGGGACTGACCGCCGACAGCGTCGAATACAGCGCAGGAGATGCACGATGACCGCACAGACAGTCGCCGAGCCCACGGCGTACGCGACCGCCCTCGACTCACCTGCCCGGTTCCGCCACCTGCTCATCGCCGAGTGGATCAAACTGTGGTCGCTGCGTTCCACCTACTGGGTCCTCGGATGCGGCCCGCTGGCCGTCATCGGGATCAACGTGAACTCCGCCTTGTCGAACGCCGACCGGCTGGCGCATCAGCCCGAACTGCCGCCTGTCCCATCGCCAGGGCTCCACGAAGTGCCGCGGATGTTCTTCGATCCCCTGTCGTCCGCCTTCGTCGACCCGGCCTGGCAGCTCCTCATGGTCATCGCCGGCAGTGTCGGCGCCATCGCTGTCTTCGGCGAGTACACCAGCGGACTGATCCGCACCACTTTCGCGGCCGTTCCCGCACGCCGTGCGGTGATGACAGCCAAGGTGACCGTCATGGCGGCCGTCATGCTCGTCCTCGGCACGATCACCGCCGGCGCGTCGTTCGGCGTCACCCAGGCGATCCTTCAGGACCACCACGGCATGTCCATCGGCGACCCCGGCGCACTGCGGGCCGTCGCCGCCTCCGCGCTGCTCGCGCCGTTGTGCGCCCTGGTCGGTATGGCCCTCGGGGCACTCATCCGGCACGCCGCTGGCACCGTTGTCGCCGTCGTCGGTGTGCTTCTGCTGCTGCCCGCGCTGTTCACGGGCGAGACCTATCGGTGGGTCAAGGAGACCGGCAACGCGATGCCGCTCTCGGCATGGGGAGCACTGGTGCAGAACCCTGGACGGGACTACATCGTGGCCAAGTACCCGGTTTCGGTCACCGAGGCGTGGATCGTGTTCGGGGTATGGTCGCTCGTCGCTGCGGCCGTCGCCGTGGTTGTCGTGCACCGCCGCGATGTGTGAGCGGACCAGGCAGGTTTCTGGGTTCAGTCCTCCAAGAACCGCTTGGCGAAGCCCAATTCTGGTAGCGCTGTCCTGGCGGACTTCCTCACCCGCGCGGTATCCGCCACGCCCCCTCCCCACGCCGGTTCGGCACCGGCGTGGGGATCGGCCGCGTCCTCCATGATCCCGGTCAGGCTCCGCCAGTGCCGTGTCCGACCATGGAGAGGGGATCGATGATGGAATCAAACGTCTTCTCGTCGACGATTCCGCTCGCGAGAGCCGCTTCTTTGAGGGTCTGGTCGTTGGCCAGCGCAGATTCCGCTATGTGTGCGGCATTCTGGTAGCCGATGGTCGGGCTGAGCGCCGTGACGAGCATGAGACTCTCGTCCACGTAGTGGGCGATTTGCTCGCGATTGAGTTCCGTGCCTTCCACGGAGAAGGTTCGGAACTTTTCCATGCCATCCGCGAGGATGCGCGCGGAGTGCAGAAAGTTGTTGATGATCACAGGGCGCATCGCGTTCAGCTCGAAGTTTCCCTGGCTGCCGGCGAAGGCTACCGCGGAATCATTGCCGAGTACTTGAATGGCGATCATCACGATCGCCTCGCACTGGGTCGGGTTGACCTTGCCGGGCATGATCGAGGAGCCGGGCTCGTTCTGGGGCAGCAGCAGCTCCGCGAAGCCGGTTCGCGGGCCGGACGCCAGCCAGCGCATGTCGTTGGCGATTTTCATCAGGGCAACCGCCAGACCCCGCAGCGCTGAGTGCGCCCGCACCATGGGATCCAGTGACCCCTGTGCCATGAACTTGTTCTCGGCCGTCACGAACGGCTTGCCCGTCAACTCGGCGATCTGTGCCGCGACGTCACGGCTGAAATCCTTCGGTGCGTTCAGGCCGGTCCCAACGGCGGTCCCGCCCAGTGCCAGTGCGAGCAGACCGACACGGCTGTGCTCGATCTCCTCTGTGCACGCGCGCAGTTGTGCCGCGTAACCCGACCACTCCTGCCCGACGGTGAGTGGCACCGCGTCCTCGAGGTGTGTGCGGCCGATCTTGACGATCTCCTGCCACTCCTTGGCCTTGCCCTCGATGACGGCGGCAAGCTTTCGGGCTTCCTGCAGGAGGTGGTCGTCGATCTCTTGCACCGAGGCGATGTGCATCGCGGTGGGGAAGCTGTCATTGCTGGACTGCCCCATGTTGACGTCGTCGTTCGGGCCTATCGGCTTCTGGGTACCGAGCGCGCCGCCGAGCAACTGCGATGCCCGGTTGGCGATCACCTCGTTGACGTTCATATTGCTCTGGGTGCCGGAACCGGTCTGCCATACGAAGAGCGGAAAGTGGTCATCGAGCTTCCCCGCGATGGCTTCTTCCGCAGCTCGTACGATTGCCTGCTTCTTCCACTCGGGCAGACGGCCCGCGGCAGCGTTCACGAGGGCCGCGGCTTTCTTCACGTACCCGTAGGCGTGATAGACCGCCTTGGGCATCCGGTCTCCGCCAATGGAGAAGTGGATCAGGGACCGCTGTGTCTGTGCGCCCCAGTAACGATCCGCCGGCACCTCGACCGAGCCCATACTGTCGAATTCCTGACGCTTGCCGCTGCTGGGAATCCCGATCGGAACGTCTTTCATCTCCGGGGCCGGCCGGCCGGCAGTGCTCATTGCTGGTCCTCCCCGACACCCGTGGGATAGACCGGCTGCCACATGGCGTCATGGACTGCCTGGATGAGGTTGTCGTGAGACTTCGTCGCGACCCCGTCCTCTGCGGCGGCGCGGGCCACCGCGACCGCGACCGTTGCCGACGAGGCCCTCAAGTTCGAGACGGGAGGCAGCAGAGACGCACCTCGCCTTGACACGTCGATCTGACCGGCGACGGCTTCCGCCGCCGCAAGCAGCATGTTGTCAGTCACGTGGCGGGCGCCGGAGACGATCGCGCCAAGCCCCAGACCCGGATACAGGAGCGCGTTGTTGGCTTCTCCGATCTCGTACGAGATCCCGTTGTAATCCACCGGATCGGCCGGGATACCTGTGGCGATCAACGCCCGGCCGTCGGACCACGCCACAGCATCGGACGGCATGACCTCGATACGGCTCGTCGGGTTCGACAACGGAAGGAGGACGGGGCGTTCCACGCCGTCGGCCAGGGCCCGCACCACCTCTTCGGTGAACGCGTTGTGGGCGGTCGAAGTACCGATGAGTATGGTGGGTTTCACGTGCTTGATCGTGGTGAGGAGATCGGCTCCCGTGTCCGCCCACGCGTCGGCCTGGGACTTGGACCGCGCGTACACCCTCTGATAGTCGGGCAGGTCTTTCATGTCGTCCGTCACCAGGCCGTGGATGTCCACGAGCCAGATGTTGTTCTTCGCCTGTTCCGCAGTCGCGCCGTCGCGCAGCATGGCCGCGTAGATCTGATCGGCCATTCCGGTACCGGCCGTCCCCGCCCCGAAGACCACGAGCCGCTGATCGGCCCAGCGTCCTCCGGTCACCTTGAGTGCTGAGAACACCGACGCCATCACGATCGCGCCCGTTCCCTGCATGTCGTCGTTGAAGATCCGATACTTGTCGGCGTTCTCCACCAGAATGCGGCGGGCGTTGGACGGTCCGAAGTCCTCGAAGTGCAGGAGCGCATGGGGAAACATCTCGGAGGCGGTCTCCAGGTACAGGGCGATGAACTCGTCGTACCTCTTGCCCGTCACTCGCGCGTGCCGATTTCCCAGGTAGGTGGGACTGTTGAGCAGCAGCTCGTTGTCCGTCCCGACGTCGAGGTTCACGGCGATCACCCGGGTCGGATCGATGCCGGCCGCGGCGGTGTAGACAGCGAGCTTGCCGATGGAGATGTCCGTCCCGTTGACGCCCCAGTCGCCGATGCCCAGGATCTCTTGGGCATCGGAGACAACGATCAAATCGACGTCGTCCGTGCCGAGTCCGAGTGACTCGAATGAGGCCCTGACGTCACCTGGACGGTCGATCGACAGGTATACGGCACGGGAGTCGCGGTAGTCGACGGACCACTGTTCGATCGCATCACCCACAGTCGGGTCGTACACGACGGGCAGGAGCTCCTCGAGGTGGTCTGCCAGCAGCTTGAAATAGAGCACCTCATTGCGATCGTGAATCTCGTTGAGATAGACGTACTTGTGCAGGTCGGAAGGTTGGTCCTCGAGCTGCACGTAGGCGCGGCTGGCCTGCCGGTCGAGGTTCTCCACAGCTGCCGGCAACCGCCCGGTGATGCCGAGTTTCGCCCGCTCTTCCAGCGTGTACGCGGTGCCGCGGTTTCGATAACGATCCTGCAGCGCGGTCGGTTTGACTGGCATGACTGCCCCTTCGACAGGTTTCAAGCACCATGCATGCGCCCTGGCCCGGGATTGGTACGGCGTCGCGATGCGCAGCCGACTAACTCGAAACCAGTGTCTCCGGCTGCATCGTGTACGCGTTCTTGATGGCCGGGTGGCGAGTCCCCAGACCGTCGGTGACCTTTCGCTCCCACGGAACCTGCTGCAGTTCCTTGGTCTCGGCGATCATCGACTTGGGCTCCAGGTTGCGGAAGCTCTCGACCTCGCCGGCCGCCACGGCCGTCAATGTGGCGAATACAGCCTCGGGGTCGAACTGCGCCCGGGGGAAGGCCAGCTCGGAGTAGTCGAAGAGCCGCTGCGACGGGTCGTCCTCCCAGCTCTCCCACGTCTGGAACATGCGGTCGTTGAACCCCGTCAGGAAGGGCCCGGGATTGACCGTTGCGACTTCGACGTTGTACTCCTGCAGTTCATAGGCCATGGTCTCGGCGATCGCCTCGATCGCGTGCTTGGACGCGGAGTAGATGCCGGTGAACGGGTTGACGTTCAGGCCCTCCCGCGAGGAAACCCACACGATGCGCCCCGCACCGCGCTTGATCATCTGTTTGGCGATCCCCTGGGTGAGAAGAAGCGGACCCGTGACATTGACCTCGAATTGGTGCCGAATATTCGGCCCGGGGATGTCGACGGTTGAACCCCCTTCTCCAACGCCTGCGTTGTTCACGAGAATCTCCACGCCCCAGTCGAGAGCCTTGTGCCGGTCGCCGTCATTGGTGACGTCGAGCTTCTCGACCTGGAGTTCCACCTTCCGCTCGGCCGCCTGCCATTTCAGCGTCTGCACCTGCGCGTAGATTTCGACGGCAGCGATCACGTCGAATCCTTTTTGGGCGAGGCGCATGGCAGCCTCAAAACCGAAACCAGAGCCCGCACCGGTGATGAGAACCTTCTTCAGTGAGCTGTTCGGCATGGTGAACTACTTCCCTTTGATAGCTGGGCCACGCGAATTTTCAGGGTCCCGGCAACCACCGCCTCGGAGACCTCTTGGAGCCAGTCACCACTGGGGCTCTCGACATCCCCAGCCTCCCTCGCCCCACACCTACGTGCAACCGGGTCCGCAGGCGGTGGGGCATGAGTGGCGCGAGTTAACACTCAGTGTCAACGGCGATGTTTCACCCTGTAGTTGGCGCGGTGTCTGTCGCATGTGCGGTGTGACTGGGGTGGCAGGAGTTACTGGTCAGAGGGACTTCTCTGTGGGCTGATCACCTAGGGGCAGTCTCCGCCATGTGGCCCGCGGTCGCCGCGTGATCTCCTGATGCCCACGCAACTGATGATCATCATGCGGTGGCCGTCCAGGTCCCCTAACGTACCGAACAGAGGCCTCGACGCGTTCGCGCGGTGGAGCTCTGGACGATGCTCGCGCCTCCGGAGGCGCCACCGATGACTGTCACAGGACGACCGTCCTGCGATGGGCGGAGGGAGAGGAGCTTCGATCATGAACCGGGAGATGAGTACCGTGGGGAAGGCGGCGATCGCCGCGGTTCTGGCGGCGTGCGCCCTGGGGGCGCCACCCGCGTTTGCATCGGGTGGCACTGCGCCGCCCAGCCCGCAGAATGGGCAGAAAAATCCTTACGATGTGATCAACGCTGCCGCCGCGCGGGACCCCATCACCGTGAAGCCGCTTCGGGGCGGGGTGTACCTGCTCCAGGGGTCGGGCGGAAACATCGGCGTGCTGCCGAGCAGGGACGGCGCCTTCATGGTGGACGCCGGCATCGCCGTTTCCCGCCAGAAGATGGAAAGCGCCCTGCGGAAGCTCGGGGCTTCCCGCATCAGATATCTGGTGAACACCCATTGGCATTTCGACCACACGGGAGGAAACGGCTGGGTCCACAGTCGTGGGGCGGAAATTATCTCCACCCCGAATACCCTGCGCAACCTGAGCACGACCATCCGGGTGGTGGAATGGGCGCACACCTTCACCCCTGTCCCCGCCGCCGCCCGCCCGACCGTGACCGTCGCCTCCGAGGAGACGTTCACCGTCAAGAAAGAACCGGTGCGGCTGCGCCCCTACGGCCCCTCCCACACCGACGGCGACCTCTCCGCCGATTTCACGAGGGCGGACGTGCTGTTCACCGGCGACACCTTCTGGAACGGTCTCTACCCGTTCATCGACCACGAGACCGGTGGCAGCATCGACGGGATGATCCGGGCCGCGAACCAGAACATCGCGATGGTGGGCGCCCACACGATCGTCGTTCCCGGGCATGGGCCAGTCGGAAAGCGCGCCGATCTGGTGGCGTTCCGCAATATGCTCGTCGCCGTTCGCAACCGCGTCGCCGACCTCAAGGGCAAGGGCCTGACGGTGCAACAGACCGTCGCGGCCAAGCCCACCAAGTCCTTCGACGCCGAATGGGGTCAGGGGGTCATCGGCCCGGACCTCTTCACCCAGCTCGTCTATCGCGGCGTGTGAGGTACGTCAGAACGCTCGGCCGCAGCCAGCCGCCCGGTCGAGGGAGGAAGGGTCCGTTCGTAGATGGCCCCGCCGGGCGTGAACCAGCCCGCCTTCTTCCGTACCGCGGGGCTCGGGTCGTTGGCCTGGGACGCCTTCAAGGCGGCAAGGGCGCGAAGATCGGAGTGGGCGAACTTGCCGACGAGTTCGGCAGCCATGGCCCGGACGTGCGGGTCGGGGTCTGAGACCAGGTGGTGCAGCGAGGTTTCGAGGACCCTGTCCGGGCCAGGCGCGCACGTGTCGCCCTTGCATCGGTCACACGCCAGGGCGTGGAACGCGGCGATCCTGACGCGTGCGTCCGGGTCGTCGGCCATGGCGACGAGTTCGCCCATCGACTCGGTGTCGACCAGGTGATCGAGAAGCCGGCAGCAGCCCTCGCGGACGGCCGGATTCCCGTCACGCAGACCGGCGCGAATGGCGTTCAGTGCGGGCTCTCCGCGTCGCAGCAGCTCGTGGAACGCCGTAACGGTGCGCTGGGGGTCGCCCAGGCACGCGACGAGGGCTTCGTTGTCGGTTCTGACGAATCCGAGCACGACGTCAGTTTCGGGGCACGAGGTGAGTCCCGGCAAAGGGATTGTTGGCCACGAGGCGGAGGGGCCTTCACTTTCACCGGAGCCCAGTATGTGATCCTGCGACGTCTCCACGTGGTGGGTACGACCACGTGCATCGCAGCCGACTTGGGTATCAACGACCGTGCGGCGATGGGCGGTTCCCGATGCAGATGTGACGTTTCGCCCAGCCCCTGCTCCTGTCGCGGCACACCGTGATGGGCCCATACTCCAGGGCCCGAAGAACCGATGGGTGGTGGAGGAGCCCGGTGAGCGCAGCGGCGGCAGCAGGGACCCGGAGGCTCGGGAACCTGGAGGTGCATCGCTTCGGCTACGGCGCGATGCGGCTGACGGGCAACGGCATGAGGGGCAACTCCGACGGCGCGCCGATCGACCGCGATGTCGCCGTCGGCCTGCTGCACAGCGCGTTCGAGCAGGGGGTCAACCACGTCGACACGGCCGCCTTCTACTTCTCGCCACTGCGGTCGGCGAACGAGCTCATCAACCGCGCCCTGGCGTCCTGGCACGGCGAGGTGGTCGTGGTGACCAAGGTCGGCCCGGCGCGCGATCCCTCCGGCGAGTGGCTCACCATGGCCCGCCCCGATCAGCTGCGCGGCCCGGTCGAGAAGAACCTGCGCCAACTCGGCCGGGACTCCCAGACGCTCACGGTCGGCAGCTACGTCCCGCTCGCCGCGCAGTCGCTCGACGAACCTCGCCGTGCCGATGGTCCTGGGCCCCCCGACGCCGGCTTCCGGGCCGCCACCACGTCGACCGCGGACGCCGGTAGGCCCGGATCGGTGGGCTTCCCTGACTCATTGAGAGCGCGGCGGGGAAAGCGGCAGAGCCCTCGCTCCCTGTGGGAGTGAGGGCCTTCGTCACGTCGTGCGGCGGTCAGTTGTGCGTGCCGTTCCACTCCCATCGGTTCAGCTCGATGCCGGACTGGCCCCAGGGGGTGGAGTAGACGGCATCACCGTTGCCTGAGGTGCGCAGGTAGTTCGGCCACAACCCGGCGTTGACCGTGAGTTCGTTGTTGTCGCCGTTCCACATCTGCCCGGAGTCGAAGACGCCATCGCAGGGGCTCGTCCAGACGGCGTTCGTGTCGGTCTTGAAGTCCGTGGTGAGGCACCGTTCGTCGTTGCGGTACCAGGTCTTCAGCTGGCGGTAGGTGATCCCGGTGGGGTAGTCGGTCCACGAATCACCCCAGTACCAGGCGACGGTTGACCCGCTGCAGGGGCCCGACCAGACATTGCTGGTCGTGTCGGAGTAGGTGAGGCAGTTGCCCTCGTAGACGTTCTGGTACACCCATCGGGTCGTCGTCGCGGACGCGGTGGACATCGAGCCCGTGATGGCGAGCATGAGCGCCGCGAGTCCCATGGGCACAGTCGGGCGCAGGGTCTTCAGAGATTTCATGATCGCGAGGATTGGGGGCGGAAGCGTTAACCATATGAATCGGGCATGAACATGTCGTGTCGCGGCGGTCACGCTATCGGCATGTCCGCGTCAGATCACCGCGCACTGAAATCAAAGGTGACCTCGGCGGTCGCCAGTCGTACGAGCCATCAGAACCACGGCCGGGCCCTCGGCGCGGAGACTTGCTCGACCTCGCCGGCGGCGAAGCGGGCGTCCGAGAGCCACGACAGGTGCAGCGGCCTGTCCCGGGCATGCTGGTCGTCGCACGCCTCGAGTGCCTTCTTCGGAACGGGTAGCCGCGCGCAGCAATCGGTGGCCCCCGGTCCCGCATCGGCTGGTCATGATCGCGAACTCGGTGCTGTCGACCCGTGACGATGGGCCGCGTGTGCGCCGTATGCGTGGAAACTGAGGTAGCGATGGACCGCCTGGGCTAGCATCCAAGGGCAGGAATCAGCGAGTCCCGCCCTTGCAGGAGCACTGGCCATGGCCAAGACGCGTCTCAAATGCCGCAGCCGTCGATCCGCCGCCGCTGTGGTCGAGGTCGGGAAACTGCCCGCTGACTCGCATCACACGGTGCGCCAGGACGGCGACGAGGTGGTCATCAAATATCGCAGTGCGCTGTGGCCGCTGGATGTCGCCGAGTGGGCGGCGCTGGAAGGGCATGCCAGCGACAAGGCCGCGGCCCGCGTCATGGCGCGGCTCCGGGATGAGACGTCCGTACGGCGCAACAGATGCAAAGCGCGGCTCTGTCGTCCTGCACCTCGGGCCGAGCCGTATGTGTTCTATCGCCGGCGTTGAGCCGATCCGGTGCCGGAGCCGCGGACGGTCACCCGCCGCTGCTGGGCGATGGGTGGGTGGACGACAAAGCGCGGTTGCTCGGCGTGAGGCGAAGGCGCATCCACTCATTGCGGCCTCGCTCGCGTTCACCGCTGTCATGCCCCAGTGAGCGGGGCCTCCCTCGGGAATGTAGGCGCCGCTGAGTCCTGCGGGTCCTCGCACCATCCCGCTGGAGTGAGTGCACGACAGACACGGTTGTGGGAAGCGCCGGGACGGGTCTCTTGATCATGCCCGAATCGCCTGGGTGAGGGCCGCCCCGGTGAACGCTGCAGCTACGGATCGACGTCCTCCTGCCCGAGGACGTCGTTCGCCGGGACACCGACCCAGTGGATCACCCGGTCGGCTACCCAATGTGCACTACGGGCAACGCGGGGCGAGTCTTGCTGTGGGCTCGCTGCTGTCCCCGACGGCACTGTCTCTGCTGGTGAGCGGCGCCTGCCGCCCCTTGCGAGCCCTTTCCTGGAGGTGACGTGTTGTCCCGAATAGCCATGCCTCAGGCGCCCCGATGGCGGCGCCGGGGCGGTGTCCGGTTGTGGACGTCGGCCGCGAGCATTGCCCTGGCGTCCAGTGCCCTGACAGGTGCCGCGTACGCGGGAAGCTCACATGGCGGCCAGGCTGACGTCGCGATGTCCGCGGCGCGAGCCGGTCTTTCCGACCCGTGTATCCGTTTCCCTGATTTTCCGGGATGGTGTCCCAGCCGCCCCGGCTACCCCGGACGTCCGGGGCGCCCCGGTCCTCCCGGTCCTCCCGGCCCGCAGGGCCCCGTCGGCCCGGCAGGGCCCGCAGGACCCCAAGGGGAGACTGGGCCGATGGGGCCCACGGGGCCGCAAGGTCCGAAGGGCGACACCGGCGGTTCAGGGCCGCAAGGACAGCCTGGCGTCGCTCCGGCTCACGGCCTGGTCGACTTCCGTGACGTCGGCGTCAGCCAGTTCGTGGTACCCGCGAACGTCACCACGCTCTTCATCCAGACGTGGGGCGGCGGCGGAGGTGGTTCGGGAGGTGGCGGCGGCGTGGCTGGATCCGGTGGCGGAGCCGGGGGCTTCGCCTGGTGCGTCCTTCCTGTCCAACCGGGTACACCGGTCAACGTGACCGTAGGCGCGGGAGGCGCAGGTCAGCCCGAATCCGCGGACGGCACGGGCGGTCAATCCAGCGGGGCGGGCAACAGCCTGAGCGGCGCCTTCGTGTCAGCCCGCGGAGGCAACGGTGGGACCTCAGCCGGTGGTGCGGGCGGCCTGGGGGACTGTCATGGCAACCAGGGCACGATCCGCCAAGGCGCCACCGGCGGCGCCGGCTCGACTGCTACGCCTGGCTTGGGTGGCCGTCCGGCAGTGGACGGCATCGTCCAGCCGGCTCCGACGGGTGCCGGCACCGGCGGCACCGGCGGCGGAGCCAGCGC
Source organism: Streptomyces sp. NPDC002574 (assembly GCF_042889545.1). Classification (NCBI taxonomy): domain Bacteria; kingdom Bacillati; phylum Actinomycetota; class Actinomycetes; order Kitasatosporales; family Streptomycetaceae; genus Streptomyces; species Streptomyces sp. NPDC002574. Next base: position 367,245 of record NZ_JBIARB010000002.1, read on the forward strand.
CCCCAACACGACCGGCGAGGACGGCGGCAGCGGATACGTCGTCATCTGGTGGTAGGTACACCCACCTCGCCTGACCCGCGCCACGGCGCAGCACAGCGGCCCGGAACCCCACCGAAGGGGTCCCGGGCCGCTGGCGTACGCGTCGTTCTCACCTGCTCGGACGGGCCCTCTGGGGGTAGGTGCCGGATCTCGTCGAGCCTCATGCGGATGCTCTGGCGATGACGCCTTCGACCTCGCCTCGGCCGAAGGCCCGCATGGTCGTGCTGCGGACGTTGCCCGCCTCGCCGAGTTGGAGGAGCGCTGCAGCGGCCGTTTCGTCGTCCGGCGCTTCGAGGACTGCCACGAGATCGTACGGACCGACGGTCCAGTACATCGTCACGAGCCTTCCATCGAGCCTTTGCATCGCGGCGGCAAAGGCATCGGCACGAGCCATCGTGTCCTTGTAGGCGCGAATGCCCTGCTCGGTCCAGTTCAGCAGCGTGATGTAGGTCGGCACGAATACTCACCTCGACAAAGAGGGGTATGTCCCCTGCACATTTTAGTTTCCGGCACAGTGGGTCGCACCCCTGCCGCATCGTTTACCGGTCGGGCTGCCGCACCCTTTCGGCCTGGTCCGGGGCCGTCTCGGGGCCCGGCGCCGGTTAGTGCCGCGGGTCGACGTGGGGTCGGGCGATGGCCGGGCGAACGCCCCTGGCCTCTCGGCCGGCGGCCTCGGGCTTGGCCTGCTCGCCGGAGGCGCAGCAGGCGGCCGGTGCGGTGTCGGCGTTCTTGCCGAGGATGTCGGCGTCGGCCTTGACGACGTAGACCTCCCAGGGCTCCTTGCCGGGGCCGGTGACCCAGACCTTGTCCTGGAGGGCGTAGCAGCAGGAGGTGTCGTTCTCCTCGATGGTCGCCAGACCCGTCTCCTGGAGCCGGCCGGTGGCTGCGGTGACCTGGTCGGTGGACTCGACCTCGACGCCGAGGTGGTCAAGGCGGGTGTCCTGGCCGTCCGCGCCCTCGATCAGGACGAGCTTGAGCGGGGGCTCGGTGATGGCGAAGTTGGCGTAACCGGGGCGGAGTTTGGCGGGTTCGACGCCGAAGAGCCGGGAGTAGAAGGCGATGGAGGCTTCGAGGTCGGCGACGCGCAGGGCGAGCTGAACGCGGGACATGGCGGTCTCCCTCATCGGGTTCTGTATCGACAGTCGTCGATGCAGCTCGACGGTCCGAGGTTGCCATCTGATTCGATAAGCGTCAACATAGACGCATGTCGAAATCGGAGCTGAGGGTGCTGGGCCAGGACGATCAAGCGGCGTGCTGCTCGCCGATGGTCCGCGAACCGCTCGGTGAGGCGGACGCCGTCGATCTGGCGCGCATGTTCAAGGCGCTGGGGGATCCGGTGCGGCTGCGGCTGTTGTCGCTGATCGCCTCGTACGAGGGCGGCGAGGCGTGCGTGTGTGATCTGACCGGCCCCTTCGATGTGTCCCAGCCGACCATCTCGCACCACTTGAAAGTGCTGCGGGAAGCGGGCCTCGTGGGCTCCGAGCGGCGCGGGACCTGGGTCTACTACTGGGTGCTGCCCGTCGCACTCGCCCGGCTGTCCTCGCTCCTGCAGATCCCGGCCGAGTCGACCAGGGTCGGGGCCTGCTGATGAGCGCGGCCGCTCCGCTCAGCCGCCGGGCTGCCGCGGAGTTCATCGGCACGGCCGCGTTGGTCGCGGTCGTGGTGGGCTCGGGCATCCAGGCCACTGAACTGTCCCGCGACGCGGGTGTGCAGCTGCTCGCGAACTCGCTGGCGACCGTGTTCGGCCTGGGCGTGCTGATCGCGTTGCTGGGTCCAATCTCCGGGGCGCACTTCAATCCGGTCGTCACCCTCGCCGCCTGGTGGACGGGGCGCTCCGCCGGTGACGGTCCGAGTCCTCGCGAGGTCGCGGCCTACCTGCCCGCCCAGACAGCCGGCGCCGTCGGCGGGGCCGTGCTTGCGAACGCGATGTTCGCCGAACCTCTCGTGCGCTTCTCCACCCACGACCGGTCCGCCGGGCACTTGTGGCTGGGCGAGGTCGTCGCAACCGCGGGCCTGGTCCTGCTCGTCCTCGGTCTCGGGCGTACCGGGCAGCTGCGCATCGGCCCCGCCGCGGTCGCCTCCTACATCGGCGCGGCCTACTGGTTCACCTCGTCCACCAGCTTCGCCAACCCGGCCGTGACCATCGGCCGCGCCTTCACCGACACCTTCGCCGGCATCGCCCCCGCCTCCGTGACGCCGTTCATCGCAGCCCAGCTCATCGGCGCCCTGCTCGGCCTCGCCCTGGTCGCCGTCCTCTTCGGCCGCTCCGCCCAGGTCGCACCCGCGGCCGCCGCAGCCCCAGGCGAACCCGAACTCGTCGCCACCAGCCACTGAACAAGGAAGACCCGTGAGTGCTCCCGCCGTCCCGTCCGTGCTGTTCGTCTGCGTCCACAACGCAGGCCGCTCCCAGATGGCCGCCGCCTTCCTCACCCACCTCGCCGGCGGCCAGGTCGAGGTCCGTTCGGCCGGCTCCGCCCCCGCCGACACCGTCAACCCCGCGGTGGTCGACGCCATGAAGGAGGCCGGGATCGACATCTCCGCCGAGGTCCCCAAGGTCCTCACCTCCGAAGCCGTGCAGTCCTCCGACGTGGTCATCACGATGGGCTGCGGCGACACCTGCCCCTACTTCCCCGGCAAGCGCTACCTCGACTGGACCCTCGACGATCCGGCCGGCCAGGGCATCGACGCCGTCCGTCCCATCCGCGACGCGATCGAACAGCGCATCAGGGGCCTGCTCACCGAACTCGGCATCGACACCACTGCCTGACGAGCCCCGGACCGTGGTAGCCGTCGACCCCGCCGGCCGGCAGTCGAACGGCCTGAGTGACGGACCTGTCCGTCACGCCGGGCGCTGCCCAAAGGTCCGCGAGGGCAGCTCGGCGCCGGGCTCGGGCTGACCACGTCCACCGGCGCGGCCGGGATGATCCCGCCCACCGTGGACATCACCAGCACCGGGCAGGAGGAGACCGTCGACGGCATCCGCATGGTCTTCCAGCTCACGCCGGGTACGGAGGCGCCGGCCGAGCTGAACATCCACTTCCCCGGCCACGCGGCACTGTGCATGGCGGAGGACGCCACCCACAACCTCCACAACCTGCTGACGCTGCGCGGCGCCGAGGTCCGCGACCCGCGGGTGTGGGCGGCCTACCTCACCGAGGCGATCGACCTGTTCGCCGGTTCCTGCGACGTGGCCTTCGCCTCGCACCACTGGCCGACCTGGGGCCGCGAGCGCCTGGTGCGGTACCTGTCCGAGCAGCGGGACCTGTACGGCTACCTGCACGACCAGACCCTGCGCATGATCAACGAGGGACTGACCCCCTGGAGATCGCCGAGCGGATGGAGCTGCCCCCGGCCCTGGAGCGGGCCCGGCACACACACGGCTACTACGGGTCGGTGAGCCACAACACCAAGGCCATCTACCGGCGCTACCTGGGCTGGTTCGACGGCAACCCGGCCCACCTGTGGGAGCACCCGCCGGTCGAGGCGGCGCGCAGGTACGTCGAGTTCATGGGCGGCGCCCACGAAGTGCTGCGCAGGGCCCGGCAGTCCTTCGCCGACGGGGACTTCCGCTGGGTGGCGCAGGTCGTCGACCACGTGGTGTTCGCCGAACCGGACAACGCCGAGGCCCGCACGCTGCAGTCGGAAGCCCTGGAACAGCTCGGCTACGGCAACGAGAACGGCACCTGGCGCAACTTCTACCTGATGGGCGCCCTCGAACTGCGCCACGGCTCGGTCGGCACCCCCACGGACACCGCCTCGCCCGACATCCTGGCGGCCCTCACCCTCGACCAGCTCTTCGACGCCCTCGCCATCCGGATCGACGGCCCGCGCAGCTGGGACGCCGACATCGCCGTCCGCTGGAACGTCGCGGGACGCGACCCGGTCACCCTCCACCTGCACAACGGCGTCCTCAGGCGACTGCCCGCGACCGGCCCCGCCGCACCCGCCCCCGACGCGACGTTCACCCTGGGCGAGCCGACACTGCGCGCGCTCCTGCTGGGCGCCTTGCCGCCGGCCGATCTCGCCGCACAGCCGGACGTCACCGTCACCGGCGACCCCACCGTGCTCGCCGCGCTGTTCGGCCACCTTGCCGCGCCCGACCCGGACTTCGCGATCATCACCCCGTGACGTACGGCGTCGCTGCCGCGCGGACTCGGACGGCCCGTCGAGGGCTGGCCCCTCGAAGCGCACGCCTGCCCAGGGAGCGCGCGGAGCCGGACGTATCGCTCCTGCTGCTTCCGGTCCCCTCGGCTCACGCCGACGGCGCTGGAGAAACGACCATGTCCTGGCGTTCTGGGCAGCCGTTCAAGCCCAGCCCTGGCCTAGGACATGGCGTCGAGCGGCCGAAGGAAGCGGCGCTCATATCGCTTGATGCAGCGAGTGGTACGAGCCAGTTCGAAGGCATCCTGGCACTCAGGGTCGGTCATGCTGTCCGTGCGGTACTGCTCGTACGCGGCGAGACTGGGAAAGGAGAAGAGGGCGTAGGCGACGTCGCTGTCGCCCTCACTCGGCAGGAAGTAGCCGTGGTGCGTGCCGCCGAACCGGTTGACGAGCCCGACCCAGCGGCGGCCGTACTCCTCGAAATCCTCGAGCTTGTCGGCGTCGATCTCGTACTTCAGATGAATAGTGATCACGCGCACATCATGCTGCATACCGGTTCGGTTGTCGGAGGTCGCCTCCTCGCGCTCGGTAGCGGGCCGCGGTCAGGGACTCGTTGCCCGGACGAGGAGCAGGGCGATGTCGTCGTTGCACGGCGAGCAGCCGCGGCAGTAGCGGAGAAGGGTGTCCGCGAGGTCGACGCTGGTGTCGTCGATGTCGGTGCCGGGGATTTCTACGAGGCCGTCAGTGTAGAAGGCGAGTACAGCGTCCGGCGGAAGGGAGATCTCGGTGGTGGGGTAGTCGCTTCGCACTGCCAGACGCGGGGCAGCCGGGGCACCACATCCCGCTCCATGATCTCGGCCCACCGCTCACCACCCGCGTACTCGTGCGGCACTCCCAGCAGACCGTCCAGGTCACGGCAGTCCACCTGGCACAGTGCGTCCAGCAATCGGGCGAACTCTTTCGGCTCCCCGCTCTCACCCCGCCGGCAGGGGCCGCCCTCCAGCCACGACCGTGCGAGGGCGGTGTGCCCCTCTGCCTGGACCACCTCGGACAAGGGGACCGGCACCGCGAACGGCAAGCCCGCCTCCGCCAGACGGCGCAGAAGTACGGTACGCCGCGGCAGCGCAACGACCGCGGTCGAGTTCTCGGCGATGCACACAACGGCAACGGCAACGGCGCGAAGCAGCACCACGTGATGAGAGCCACCACTCACGACAGCAGCACCGCGAAGATCCTCTCCGGGCAGCACGGCCGCGGCAATGGCGAGCAACTCCTCGGGTACCTGATCAACCATCGCGGCAGCCCTGCCGAGCGGCCGGTCGAACAACGGTGGGGGCACGCCACCCGGTGCCCTCCATCGCTACGTCACTTGTCGGCCCGGCTCAGTAGGCGCGGAAGTAGTTGTCGTCATGGGGCACCGCCCGCTCTTGCCGGACAGCCCGGAGACGGCCCGATCAAGAGCCCGTGTGCCCTCTTGCTAGGCGCCCATGTGTACGTCACGACCTTCCGGGTGTCCGCATACGGGGCAGTCGTACTCGTCAAGCGAAGCCTCGGGGACTGGATGCCCGCAGAAGTCGCAGGGACGCATGCCCTCGCCAAGGTCCTCGCTCCGGGGCTCGTCATCATTCACGGTGGCAGAGTGGCAGGGGCGATGAGTCCGCGCTGGGACCGGGTGGCAATGCGCCGCGGTTGGCGCGAAGAGGATCTGGGCCGGATCAAGCCTGCTGAGACTGCTCGTCGTGCAGGAGAGCCGTCGCCTGGAGATCGTTGGTCACCATCACCATCACCATCACCATCACCTGCGCCGGCTTCGCCGCGATTTTGATCACCAGAGCCCACTCTGGGCAGTCCAGGTAGTCCTGGTGCGGCGCCATGCGGCCGACGTGGTCCTGCACGACGGAGTATGCCTCGCCCAGTACTTTCAAGAGCGTGGCTTCCTCCTGCGTACGCAGGCTCTTGCCCAGCCGGAGGGCGGGGTCATCTGCGTCGCAAAAGCCGTCGAAAAGTACGCGGATCAGTCCTCGAACTCTTCTGCTCGCAGCCATACCTCGCGTTGCCACGCCGCTGCTGCGACTTCAGCCGCGTCTGGCTCGGTCGGTTGGTTGGTTCGGCGCCGGCGGAGCGTCCGGGTCGTAGCGGTGACCAGCACCTCGGTCTCGGCGACGCTGGCCATGACCAGCTGGGCGCCGTCCCTCAGGGCGAAGGCTACCGCCGAGCTTCACAGTCGGCTGGCGATGTCACTCCGGCCTGCGGCGCACTAGGAAAGCGCGATACAGGAGACGGAGTTCGCTGAGAATGAGAAGCGCGGGCACGATGGCCCACCAGACCGAACCCCCCTGGCGGTACTGCGAGACTCCCACGCTGAGGATCAGTAGACCCACTATGAGCCCAACGCAGGAATTGATCTTGTCTACGAGGGGGTCGTCTCCGAAACGGCGCTTCATGATCTCTCCAGCGGTGCACGATGGTTCGGCACATCCTGACAGTGCGGCTCAGGGGGCCAACGACCGGGATGGATCGTCGTCTGAGGCCGCAGCGCTTCCGTCCACGGCGCGGCCTGTGCTTCATGACGACACGTAGGCACGTGACGGCCCCGGCGGAAGGCTGAGTAGCGACCCCCCACGACGTCGCGCAAGATTGTTTCATGCCGGTTCTGATAGCCGCGTGCGCCATGATCATGACTCTTATCGGCGGAGTCGTCGCACAGCGGGTTGGCGACCGCCGTCATCTGGTGCTCGGTCTTGCCGCCGGTCTCATGCTCGGCGTTATCGGCTTCGATCTGCTCCCCGATGCGCTGACCGCTCAGCCACGGCACGTTTTCGGGGTACCTGCAGCATTGCTGATGTTCGTTGCGGGATTCCTTGCCCTGCACGTCGTGGAGCGAGGGGTCGCCATCCATCGCGCCCACGAGAGCGAGTACGCACCGCACACTCACGCCTTCGGGCATGCGCAGGAGTCGGCGGAGGGCGTCGGCCTGGCCGCAGCCTCGGCACTCGTGGGACACAGCGTGATCGACGGGTTCGCCATCGGCGCCGCGTATCAGGCCGGCAATACGCTGGGCATCGTCGTTGCCATCGCGGTGATCTCCCACGACTTCGCCGACGGCTTCAACACCTACACGATCACGAGGCTGTACGGAAATGCCCGGCGGCGGGCTCAACTGCTGCTCGTGGCCGACGCGCTGGCTCCGGTGGTCGGGGCAGCGATCACTTTGGGGTTCACGATACCGACAGGGCTGCTGGGCCTGTATCTCGGATTCTTCGCCGGCTTCTTGCTCTACCTCGCGACCTCGGACATCTTGCCGGAGGCGCACAGCCCGCATCCCTCCAAGGCCACTCTGTTGTTCACGGTGACGGGGGCTCTGCTGATGTGGCTGGTGGTCGGGCTTGCGAGCTGAGCCCGTCGCAGGTGGTGCACTCACAGATCCAGCAGGCCCTCAGCGGCTCTCGTTGGGACGCGAGCCATCAGCTGACTTTCACGGTGCGTTGCACGATGACCACCAGCCCTGTGCCGTCCCTGTCAGGCCGTGCCGGAGCGCCCGGACCGCTCCGCCGACGCCTGTGGTGCGGTCTGTGGGGGCACCAATTGATGCCGCGTCATGGCGATCACGGTGCGAAATGCTATGGCTCCTACGAGCACGGTCGCAGCGGTCAGGACGAGGTAGCACGCAATGATCCCGCCAGGAGGGCGGCCGCGGTTGATCCAGTGCAGCGCGGTGGTTGCCACCGTCGTCCAGGAGAAGGTGAAGGCCCAGAAGCCAGGTGTGAAGCTCAGGCTCAGGAACAGCGGCAGTAGGCGGATCTGGGTAAGGATCATCAGGAGGCAGTAGCCCGCCAGGACAGCCGAGAGTCGGTCGATGCGATTGTCGTTGAGAGCGAAGCAGGCGACGCTTGCCGTGCCGGCGGGCACTATCTCGATGGCCAGCGTCGGCGTGAGGCCAGGGGGAAGGGGAGGCCGGAAGAACAGCCGGGCCAGGATCATCGAGCCCATGACAAGCCACGAGACGATACCGAGTCCGAACATGACCTCGGCCAACCGCTGCTGTCCCACCTGCGCGGCGCTGAAGGCGGCGATGAGTCCGCCGCCCACGGTGGGCAAGAAGTAGCCCGGGTGGAGTTGGTCCAGTCCGAGCGGGCCGTATATCCACTGCCCGGTGTACCAGCCACCCAAGAGCACGGTGAGGACGAGGAAGACGTCGACGACCACCCGGCCGGCCTCGAGGGCAAAAGGGGCTATCCCCTGCGCGGCGAGGAGCATCGGTGTGATGACGGCGAGTGAGGCGAAGGGGCCCGCCGCACTGTCGAGCATGTCGGTCTTGAACGCGCCCTGTACGGACAGGACGTATCTCAGGTAGAGCAACACCGTGCCACACCAGACCACTGCGGCAACCGCGACCAAGACGCGGCCGACCTCGGGAGGCACACGGCCTTGCTGGGCCGCGGTAAGCCAGGTGCCCGCCAGACCTGCGATTCCCAAGGAAATACCGAAGAAGGTGACAGGTATGCGCGACACGGTCATGGATTACACCCTCTTGTGCAAAGGCCAGCAGCTGCATATCCCCGGAGTCATGGGCCTACGCGGTCAATGGCGTCGGGTTCCCGCACACCGGTGCATGCGTCTGCGAAGCAGCAGTTCTTTCGAGTCTGCATCCATGCGGCCGCCACGTCTGTTCGGCGGTCCGCCCGAGTGCAGCAGATGCGGTGCTCCTGATCAGCTCTTCTGTCATCAGGACCAGGACCAGGACCAGGACCAGGACAGGGCCGTGCCGGGACGCCGCGCGTAGACCTTGAGCCGACGGTACGGTTTGTATGGCGGTCCTATGACACTGGGATGGGTTCGGGCGAGAGTCAGCCCTCGGACCGGCGCTCACCACGGTGGCCACGGCGACCCTGGAGGGGATCCTATGAGCTCCGACAACCAGGTATTGATCGTAGGCGCAGGCCCGTCGGGGCTGTTGCTGGCGGGTGATCTGGCGGAGGCCGGTGTCAGCTGTACCGTCGTCGAGCGTCGTGTCCAGGAATCACAGCTCACCCGGGCGTTTGCGGTCCACGCGCGGACGATGGAACAACTCGACGCCCGTGGTGTTGCCGACCAACTGCTGGCGACTGGCATCCGTAACCCGGTTCTCCAGTTTTTGGGGATCGATCTGTCGCGGTTGCCAACCCGTTACCCGCATGTACTGGTGACGCCGCAGTACAACACCGAGCAGGTACTCCGGGCGCGGGCCCTTTCCCAAGGTGCCGATGTACGGGAAGGCTGGGAAGCTGTCGGGCTTGCGCAAGATGTGACGGGCGTCGACGTCCAGGTCCGGGCGGCGGATGGCTCCGCCCAGACCCTGCGCGCGGCTTACGTCGTAGGCGCCGACGGAAGGAGCAGCACGGTACGCCGATCCCTCGGCCTGCCGTTCCCCGGCCGCTCCGCGGTGCGGTCGATGATGCTTGCCGACGTCCGATTGGCCGACCCCCCGAAAAAGCCCCCTACCGTAGGGGCAGTGGGCGACGCTTTCGCGATCCTCGTTCCGTTCGGCGATGGATGGTTCCGCATCATGGCGTGGAATCGCCATCATGAGATGCCGGACAGCGCAGCGGTCGATCTGGAGGAGATCCGGGCCATCGCCCGCCGGGCGCTCGGCCGCGATTTCGGCATGCACGACCCGCGCTGGATCTCACGGTTCCACAGCGATGAGCGGCAGTCACCGCGCTACCGCGTAGGCCGGGTCTTCCTCGTCGGTGACGCGGCGCACGTGCACTCTCCGGCCGGTGGCATGGGCATGAACACCAGTATTCAGGATTCCGCCAACTTGGGCTGGAAACTTGCTGCCGTACTGCGCGGCCGTGCCCCCGAAGCGCTGCTCGATACGTACGAGGCGGAAAGGCATCCGGTGGGGCGCAGGGTGCTGCGCATGAGTGGTGCTCTGCTGCGCGGTGTCCTGACCACTCCGCGGGCGCTTCGTGGCGTCCGAGACTTCGCCGCCCGGACCGTTCTGCGTCTCCCACCGGTGGCCTTGCGGCTGGGGCGGGCGATGTCCGGCATCGACATCGCCTACAGCGCCCCGGCCGGCGCGCACCCCCTCACGGGCAAGCGGGCACCGGATGTCCCCCTCGCCGATGGGCGACGCCTGTACGAGGCGCTGCGCGGCCGCCGGTTCGTGCTGGTCACGCCCGCAGACGCACCCCTTCCCCCTTCGGTGACCGAAGGCTGGGCCGGCAGGGTGGAGTGCGTCACCCCATCCGGTCTGACCAGCAAGTCCGTACTGGTCAGACCGGACGCCTACATCGCGTGGGCCTCGTCCGAGCAGTCCGCTCACCGTCGAGCCGACGAGATCGGGCAGGCACTGGCGGACCACTGTGGTGAGGGCAAAGGCACTACTCAGTGAGTTGCTGAGGTAGTGGCGGTCAGACCTGGTTGAGACCGCCGTCGACGAAGAGCTCGGTTCCGGTGATGAAGCTGCTCTGGTCGCCGGCGAGGAAGAGGGCCGCGGCGGCGGCCTCTTCGGGGCGCCCCATCCGCCCCAGGGGCACCTGGGTGGCGAAGAAGTCCCAGAGCTTGGCGGCCTCTGCGGCATTAGGGGCCAGTCCGGAGTTGCCGGGCGTCTCGATCGGACCCGGGACGAGGGTGTTCACTCGGATCTTCCGGCTCTTGAGCTCGTTGGCCCACGTGCGGGAGAAGCTGCGGATGGCTGCCTTGGATGCGGCGTAGACGCCGAAGGCCTCGGCGCCGGAGGTGGCGGCAGTGGATCCGGTGAGGATGATCGAAGCGGCCTCGTTCAGCAGGGGAAGCGCTTTTTGGACCGTGAAGAGCGTACCCCTCACGTTGATGCCGAAGGTCGAGTCGAAGTGCTTCTCGGTGACGTCTTCCAAGGTGGAGAACTCGCCGCCGCCGGCGTTGGCGAACAGCACGTCGATGCGGCGGCCCTGCTCGGCCACGGCGGCGTAGAGGCGGTCGATGTCGTCAAGATCGGAGACGTCGCCCCGGACGGCTGTGGCATTCGGACCGATCTCGGCCAGCGCGGCGTCGAGCGCCTCCTGGCGCCGGCCGGTGATGAACACATGTGCGCCCTCGGCGGCGAATCGCTTGGCGGTGGCCAGCCCGATTCCGCTGTTACCCCCGGTGACGATGGCTGTCTTACCGTCGAGCTGTCCCATGATCGAGGCTCCTTTTCGGCGGAGGTCTGCCCTCCGCGGCTGTTGCTCTGCGTCAGACCCGCGCCTGGTGGGGCGGGCTCGTTATGGACTGTACGGTAAAAAACTCAATGCTGGACCGTACGGTCAAAAACTATGACCTAGCCCACTGGCCCGGCGCCCACCGAAGTCGAGATCACGCACCAAGCCCCGCGGAGTACGCACGCCGCTTGGCACGCGACGTGCGCGACCGCCTGAGCAGCAGGGTCCGCGGGTCAGCCGGGATGACAGACGTGCCAGATGTGCCCGTCCGGGGGCGGCGAGCGCGTGATGTGGATCTGGTACGAGGACGAGATGGTGGTCGTCCGCGCGGCGGGCGCGAAGGAGCGGACACCCGTCCTGGACTTCCGGCCCGCCATGGCTCCCCGGTGGCCGGTGCCCGGTCGGCGGGATTCAGGCGGCCGGCACGTCGCGCGGTGCGAAGAGCCGAATCTCGCCGGGTAGGGCTTGGACCACGCGGACGTCTCGTCGTGGGCCCGTGCAGTCGGTTTCCTCGACGTGCCGGAACTGCCCGTCCTCCCGCTGCTGCCGGGGATCGCCGCTCTCCCGGACGCTCGGACCACAGGGCCCGTGGAACGAGGCGGAACGGAATGGAACGCCGGAGGAGGTGACGGGTTCGACCTTTCTTGGGAGTCATGGCGTGGGTATCTCGCGAAGAAGGCTACTGACGACGACCGGGGTGGGTGTGGTGGCGGCGGCCATCGACGCCGGGGGGTTCCGTGCCGCCGCCGAAGCCGCCACCGCGGTACGGGGCGGCAGGGCGGCGGCCGCCTCCTCATCGGACGGGCGTGCGGTGACCACGTGGGACCAGACGGTGCAGCGGGCGAGTTACGCGCAGGGCGCGGGATACCAGCGGCTGGTCGCCGGGCCGGGGGAGGCGCACGCCATCCGCACCGACCTGTGGTCCCGCTTCGGGCCGCCGACGATGGCGCTGGCCGCGTTCGCGCAGATGACCGACCTGCACATCGTGGACGACCAGTCGCCGGCCCGCCTGGAGTTCATGGACCGCTATGCCGACGCGGGCGCCCCGCACTACGCCTCGTATCCGACCGACTCGGCCTACCGGGGCCATGAGTTCCTGTCGACGCAGGTCGTCGACGCGATGTGCCAGGCTGTCGCGGGTGTCGGCAAGGGGCCGCGGAGCAAGAAGCCGCTGCAGTTCACCATCGTCACGGGCGACGCCGTCGACAACTGCCAGCACAACGAGAACCGCTGGTACATCGACCTGCTCGACGGCGGCCAGACCATCGTGCCGGACTCCGGCACCATCGGCCTGGACCAGAGTTTCTCCAGCGGTGCCCTGACCAACGGCGGCAGCGGGGACACCCACTACTACTACCCGTCCGTGCCTCCGCAGCAGGTTCCGGGCAACCAGTACACCGGCACCTCCGGCCTCGGATTCCCCTACGTCCCGGGTCTGCTCGACGCCAGTGGCGTGGTCGGAGCGGCCCGCCGGCCGTTCGTCTCCCACGGCCTCGGGATGCCCTGGTACGCGGCGTACGGCAACCACGACGGCCTGTGGCAGGGCAACGAGCCCATCGACAACAACCTCGTCGACGTGCAGGGCATGACGGTCGGCTCGTCCAAGACCACCGGCACGTCCGCGGACCTGCCGGACGACTACAGCGACCTCGGCACCTTCGGCAAGCTGATGGTCGCCTGGGACCTGGAGGGGACCCGGGTCGCCGCGGACCCCAACCGGCGGCTGCTCTCCCGCAAGGCCTTCATCCAGGACCACTTCAACACCGCAGGACTGCCGGTCGGTCACGGCTTCCAGGGCGTCGGGATCGACAAGGCCTACTACGCGATCCCGTCAGGCGCCGGCGACCTGATCCGTTACATCACGCTCGACTCCACCAATACCAACACCGACGGCTTCGGGTCCGGCGCCGCGGGCGGCTCGATCGACACCGATCAGCTCAACTGGCTGGAACAGCAGCTCAGGGCCAACAGCTCGCGCTACATCGACACGAACAACCGCATCGTCACGCAGAGCGGTGTGCAGGACAAGATGTACGTCCTGTTCTGTCACCACACGCTGGCCACCATGGACAACCTCGACGACGGCATCTTCGGCGGCATCTTCGGGGACCGGCACACCGGCGACGAGGTGAAGGCGCTGCTGCTGCGCTACCCGAACGTCATCGCCATGGTCAACGGGCACACCCACGCCAACAAGATCGTGCCGCACCCGACGCCGGCCTCCAGCCCGATCGCCGGCGGCTTCTGGGAGATCTCCACGGCCTCCCACATCGACTGGCCGATCCAGAGCCGCATCATCGAGATCATGGCCAGCCCCGACGCGCAGAACGCGGGGGAGTTCGGCTCCGCCGCCGGGCCCGCCACCCTCTCGATCTTCACCACCATGGTCGACCCCGCCGCACCCCTGTCCTTCGGGGGCGACACCAGCACCCCCGCACAACTGGCCTCCCTGGCAAGGGAGCTCGCCACAAACGACCCGCAGGAGGTGAGCCGCGGGATCACCCGGCGCATGGGCGTCAGCCAGGACCGCAATACGCAGCTGCTGCTGCGGGCGCCCTTCCCGCTGCACGCCCCGCACCCGATCGGCTCGCCGATCGCCGCGGCCCGCAACAAGGACGGGCGGCTGGAACTGTTCGGCACGGACGCACAGGGCAACCTCTGGAACACCAGCCAGACGACCGCCGCCGGCGACCTGCAGCCGTGGACGAAGCTCGCAGGCGGACCGGGATGGCAGTCCGTCACCGCGGGCAGCCACCAGGACGGCAGGGTCGAGCTGTTCGCCATCGACCAGAACGGGTCCGTCAACCGCCGCGCGCAGACCAGTGCGGGCAGCAGCGCGTACACGGCCCCTCAGCAGTTCGACGCCGCCTTCACCTCGGCGACCGCGGTCCAGGACCAGTGGGGCGGCCTGCAGGTCTACGCGACCCGCGGTGACAACACCATCCGCCACCGCTGGCAGGACTTCCTGAACGACGACACCCCCTCGAACGGCTGGTTCACCCCCTGGACGCAGCTCGGGGGCACCGCGATCCAGCTCGCGGTCGAGACGGGCTCCGACGGACGGGCCGTCCTCGTCGCCATCAAGGAGGACGGCCTCCTCATCCAGCGCAAGATGAACGTCGCCAACGCCCAGACGGAGAGCGAGTGGGGCGGGGTGCTGCCGCTCGACGGCATCCTCGACTCCGTCGACTTGGCCCGCAACCTCGACGGGCGCCTGGTGATCCTCGGGACCAACCCCGACGGGCAGCTGTTCCACCGGTTCGAGACCGCACCCGGCAGCGGGACGTGGCAGCCCTGGGCCCTGGTACCGACGCAGTTCGGTGCCGGCACGCTGCGGATGCGTCACGTCTGCGCCGAACGCAGCGGTCCCGGCCGGATCGAGATGTTCGCCGTCGACGACACCGGCGCCCTCTACCGCTGCAAGCAGAGCGACCCCAACGGCACGACCTGGTCGCCCTGGGAGTCATGCCAGTTCCAGCTGCGCTCCACCCACACCCTCACCGGGCTGTGACGGGCCGCTGAGACCGGACCCGTCCCGTTCCACCTCCTGATACGCGGGCGCCGGCCCCCTCTGGCAGGGGGGCCGGCCCTGGTGGGGCGGTCAGTCGGGCCAGTACGAGCACCGGAGCCCGGTGTGCACGGCATGCCTCAGGTGCTCACCGATCACCCGGTCGGCCGCCGCGATCCGGTCCAGTGCCCGGCGGACGGCCTTGCTCACCGCCACGCGCGAGCGTTCCTCGCCCTCGGGGAAGCGGCGGGCACGCCCGCTGAGGCCCGTGGCGCCCGCCAACTGGCCCACCAGCCAGTCGTGCTCGGCCTGGGCGGCGGCCCGCTCATGGCCGTCGGCCGACGTGAGCTCGTCCAGCTCCGTACGCAGCCGGGCAAGGCGCTTGCGGTACTCCTGCGTCGCCACCCGGTCCAGTACCGGCTGTCCGGACAGGGCCGGACGCTCGCCCGCCTCGCTGAGGGCGGTCAGCCCCGCCACGAGGTCGACGGCCGGGATCTCCTGGCGCGGGTTGGCGATCAGCACCGCCAGATGGAGCATCCCCACACTGTGCTCCACCTGCACGCTGCGCCCGCCGAGCCCGACGCGCCAACTGCGGCCCAACCGGGTGCAGGACGCTGTGGGCGGCCGAGCTCCTTGTTCGCCGTGCGGACCCGCGCCGCCGGGTCCGTCGCTGTCCACGGGCGCGGGCGCAGCCTCTTCCGCGGCCACCGCCATCTCCTGCCGGACGGCGTCGGCCTCCGCATGCCGTCCCGCCCGCACGAGCGCGATCGCGAGCCGGTCCCGGGACGCCGTGACCGCCGGCCAGTGCGCGAGTGCGAGGTTCTGCCGTACCGCGTCCCGCAGATGGGTCACGGCCCGGTCGACGTCTCCCGTGGTCAGCGCGGCGACCCCCAGGGCGTGCTGGGCGGAGCCGAAGCAGGCGACGGCGAGACTGCCCACCATGGGCAGGTGTCCGTACGGGCTCAGCAGTTCGTAGACCCGCGCCGCCGTGGCGGTGTCGTCGAGGAGATAGGCGGCCTCCGCGACACCGTGCATCGTCACCATCCAGCTGCTCGACCGCGGCAGGTCACCGAGGTCGCGACCGCACAGGGTGGCGAGCGCGCTGACCGCCTTGCGCCGGTCCCCGGCCGTCACCGCGGCCACCGCGAGCGCGGCCAGGGCATGATCGTCCACGGCGCTCAGCGTGGGGGAGTTGACCACCTCGCTCAGCAGCGGCACCAGCTCCACCACCCGGCCCTGGTACCAGCGGATGGTCACGAGCTGAGCGGCCTGCCACACCGTGGCGTTGACGTCCCCCGCGGCGGTCCCGCGCTCGGTGCAGGCCCGGGCCAGCTCCTCGGCCTCGTCGAGGCGGCCCGCGCGGACGGCGAGCATGACGTGCATCGCGTTCACGACGAAGCCCACCGCCAGATGGTCCTCCTCGGCCAGCACCCCGCGCAGTTCGGCCAGGCAGCGTTCCGCGTGCGGGTCGCCGTCCAGGAACATGTCGACCGTCTGCCACAGCAGCCCCATCAGCAGATCGCTGCGGCGGGAGGTACGGAAGCTCTCCGCGACGAGTTCGGCGGCCAGTTCCCGGCGCAGTGCGCCGTGCTCCGGGCCGATCAGGCAGTGATGGGCCAGGCTCAGGGCCTCCGCACGCGCCATCGGATTGCCTCGCGACCTCGCCTCTTCGAGCAGCGCCAGCACGGCCGTCTGGTCGCTGCGGCGGTAGTCGCCCTCCCCGGCCAGCCGGATCCGCAGTCGCAAGGCCAGCGACGACCCGGCGTCCAGGAGTTCCAGCGCCCGGCGTATCCGCGACTCCAGGAGCACCGAGCCCGCCACCGTGCGGTGCTCGTGCGCCCACAGGCCGCCGAAGCCGAGGGCGGCCACCGCCATCGCCCAGGCGTCGCCGGCCGACTCGGCGATCCGGTAGGCCCGTTCGAACCGGTCCCGGCCGGCGCGCAGATCGCCGTCGTCGACGACGGCACGGGTGCCCTCGTCGAGGAGGGCCTGAAGTTCTGCGGGCCGCCTCGCGCCCGGCCCGCCAGGCACCGGCGCGTCCCGCACGGGCGCATCGACATTGTCCACGGCTGTATTTCTCTCCCGGGTGCACACGACAGAGCCAGGGAGAAACCGGCCGGACCGCCGTGTCGGTCGTGATCGGTGGCCTTGCCACTGGCGGAGGACGGCGAGTAAGGCTATCGCAGAGGCCGTGACGGGGGAACAGCCGCACGTGGTACGGCAGTCGGACCCCGTACGAATCCCGGTCCCGGCGGGGACCGGGCACCGGCGAAGGAACGCGATGGCACGGCACGGCACGCGACGGCACGGAGGGGAACGCCCACCGGGCAGCGGCACATCCGTGCGTGCATTCCTTCGAAGGGGACTCAAAGTCGTGGGCTTTTTCAGGCATCGGCGCCTCGCCCTGAGCGGCGCCGTGGCGCTCGCGTTCGGATTCCTGCTCGGTGGCGCTCCGGCGGCGTCCGCCGGCCCTGCCGTCTCCGCCGCCGCGCCGGGATTCTCGATCACCTCCAACAGCCAGCAGGACCTGTTCGTGCAGGCGATCGGGACACCGGACGCGGTGGTGCGGATCGCCGGCAACGTCGACCTGGACCTGACCGGACGGGAGTCCCTGCCGGTGGCCCCGGGCGTGCAGATCCTCGGTGACCGGTCACAGCGCCCGCAGGGGCCGCGGCTGTTCACGACGTCCTTCCCGCGGATCCTCCTGATGGTCGGGAACGACGGCGACGGCACCCACAGCGACAACGTGCGGATCAGCGGCATCCGGCTGCAGGGCGCGGAGAGCGACGATCCCTACTCGGCGGTCGACACCAGTGACTCCGACGGCATCCGGGTGAATTCGAGCCTGAACGTGGAGATCGACCACAGCGAGATCGACCACTGGCGCGGAGCGGCGGTGAGCGTCCTGGACGGCCAGAACCGGATCGGCCTGCAGAACGCGCAGACGGTGTGGGTGCACGACAACTACATCCACCACAACCAGCACCCCACCGGCACCATCTGCTGCGGTCACGGCGCGGGCTACGGCGTCGTGATGAGCCACGGCGCCTATGCCCTGGTCGAGCGGAACGTGTTCGACTACAACCGGCACGCGATCACCGGCGACGGTTCGGGCGGTGACGGCTACCTGGCGTACCGCAACCTGATCTGGGGCGGCGGCGGGGACAACTCCCACGTCTGGCACACCCACGAGATCGACATGCACGGCAACGACTCGTCCTGCAGCTACGAGTGCGGCTCCGCGGGCGAGTACATGGACGTGGAGTACAACACCGTCTGGTACACCAACGGCACGGGCGTCAAACTGCGCGGCACCCCCAGCGTCGGGATGACGGTGTCGCACAACGTCTTCCAGCATTCGAGTCTGTGGGTGGGCTCCATCCTGCCGATCCACGCGGCGCTGGACCAGACCGAGACCGGGCTGCACCAGTCCGCCAACACCCTGGACTCGTACACCGGAGGTCAGCGCAAGTACTGCGACTTCGACGGCGACGGTGTCAACGACGCCTTCATCGCCACCGGCATCACCTGGTGGTACCAGTCCAGTTCGCTGGGCGGGCGCTGGAGCTACCTCAACCAGTCGACGACGCGGCTCGCGGACGTCTCTCTCGGCGACGTCGACAGCGACGGTCTGTGCGACGTCGGCTATCCCGGCGGGGTATTCGTCAACCCGGGTCAGGGCGTCTCCTCGACCACCGCGACGGCGACCGTCTCCAGCGGCGACTTCAACGGGGACGGCCGCACCGACATGGCGATCAGCGCCTCCGACGCGTGGCAGGCCCTGCCTGTGGCGTCCTCCCAGGGCGACGGCCGCTTCTCGCAGGACTTCTCCGCGGCCGGCGACTTCCCCCGCCTCGCGGCCGCCCCCGGGGCGCGGACCTACAGCGGGGACTTCGACGGCGACGGCCGCGCCGACCTCGCCGCGCTGGGCGCGGAGGGATGGAACACCCTGCCGGTGGCGTTCTCGGGCGGCGACGGGACGTTCCGCTCCACGAGGTCCGGCGTCGGCGACTTCGCCGCCTGGGCGTCCCTGCCCGGGGTGAAGGTGCAGGTCGGCGACTTCGACGGGGACGGCCGGTCGGACCTCGCGCTGGTCGGGGGCCCTGGCTGGGGTTCGGTGCCGGTGGCCTTCTCCAACGGGGACGGCACCTTCCGCATCACCAACGGGTCCGTGGACAGCTTCGCCGGCTGGGCGCAGGTGCCCGGGGCGCAGGTCGTCGGCGGGGACTTCGACCACGACGGCCGGTCGGACATCGCGCTGGTCGGCGGGAGCGGCTGGGGCTCGGTGCCGGTGGCGTTCTCCCATGGCGACGGCACGTTCCGCATCACCAACGCGTCGGCGGTCGACTTCGCCGGCTGGGCCTCCGTCCCCGGGGCGAAGATCAAGGTAGGCGACCTCAACGGGGACGGGCGTACGGACATCGCCCTCGTACCGGGCCCCGGCACCCCGTGGTGGTACACGCTGCCGGTGGCCTTCTCCCATGGCGACGGGACCTTCCGCGTCACCAACGCGCCCTCGGCCGACTTCGCCGCGTGGGCCCAGGTCCCGGGAGTACAGGTGGTCGGCGGGGACTTCGACCACGACGGCCGGTCGGACATCGCGCTGGTCGGGGGGAGCGGCTGGGGCTCGGTGCCGGTGGCGTTCTCAGGCGGGGACGGCACGTTCCGCGTCACGAACGCGTCGGCGGCCGACTTCGCCGCGTGGGCCTCCGTACCCGGAGTGCGGGCACAGGCCGGTGACTTCGACGGGGACGGCCGCACCGACATCGCCCTCGTCCGAGGCCCCCACACCCCGTGGTGGTACACGCTGCCGGTGGCGTTCTCGGGCGGCGACGGCACGTTCCGCGTCACCAACGCCCCCACCGACCGCTTCGACCGCTGGGCATCGGCTCCGGCGCACACACCGGACCCGTGGAGCCCGGACGCGCGGGCCGTGAGCGGAGTATGACGGCGCCAGTCCTGTAGGGCGGCGCTGCGAAGCGGGGCGGCCGGCCCTCCGTGAGGAGTGCCGACCGCCCCGTTCAGAGCGCGGTTCGGGGCGTCAGCCCTGGTCCGCCTCGGAAACGAGCAGGTTGAGCTTGCTCGTGATGCCGCCCGTCGTCACCGAGATCGTCGTGGTGCCGGGCTTGAGCGCCGTCACCGCACCGGTCACCGGGTCGATCTTGGCGACCTTCTTGTTGGAGGTCGTC
Source organism: Streptomyces sp. NPDC002574 (assembly GCF_042889545.1). NCBI lineage: Bacteria > Bacillati > Actinomycetota > Actinomycetes > Kitasatosporales > Streptomycetaceae > Streptomyces > Streptomyces sp. NPDC002574. Next base: position 387,245 of record NZ_JBIARB010000002.1, read on the forward strand.
CAGACGTGGGACATCGGGTCGGCCACCGGCATCGTCGGCGGGTCGCTGATGTCGTTGCCGTTGGCGTTCACGGCGGTCGCCGTGTACTGCTTCGCCTGACCGGCCACCAGGGTGTCGGTGCGCGGAGCGGCCGCGTCGGAGCCGGCGGTGCCCTGGTCGATGGTCATCGACTTGAGCATGGCCTGGACCGAGTACTGGACCGTTCCGTCGTCGTTGACGTGGAACAGCGCGAAGTGGAAGAGGCCTCCCTTGTCGGCGGCGACGTACGGCCGCGTGCCGATGTCGGCGATCGTGAACTGCGGGATGCCCAGCTTCGCGTCCGCCTGGTTGCCCAGCGGGTCGATGAGCTGGTCGGCGAAGCCGCGCGAGTGGCCGTACATCAGCACCACGCGCTGCTTCGGGTGCGACAGCCGGTAGTCCTGGATCAGCTGGAGGTACTGCTGCGCCTCCCAGCGGCTCGAGAACTGGTTCGACTTGTTCGGCGCGTGGTCGTAGGCGGGCATGTGCACCCCGACGAACACCACCGGCGTGGTCGCCTTCTCCAGCTGCTGCGCCAGCCACGGGTACTGCGGCTCCGCGGGCTTCTGGAACTTGTCGGAGGCCGCGATCGAGCCGCTGGAGTTGTCCAGGCCGATGAAGGTCGCCTGGCCCTGCTTGAACGTGAAGTGCGTGTCCTGCTGGAACACCTCGGAGAAGTTGGTGTTCTGCGGGATGGCGCCCTGGCTCACCTCGTGGTTGCCGACCACGTCGTACAACGGCAGGCCGAACTGCTCCCACTGGGCCTTCGCGTAGGCGAGGTCGTCCTTGTTGCCGGTGTCGGCGATGTCACCGAGGCTCAGCGCGACGTTGGGACGGGCCTGCACCGGCAGCGGTTCGACGGTCTGACCGGACGCGGCCTGGAACGGCTTGCCGGTCGTACGGTTGACCATGCCGGCGATGTTCTTGACGCTCGTCGAGTCGGGGTTGGCGGCCACCAGATGGCCGTCGTCGCCGATGATGAACGTCTGCCCGCCGGGCCGGAACTCGGCCGGGTCCTCGGTGTACTCCAGCCAGGAGGGGTTGTTCGGGTTGATCGCCTGGTAGGGGGCGTCCTGCGTCGGCGTGCCGACGGAGTACTGGAGCTTCATCCCCGCGAAGGTGAACGTGCCGACGTTGGCGCCGGTCGCGTTCTGGCCCACCAGGCTGATGTCCTGGATGGTCAGCGGGTAGGACGTGAAGACACCCCAGACCAGCTTCGCGCTCCGCTCGTTCCACCGGTTGTAGTCGCTCGGGGCCAGCTCGAGCCAGAGACCCATCAGGTGGCCCTCGGCGTCGGAGACGTTGAGGACCATCCACGACTTCTGCGGGGCGGCGCTTTCGACCTTGAACTGGAAGCGCAGGCTCTGCGGCACCTGGCCGAGCTCGTTCTTGTCGGCCGTGGCACCGGCGCCGTTGTTCGGGATCACCCGCACCCGGTGCTGCTTGGTGTCGTTCGGGAACGAGTACTGCACCTGCAGTGCCCGCGCCTGGCCGGACCCCGGCGGCACGTCGGTGGTCTCGGCGAATCGGTCGGCGGGCACCGTGACGGCGCCGCCGTCCGCGCGCATCTGCCACTCCGCGGCGTTGTCGGCGGTGAGCAGCGGCTTGATGACCGAGCCGATGCTCAGCACCGCGGTCGCCGTGCGGCCGCCGGCGGCGGCGGTGAGGCGGACCTCGCCACTGCCCGTGGAGGCGGCGGTGAACACGCCGGTGGCGGGGTCGATCCTGCCCAGGTCGCTACGGTCGAGCGTCCACGTCACCGACTCCGGCGCGACGGTGACCGCCGGGGACTTGGCGTTCGCGCCCTGCACCGTGAACTTCTGCGACGCGTTGTTGGCCAGGCCCTGCTGCGCGGGGGAGACGCTCACCTGGTCGAACGTCGGCGCCACCGTCAGGTCGATCTCGTCGGTCTTGCGACCCGAATGCACGGTCAGCGTGCCGGAACCGGGCGAGCCGGCCTTGAAGACGCCGTTCGTCCAGGTGCCCAGGCTGCTGGGCTCGGCCGTGACGTACAGCGGGTCGCTGGTGGGATTCCCGTCGCTGTCCGTCGCGAAGGCCTTCACCTTCGAGACGACACCCTCAGCGGTGGACAGATCGGCACCGTCGTTGATGAACGCCCGCTTCGCCGGCCCGGCCGAGGTCGCGGTCGAGTACACGAACAGTCCGTTGCCGACCGGCCGCTCGGACAGGTCGGACGGCGTGTTGGCCAGCGTGGCCCGCGTGTCGCCCGGCTGACGCACCGCCATGGCGGTCGAGCCGCCGCCGTCGAGCAGGACCGCGTCCCGCACACCGAGCGACTGCATGTAGGAGGCCACCTGCTGCCACCCCACGCCGAGCGCGACGTTGGCCGCCTTCTGGCCGTCGAGCGTCGCCATGACCAGGTGCCCGTCGGCGGTGCTGCCGATCACCGACTCCGGGTGCAGCCCGCTGGGCATCTGGTTGACCGGGTCCTGGAAGACCGCGCCGTCCTTGAGGATGCGGCCCGGGCCCTGGATCATTTCCTGGATGTCGTTGTTCGGGCTGATCCGGTGCGTCGTGGTCACGACCGAACCGACCTTGACGTTCTGCTGGATCCACTGGCCACTCGCGCTGGCCGCGTCGCCGCCGACCAGGCCGTACTGCTTGCCCGAGATCGCGTCACCGGTGGTCACGCTCGTGATCCGGATCGTCGCACCCTGGTCGTCTGAGGTGCCGAGCGCCAGGACCTTGGTGCCGCCGAACCAGGTCTTCGCCACGTCGCCCAGTCGCGGCGTGATCTGCGTGATGCCGTCGCCGGTCGCGTCGGTCAGCCGGTTCACCGAGGTGAGCGGACGGCTCGCGCCGCCGTCGACGGCGACAGAGCCGCTGAAGACCTGGTCCCCGTACGCGACGGAGCCGTTCCGCAGCACCGAGATCGTGCCCTCGTGGTTCGAGGTCGGGCTCTTCCAGATCTCACCGCCGACGATCTCGCCGTCGTTCGCCTGGCCGGACGCGTTGATCTGGAAGTATCCGCCGTTGATCCCGGCCACGGCTCCGGTGCGAACCGCCATCGACGAGGTCGTCTCGTCCTGAGGGTCGACCACGGCGTCGTGCGAGACGACCACGCCGAGCCGCACGTTCTTGTGGTGGGTGTCGGCGGACACGACGTTGATCGGCACCCGGCCGTCGATCGCGTCGACCGCGCCGCTCGAGTAGGTGACGCCGTCCGTCACCGGCGCCGGCTTGGTCATCGTGTGCTGGGTGATCGTCGACCAGGAGTCGAGCTGCTGCGGGAGCCACGGGGTGCCGTCGGCGGCGGAGGCGAATGAGGAGGCCGGCGTGAAGGTACTGGTGAGAACGAGTGCGAGTGCAGCGACGCCGGTCGCCATCATCCCGCGACGTCTCACGGTGTGACCCCGTGAGTCGTCACGCTGTGGTATCAAATTGTGCATGATCAACAGTGAACGTTCACGGACTGAACACCGCTGCTCAGCAGGTTGAGGAAAGATCGTCTGCTGGATGAAATTCGGGCCACGTTCTCGGTCCGCCGTCTTTATGTGCTCCGTTGCCGTGCTGATGCTGCTCGTTGTGGCCGAGTGCCTCACCTCAACGGCGCGGCATCCGGTCTGAGCGGCGGGTTCATGGAGCTTGGCGGTACCCGTCGCGGTAGAGGTCGCGCAGCAGACAGATCTCCCCGCCGTGGTGCATGGCCTCACGGTTGAGGTGGATGACCAGTTCCCCCATGGCGCTGTCGGCGTACGGCCCGCCCTTCACCCCGATCGGTGCGGCCAGTGCGTCCGCATCCAGCGCGGCCACCGCCTCGTACCAGCGACGGTAGGACTGCTCCAGCTGAGCCACCGCGTCCGCGGCACTGCCCGGCAGGTCGCCGGCCTCGAGCAACCGCTCGCCCGGTGCCCATTGCGTGGGCCCTTCGCCGCCGAAGAAGGCCCGGTACCGGCTCTCGAACACCTCGATGGACATGTGCGTCATCCGCCAGGCGATCGTCGTGAACGGGCCCGAACCGGACGGCTCCCGCGTCCCGTCGAGCCGCCACCGGCCGTCGCCGCGCGGCCGCAGGCTCCAGCAGCCGGGCACCGGCTCCCAGAAGTACTCCTCGTCGCCCAGCCCTTCGAGGCGGGGCCGGAGATGGAACTCCCAGTAGAAGCCCAACTGCTCGACAACGGTTCGTCCCCAGTCGATCGCCATGCGCGCATCCTAGGACGACTCCGACAATCCTCTCACTCGCGCCGCGCGGGTGGGAGGGGTTCGGGGCCCGGTAGCGATGCTCGAAAAATGCCTCGACAACGCCCGCGGGGAGCGGGGATGCTTCGCGCGATGACAAGAATCGACGACATGCCGCCCGCGTGGGACGAGCGCACCCAGCTCACCACGTTCCTCGACTACGCACGTGACACCGCCCGCGTCAAGTGCGATGGCGTCTCCGCGGAGAACGCACGCAAGGCGCCCCTGCCGGGCTCACCGCTGATGACCATGAGCGGAGTGATCAACCACCTCCGCTGGGTCGAGTACTTCTGGTTCCAGGTCGTCTTCCTCGGCGAGGAGGACCAGGGCCCCTGGACCGAGGAGGACCCCGACCGCGAGATGCGCATCGCCGTCGACTTCCCGCTCACGCAGCTGCTCGACGAATACGCCGAACAGAGTGCCCGATACCGCGAACTGGTCGCCGGGAACGCCCTGGACAAGCAGGCCCAGCGAGCCGGCCGCAACGGCTCCCACGTCGACCTCCGCTGGATCCTCCTCCACCTCACCGAGGAGACGGCCCGCCACAACGGCCACCTGGACATCCTGCGCGAGATGCTCGACGGCACGACCGGCGACTAGTCTCCGGAGAATCCGAAGATTCCCAGGTGAGTCGGCCTGCCATCGGAATAGAGGACGACGTAGTAGCCGGTCCACCGCATCTGGCACTCGCCGAAGAGGCTCTGTCGGTGCTCCTCGTCGCTCGTGGCCCCATTGGCAGCGGCAGCGAGCTCTTCGTACTGCTCGACCGTCGGGCGGTCGGTGCCGAAGTGGTGTGCCACGCGGCTGAGTGCCAGAGGGCGCAAGGTGCCGTAGTCAGCGCCATCGTCCGGTGTCGGCGGGTCATCCGTGGCAACGACCCTGTCGATGTCGAGGATCGTATGGGTGCCTTCTGTGCCCATGAACTCCTGGTCCGCATGCAGGTCCTTCAGGCTGGGGTAGCGGGTACCGCTGCCGTACTGCTCCTGGAACACCTTGGTCTGCAAAGTTCCCCATGCCTCCTCCACATCGCCGTCGTACTTGGTGATGTAGTCCCATCCGCTGGCGCCCATCGAGCCACCCTCCCTGAAGATCGTGAACGGCAGGACAGTAGCGGCGGGGACTGACAACGCCGAGGCATGGCCGCCGGAGCCGTGGCCGGCCCGGCCCGTCGCGATGGCCGGCGGAAGGCGATGTCGTGCCAGGTCCTGCAGTGGCCTGCACAAGCGTCAGCGACGCCGTGGGGGTTGCCCGGCGGCCCGGACCCCGAGGGGTCCGGGCCGCCCCGCCTCCGGCGGGCCCGCGGGATGTGGCGGTGCGCTACCAGGAGGACTTGGTCACGCCCGGGAGGTATCCGGCGTGGGCCTGCTCGCGCATCCGCACACGGGAGAGGCCGAACCTGCGGAGGTGTCCACGGGGGCGACCGTCGACGCTGTCGCGATTGCGGACGCGGGTGGCGCTGGCGTCACGCGGCTGACGACGCAACTCCGCCGCGGCCGCTCGCCGTTCGCCCTCCGTGCTGGACGGGCGGCGGACGATCTCCTTCAGTGCGGCACGCCGGGTCGCGTACCGCTCCACGGTCTCCTTGCGCTGTTCGTTGCGGGCGATCTTGCTCTTCTTGGCCATCAGACCTTCTCCCCCCTGGCACGGATGCGGGCCACGGCCGCATCGATCCCGATCGCGTCGATGGTCTTGATCGCCTTGGTGCTCAAGGTGAGGCGGACATGCCGCCCTTCGCCGGCGAGCCAGTAGCGCTTCTTCTGGATGTTGGGGTCGAAGCGGCGGGAAGTGCGCCGGTGGGAGTGGGAGATGCGGTTGCCGAAGCCCGGCTGGGCGCCGGTCAACTGGCAGTGGGCGCTCATGGGGGTTACCTGCTCTCTGCGGACCGCGTTTCGAAAATGGAAACCATTGCCATATAGTACCGCCATGGCTCGCAGTGAACTCCGCCCCGTCATCAAGCTCCGCTCCACGGCCGGGACCGGCTACACCTACGTCACGCGCAAGAACCGGCGAAACGACCCGGATCGCATGGTCCTGCGCAAGTACGACCCGGTCGCCGGGCGGCATGTCGATTTCCGCGAAGAGCGCTGACCCCACCAGGAGGCAACCCCGATGCAGCACTCGATCCACTCCGCCCACGGCCCCGTCGTCTTCCGGGACAGGAGCGCCGACTTCGCATTTCTCACCCGCTCGACCCTCAGTAGCGACAGGACGGTCCAGTGGGAGGACGGCAAGGTCTACCCCGTCATCGACGTGGAGATCTCCAGCGGGGGTCACCCCTTCTGCACCGGCAACGCGCCGGTCCTGGACACGACAGGACGCGTTGAGCGATTCGAGCGTCGCTACGGCCGACGTGAGGAGGCGCGGTGAGTCAGGAGAGCCACCGCCTTCCCGTGGTCATCGTCGCCGGGATGCACTCCGACGCCCGCCGACAGGTGGTGGAGCGTCTGCTGCGCGTCGTGCCCGGGAGCGTCGCGCTCCATCACGATCTCTCCACTGCGGACCAGGGGTTTGTCCGGCGCATCCTGCGTGACGCCTCGGGGCAACTCGACAGCGGAACTGCCCCGCTGGTCAACGACTGCGCGTGCTGTGCGCTGCGCGAAGACCTGCTGCCCGAGCTGGAACGCCTGACAGGCACCGGCCTGACCCGGTTGGCCGTCGTCGAGCTGTGGGACTCCGTTGAACCCAAGGCGATGGCCGAGGTGGTGTGCGCGCACGGCAGTGACGCCCTCGAGCTCACCGGTGTCATCACCGCCGTCGACCCGGCCCTCGTCCTGCCCTGCCTCGCCAATGGCGACGACCTCGCGGAAGCGGGCCTGCAGGCGGCCACGACCGACGAGCGGACCGTGGGCGACACCTGGGCCAGACAGCTGGAGTACTCGCCGGTCCTCGCGATCGTCGAGAGCGAGGAGGCCGACGAGCAGGACCTCGCGTTGCTGGCTCAACTGCACCCCACCGCCCGGCAGGTGGCGGCCGGCTCCGGGGAGCTCGCGGCCGCCGCACTGGCAGGCTTCGACGTCGAGGCCGCCGCCGCCGCGCAGCATCCCGCCTGTGCGTTGCTGCCGCAGGACGCCGACGAGAGTGGCATCACCACGTTCGTCTGGCACCGGACGCGGCCCTTTCACCCCGAGCGCTTGTATCAGGCGCTGGAGGACCTGTCGTGTGCGGCCGCCCGCAGCCGTGGTCGTTTCTGGCTCGCCGATCGCCCTGACACCTTGCTGTCCTGGGAGGCGGCCGGCGGCGCGCTGTGCGTGGAGGACATCGGTCCCTGGCTGGCCTCCCTGCCCGACGCCGCGTGGGAGATGGTGCCGCCCGTGCGTCGGGCCGCGGCCGCGCTCGACTGGCACCCCGCGCACGGCGACCGCTGCCAGCATCTGGTCTTCACCTCGCCGGGCCTGGACCGTGACGGCCTGGAGGAACTCCTCGAGTCCTGCCTGCTGACCGACGCCGAGTACGCGGCCGGGCCGGAGGCCTGGAGGCGCCTGCCCGCGGCCTTCGACGCCCTGCTCTGAGACCGTCCCTGGTCTCGCGCGAGGCCGGGCATCACCGACAAGGAAGCACATGGTTCGCCGTCACGATCCACGCATGGCCGTCAAGGCCCGCCCCAACCCACTCGACACGGCCGGGATCACATACATCGACTACAAGGACACCGATCTCCTGCGCAGGTTCATCTCCGACCGCGGCAAGATCCGCAGCCGGCGGGTCACCCGCGTCAGCACTCAGCAGCAGCGCCGGCTGGCCCGGGCGATCAAGAACGCACGGGAGATGGCGCTCCTGCCGTACAGCAGCAAGTAACGGTTCCACACTGGCTCACCGTCGGACGGATGCGCGCGCCTGCTGCGTTGTCGGCGGGCGCGCCCGTCGGTCCTCGTCTCAGGCCGACGGTGGTTGGCGGGGAGGAGCACCTGACCGGTTTCTGCTGTTCAGCGGCCTGACGGCCGGGAGCGGAGAGCGCGCCCGCCTGCCCCACACCTCCTGGAGGCCAGTGTGAGAGGTGCGGGTCGGAGAGAAGCCGAGCAGGTCTGCGGCCCCGGTTGTCAGAGGGCGGGGTGCTGGTCGCGCACCGGGCTCAGCGTCTCCAGCAGCGAGGCGATGTGCAGGACCGTCGACTCCGCGTGCCAGTTGGCCACCACCTGCACGGCGATCGGCATGCCGTCGCTGCTCGTGCCGAACCGCATCGACAGGGCCGGAAGTCCCGTCACGTTGAACGGGACGGTCGTCGACGACACATGGAAGGCGTCCACCGTCCGGCCGTCGACCGTGAACTGCCCGAGCTGGTGCCCGTGTGCGGGGATCGTCGTCACCGGAAGCAGCAGGACGTCGTACTGGTGGAAGTACTCCGCGAAACCGTCCCGGAGCCGCTCGGCGCCCTGTTCGGCCTCGACGTAGTCCTCCACGGACGTGTCGGGCATGCCGGCCAGGAACTTGGAGTAGGTGAACATCTGGTCCTCGTGACCCGCGGTGACCTGACGGAAGGCCGGCTTGACCTCCATGACGTGCAGCTTGGTCCAGAGTTCGAGCGGGTTGTCCCGCTCGAGGGCCGGGATGGTCACGGCGTCGACCCGGGCGCCGATGGTCCCCAGCGCTTCGGCGGCCGCCCGCACGGTCGCCGCGACCTCAGCGTCGGTCGGACCGAGCCCCGAGTCGACCAGCCAGCCCACGCGCACAGGCCGGTCGGGCGAGGCGCCCAGGCCGGCGTCGAACTCGCGCGGAGCGGTGGCGAAGCCATCGGCGCCGTCGGGACCGGCCAGCAGCGAATACGCGAGTGCGAGGTCGCGGATGCTGCGGGCCATGGGACCGACGTGCCAGTTACGGCGCGGCTCCCGCGGCCAGATTCCCGTCATCGGGATACGCCCGTGCGTCGGTTTGAAGGACACCACACCGGTGTCGGCGGCCGGCCCGCGCACCGAGATCGACAAGTCGGTCGCGAGTCCGAGCGGAGACATCCCCGCCGCGATGGCCGCGGACTCCCCGCCGCTCGAGCCGCCAGGCGAGCGGTTGAGATCCCAGGGATTGTTCGTCCTGCCCGTCAGGAGGTTGTCGGACTCGATCCAGTACGAGAACTCCGGAAGGTTGGTCTTCGCCAGGAGGATCGCTCCGGCCCGCTTCATGCGCGCCACAGCGGTGGCATCCGTGCCCGGGACGCGCCCCGCGAAGATCGGCGAACCGCGCTGGGTGAGCACTCCGGCGGTGTCGTACGAGTCCTTGGCCGTGAAGGGCACGCCGTGGAGCGGCCCCACGTCCCCGCCCGCCGCCAGTTCTTCGTCCGCCGCTCTTGCGGTCTCCAGAGCATCGTCGGCGAGCGTGACGATGGCGTTGAGCCTCGGATTGGTGGCCTCGATGCGGGCGAGGTGCGCCTGCACCACCTCGACGGAAGACACCTTCCCGGCGTGGATCAGTTCGGCGAGTTCGCTCGCGTCGGAGTAAATGAGATCGGTGGTCATGGAGAATCCCTGTCCTGGACCGGTTTGTTCCTGGTGTTGTGTCGCCCGGACTCGTGAGTCGCGGGCAACGGTGGCCTGTGAGGCGTGCGGGACCTCGCTGTGGACCACGCTCGCCCCGACCCGTAGGTCGTAGAGGGCTTCGTCGGTCGCGCGAGGGTCGCCATCGACGGTCACGGCCCCGTCGGCAGCACCGCGGTCGACCATTCGCTCGATCCGGTCGACTATCTCCATGGTTCCGGCGTTCTTCGCGATGCGCACGGCCTGCGAGAGGCCGGAGATCGCCGCACCCAGCTTGACGACCGGACATCCGCCGTGGCGCTCGCCCCAGTGTCGGCGACGATGCTGCCCCTGATGGCCATGCGGTGGTTGAAGTTGCGCTGCATCAGCGCCTCGAGCGAGGCGTCCTCGATTCGACCGTGCAACCGATTAGACCGGTCGTCTAAAACCTGTCAACACGCCCGTCCGGCCTCTTCGACACCCCGCTTCACGGCCGTCGCGCGTGGAGGTCGCCCGAGAAGGCGCGCGCCAGTTGCGTAGACAGTGTCTACGACGCGATCAACGCGGGGCCGACCCTCGGCATAGCCGTCGCGGCCGGGACGGCCGGGATGACGGGCGCGACGCGGGTTTCCCGGGTGGGATGCCGGGGCGGTTCGTGGCGTCGTGAGCGTGTGGTTTCGTCGGACGGCACGCCAGGTGTGATCGTTTCCCAGGGTGGGGGAGGCTGCCCGGCTGCGTGCCGTGGTTGCTGTGGTGCCGTGGGGTGATGGGGCCCGCGGCGGTGGCGTCGCGGTGTCCTCGAGCTGCGGCTGGCGGTTTCAGCGCGGGCTTACGGTGGGGGCGTCGACGGCTTCTTGCAGGAGGATCTCGGCGCGGGTTATCTGCATGGCCCCCGAAGGGCTGAGGCACGTGCGTCACAGGTGCTCCCAACCCCTATGCCTCACTGACAGTGATGATGATCTGAGGCACAAGAACAACCCAGGAGTATCGATGTTCCGCATGGAGCGGGCTGTGTCGCCGAGCACAGGCGCCGTGACCATGGTTCTGGTCGACGACCAGACCTTCAAGGTCCACCCAGAAGCACGCGACTTCTCGCTACACCTTCGCGCCCGTGGGCGATCACCCCACACACAACGCAACTACATCCCCCGAGTCGGCCGCTACCTGAACTGGTGCGATGCCAGGGGCACTGACTGGCGGACGGTGTCGTTGGGGGAGCTCGCCCGGTACAAGTTCGCCATCGAGCAGACTCCGATCCGCAGGACTCAGCGACTGCCCGAGGGCAAGACGGTGAACGCGCACCTCACCACGGTGTGCGAGTTCTTGCGCTACTGCGCCATGGAAGGCCGCGTCCCGGCGGAAGTCGCTGACCGGCTGGTCGAACCCCGCTTCCTTCGGTTTACCCCGACCGGTTACCAGCGTGGTGAGGGCGGGGAGCATCAGGTCGTTCGGGCACGCGTCCTGAAGTCACCGGAGATCGAGAAGCCGCCGGCCACGCTGACTGCTGACCAGTCGCAGCAAGTCGTCAGTGGTGCGAGGACGGCGCGTGATCGGTTCCTGCTGAGCATCCTCCTTGCTGGTGGTCTGCGAATAGGGGAAGCCTTGGGGCTGCGTCGGGAGGACATGCATTTGTTGCCCGACGCCACGCACTTGGGATGCTCGCGAAGGGGGGCCCATCTTCATGTTCGGCCGCGGAAGGACAACGCCAACGGCGCTCGTGCGAAGGGCGGCCGATCACGTGTGGTGCCACTGACCCAGGAGTGCGTGCACCGGCACCGGGACCAGCAGACAGAGCGTGGCAGGGTGCTGGCGGCTGCCGGCTCCGACTTCGTTTTCGTAAATTTGATCGGCGCCTATAAGGGTAGGCCGATGACTTACTCCAACGCCAAGCAGATTATCGAGCGGATCGGGGTCCGCTGCGGGTTCCGCGCCCGTCCGCACATGATGCGCCACACTGCGGCAACCCGCTGGATCCGTGCTGGCGTCGATCTGGACGTTGTACAGACATTGCTCGGGCATGCCTCCTCGGCCAGTACGGCTGTCTATTTGCATGCGGCAGACGGGGACCTTCGTGCGGCTGTCGAGCTGGGTGCTGCGGGGGCCGGCAGGTGAGCGCGGTCCTTGCAACGGTCCCAGGAGGACAGCCGGAGGCCAGCCAGGCGGAATGGCAGTCGTGGCTGGCAACCCGGCTCGAGCCGCAATGGCGGCAAGGAGAGTGGAATCCTGAGACGAATGTCTTCACCGGCTCGATCGACAACCCCCTCACCGCCGCGTATCCCTGCCGTGTCGTGAGATGCCCGGCAAGGGTGGAGTCATTCAAGAGTTACTGCTCTGGCTGCACCCACGACCGCCGCAGCAAGGGCAACCCTCCAGACTTCGCGACCACACACGTGCCGGGTTCCCGCCACGGCAATCAGCATGGCGGCGTCAACCACGGCATCGGAAAGACCCAGTTCACGCTCACCCAGCTGTCCACGACAGTCCGCACCGAGATCCTGTTCGCGCTCCAGCAGCGCGACCACCTGGACGTCACCCTCGTGCCCGGACGTGTCAGAACCCTTATTCCTCGTCTGCCCACAGACCTGCGCTCTCTGCTCGACCTCCCAGCCGGTTTCCCCGAGACCTTGGACAAGCTGCGCCGGGCGACGCTCCGGGGCCTGTTGGAGCAACTCGCTTGGGCCCGCAGTCAGTACGAGGGCGCCGACCCGACTGCGGGCGACATCTGGGACTGCGGTCTGGTCGGGCTGATCGCGGGTAGGCGCCGCGAGTACCGCGCGGTGTTCGGAACCATCGACTTCACGGTGCTGAGGCAGCCGTGGCTGCGCGAGATGGCCAAGGAGTACGGACGACAGGTACGACCCACCGTGCAAGACCTGCGTGCCGACGTACAGGCCGCGGCTATCGCCTCAGCCGCACTTGCCTCCCGACCGAACGGGGAGCTCCCACACAAGCTCCAGTTGGGGGACATGAGCGTCGTTGTGGATGCATTCAGGGCTGCGCACAACCCGAAGACAGGGAGGCCATACGGGAACAAATACCGTCGGACGCTGCTCGGGCAGTGGCGTAGATTCCTTGACCGCGCTCGCCTGCTCGGCCTGATGGACCAGGTCCCCGGCACTTTCGCCCTCTCGCCGGCCTTCCACCAGATCCAGGCCCCGGTCGAGGACGCCGAAGACGACATCGGACGCGCGGTCCCCGAATTCGTGATCGCTCAACTCGACCAGCATCTGCACCTGATCGGCACCAGCTACGACCGCAAGGGCTGGACAACTGACGACTACGCCCAAATGTATGCCGCGTACTACCGGATCGTGCGCGACACCGGGCGGCGCCCGGAAGAAGCCGCCCGACTCAGGCGCGGATGCGTCCAACGGGTCGATGGCAAGCCCACGCTCATCTACGACAACCTCAAACGCCGACGATACGGGCGCCGACTGCCCATCACCGAAGACACTGCCCGAGACATCGAGACGTGGGAGAGAAGGCTGTCGGCGCTTCCGGTGCGCTCGCTTGCCCAGGAGTGGCTCTTTCCTGCCCCCGGCCAGAACCGCACCCGCCGTGGCCACATGTCAGCACACCACTTCGCTAACAGGATCTTCCGGACTTGGATGGACCGGATCCCGGCCCTGATCAGCGAGGGGTACGACGATCAAGGCAACCCCGTGCCGTACAACAGCGCGGAAATCACCCTGTACGGATTGCGGCACGCGTACGCACAGCGTCACGCCGACGCCGGCGTCCCCGTAGACCACCTGCGGGAGCTTATGGATCATCGCGAGATCGACACCACCATGGGCTACTACAAGGTTTCGCTGGAACGGAAACGCCGGGCCGTTGAGACCGTTGCCCGGCTGACCGTCGACCGGCACGGCAACCCCCGCGGACACCACGACCCACTGGCGTATGAGGGCCAGACCGTCGCTGTCCCCTACGGCGGATGCACCGAACCCAGCAACGTCAAGGCGGGCGGACAGCACTGCCGCATTCGCTTCCAGTGCGCCGGCTGCGACTTTTACCGCCCTGATCCCTCCTATCTGCCAGCGATGGAACAACAGATCACCGAGCTGCGGGCCGACAAGGAGGCAGCCCAGGCGATGGGCGCTGCCAGCTGGGTCATCCGCAACTTCGACGACCAGATCGCCGGCTACAACAAGTCCCTCAGCCAGATGCGACACACGCTGGAAGGACTGCCTGAGCAAGAACGCCAGGCGGTTGAGGAAGCGGCACGAGAGCTCCGGAAGGCACGGTCGGCTGCAGCCTTCGTCCCCCTGGACGCACTCACAAACCGGAGCGCACGTGAGAACCACTGAAGCGTCCCGGGACGCTCGCGTCGCGCGTCTGCGCAAGGCCCGGCAAGCAGACAGCACCTCCAAGACGGCACGTGCGCAAGCCACCGTCAGTGCCCTCCTCAGCACCGGGCAGCGCGTCTCCTTCGCCCGCGTGGCACGCGAAGCGGAGGTGTCCACCTGGTTCGTCTACAACAGTCCCGCAGTGAAGACCATGATCCGGGAGGCAATAAACGACCAGGCTCACCACGGGATGAAGACGGCTGCACTTCCACCGCCTCAGCGAGTCACAGCAGCGAGCCTGCAAACCGATCTCGCCCTCGCCCGCGAGGAGATTCACGGTCTCAAACACGAGCGTGACACTTTGATGCGCCGCGTTCAGCTCGCCTTGGGCGCCGAGATCGACAACGTGGCCCAAGCTGATCTCAAAGGACGCATCCGAGACCTGGAACTGCAAAATCAGGCCTTGACCAGAGACCTCACCGAAGTGCGCACCCGCGCCGAAGGACTTGCCCGAGAACGCCAAGAAGCAGACGAAACGATTGCGTCGCTCCGGCTTGCCCTGCGCAAGGCCATGAGGGTGGTCCCGTGATGACCTGAGAACCAGGCGGAGCCCTCGATCAAGGGCCCGCCTGGTCCACTCTGCTCGGGTAATGCCAGGACCAGAGGACGGCGTGACACCGAGCGATTACGCACCGCGATTGCGCTTGACCTTCGAGTCGAGTCGAAGTGGCTTTGTTCACGAGAACGGGTTCTGGCTCCGTGATCGGTGACAATCCGTCACGGGTACTGGACGAGCGGGGAGCGTGGTGCTTGCCGGTGGTGGATGTCATGATCGGCTGTGGCTGGCTGAAAAGTACAGAGAGGGGGAGGGCGAGTGGAGAGGTTCACCGTCGAGCCGCTTCGGGTGGTCGACTTCGTGGAGCACGTGCGGCGACGCCCAGCGAGGTATTTCCTGGTCGATCAGGGCAGCCCCGAACTTCCCACCGAGGTCCTGCGGGCGGTGGTCTGGGACGCGCTGCACCGTCGCGACGGCAGGCATGGACAGATCAGTGTCCAGATCGGATCTGATCTCAGCTTCACCGTGGAGAGCGATCAGCGCCCCAGTGCCGATGAACGGGAGAGGCTTCTTCCGGAATTCTTCGGTTCCCTGCTCGACATGTTCGACATGCAGCGTTGGGCTCCCTCCGCAGCTGCCGCACTCAGCGTCCGCACGGTCATCGAGGTGTGGCTGGATGGCCACGGCTATCGCCAGGAGCTCGCAGGGATGGACCTGAGCGGACCCAGGGGAGAGTTCGTAGCGCCGAAACCCTTCGGGACCCGGACCACGTTCCACCTCGATCCTTCATTTTGCGGTCCGGGCGAGGCCATCGCCTGGGCGCTGCGACCCGAAGAACTGCACCGAGAGGGAGGAACGTGCAAGGAACATCCCTCACCCACGACGTTTCCGATTCACGATCTCCGCGCGGAGGCTGAGGAGTCACTCAGCAAGTAGGACTCGTTTTCGCAGAAGGTCGAAGCCGACGCGGCAGAACATCTGGCGCTTGAGCATCTTGATCCGGTTGACGTGCCCTTCGGCCACCGTCGTCGGTGTGACGAGCTGCTGACGTCATGTTGGAAGCACGGCCCCTTGTGCCTCACGTGCCTCGCGTGGTGTCGACGCGCTACGATCCCCGCACACCAGGGTCTTCGTGCTTCATCCCAGTGCAGGTGTGCAGATAACCCTGGTCGAGCAGCTGTCACGGTCGGCGTCGATCCAGTGGCGGAATGCGGTGCGCTGGTAGCCCAGGCGGTCCTTGCCGATGACCAGCAAATGCACAATCGCCTCCGGCAGCGGGATCCTCTCGGCGCCTGAGGCCGAGGCCTGTGGGATGAACAGGCTTCCCGCCAGTGGTCTTGCGGCGAGGGTAGCTACCGTCCACCGTCGTGCCTCTGACGCCATGAATTCCCCACGTCATCTCTCCGGCTGTCTAAGGCTGGCAGTCACGAGGGGCTTCGGAGGGACTGCCGATCGGATCGTGTAGTCAGCTCCGCCCCAACACAGTGATCAGAAAATCCCCTCGACCGCCTCCGTCCAGGCGTGTGGCGCCCAGCCCCTGGAGCCGCAAGACCGTACCGGACTTCAAGCCACGGGAGACGCGTACGGTTTTCGGCCCGTCAAGAGTCGCCACTTCGATCGTCCCGCCCTTCTTCAGGACGCTAAGGTCCACACTCTCGTAGCAATGGAGGTCGGCGTCACCGCGGCGGCCCATACCCTCGTGGGGCAGTTCGGTGATCTCCACATAGAGGTCGCCCCGCGGCCCCCCGCCAGGGCCGCTCTCGCCCTCTCCTCCCAGCCGGATGCGCGCGCCGTTGAATACGCCCGCCGGCACCTTCATGGTGAGCGTTCGCCGCGCGGTCACTCGCGCTGCGCCGCGGCAGCGTGGGCAGGGATCGAGAAAGACCGTGCCGCATCCCTCGCAGTGGGGGCACAGGTCTTCAGTCGACTCCCCTCCCTGGCCGCCGCAGCTGTCGCAGAGGACCTCGGGAGTGCCGGGACGGCCGCCCTTGCCTGCGCACTCGTCGCAACGGATCGCCGTGTCGACCTCGATGTCCTTGACCGCGCCGAAAACCGCTTCCTTCAAGGTGACATCCAGCCGGACCAGTGCGTCCCGGCCGCGCCGGACGCGCGCCAGACGGGCCGGTGCCACCAGAACCGGGCTGTCGGCGGCAGCCGGCGTGCGCGCGATGACGACCTGGTACTGCAGGTCGGCCCACATGTGCGGTGTCTGCCTGGCCCCGCGACGGCGCACGGACTCGTACACGTACTCGTACAACTCGTTCACAGTGATCAGACCGTCTCCGCCGAGGTCGGCGGCTCCGCTGCGCAGCCCTTCCACCAAGGCGTCGGTGAAGTACGACAGCTGCGGGGCCCGCGCCGTGACCTGCTCGCCTTCCCAGGCGTATTCGGTACGGTTGGTGGCCGTGAGCACGACGCGCCCGTGTCCGGCCAGTTCGTCCTTCAGATGGAGGATGCCGTCGCCCTTGGCCGAGGCCATGAACGCCCCGCTGTAGCAGCAGTCGAGCAGGACGACGATGCTGCGCGCCCGGCACCGTTCCATCCGGTCTCGCAGGAAGGCGGCAGGGATCGCTGTGGAGGCGGGAAGATCTTTTTCGGTGTCGCTCGCGGCGAAGTAGAGCCGGCCGTCATCGTCCTTGATCCCGTGGCACGACAGATGGAGCAGCAGCGTGTCGTCGCTGCCGCGACCGAGGAAGAAGCGCTCCAGAGCGCGGGCCAGGCGGTGCGAAGGCTGGTCGACGAGTATGTCGGCGTCGAAGTCGCCGATGCCCGGGTCACGTAGCACCGTCGCTAGCGCGGTCACGTCCTGCTCGGGCGAGCGCAACGCCCCCAGAGTGGCACTGTCGTAGGTGCCGGTCGCGATGAGCAGGGCATGGCGCTCACCTGGCATCGTCGGGATCCTCCGCGGTCGGGAGCGCGTGGACGAACGCGTCGATCAGGCGTCGTCGATCCTCCGGGGAAGCCGTGTCGAGCTCGACGGTCCGCCCGTCCCCGTCGGCCTTGACGTTCCGCACCGGCCGGTTCTGCATCCGCGTCTCTCCGATCTACTGAGGGGTCAGTCTATGAGCGTGCCGTCAGGGACGGGCGGGGAATGACGTTGCTGCCGCGTTCTCGGCGCTGCTCAGCCGACGGGTTCTGTCTGCTTGTGTACTGCTGCAGCGCCCTATAGATCCTCCTGTCCCGCGAGCAGCCGGACGCCGCCGGACCACCGCCCCTACCCTGAGGACCGCAGCGTCGTCATCGCGCCGGAAGGCCCGCATCGTGAACACCTGCTGGACTGACTCGCGGTACCCGGCTGTTTCTGGCAAGTGCGAGGTGCACGGCCGGCGTGGATCAGGCCGGTGATCCCCCGTCAGGGAACGTGGCGTCTCGTCCAGGCGCCCGCGTTCACCACGCCGTGGTCTGCAGCAATGCCTGACAGTCCCGATGCGTAGCCCATTCCGATGGTGAGGAACGTCCATCCCTCTTCGGTGCGCCGGAGCTGGCCGAAGAGAAGTGAGGTTTCGGTGCGCGCGTCATCGCCCAGGGCGTATCTAACGATTTCGAGGTTGCGGGAGCGGTCGACGACCCGGATGTAGGAATCCCGGACAACGCGTGTACGGACACTGCGAATGAGATGCGGTCGACAGAGGACTCGACGCGGCTGAGGTCCACGCTGATGACTTCGCCATCGCTCCCGGTGAGGTTGCCGACGTCGTTCGGCCCCTGGTGTACGAGGGCGTTGTCAGCGCTGCGGAGGTTCTTGTAGAAGATGAAGTCGCGGTCGGACCTGACCTTTCCTCCTCAAGACTTGGGGTCGCCCTCAGCGAGGAGGAAGGCGGAGAGGTCGAGCCCGCATTCCGGACGGTCGGCCCGCGGTGGCCACCCGACCGCGACTTCTACACCAGAAGCGCCTCACGGTCAGCGTTCACCGGTGGACTCCTCGGCCACCTCTGTGCCTGCGGTAGCCCGAAGGAACTGTTCGACGAGTAGCCTCTGCTCCTCCTTCGAAGCCGCGGTCAGTTCAATGCTGCGGCCCTGCAGATCCACCTTCACGCCGCGCACCGGCCGGCCGTTCAGCCACACCTGGACCAATTCCAGCACGCCACGCCACACCGCGGGCGCGGCCGACACCAGCAAGACACCGGCTTCGACGGCGTCGAGGGGCTTCGCGCCCAGCGGCACCACGCCGTCCCTTAGCCATCGGACATCCGCCACGTCCAGCTCGAGCAGTCGCCCGCGAAGGTTCAAGGCGAGTTCGGCCAGTTCTTCCGTGTCCACGTCGTCGGCTGGAACAAGTCCCAGAACTGCCCCGACACCCACCTCTGCCATGTAGTCAGTCCCCCTCTGTACCTGGTGGCGACAATTTTAGGGGGAAGGTGCAGCCTGCGTGCCCAAGCCTTGGCAACCTGTGCCCCCGAGAGCGGGGCCCATCTTCCGCCCCGAGCAGCGCTGTTCACGTCCTGGGACGAGCGGCAGGTCACGCAGACTGCTGCCCTTGCCGAGGAGGACTTGCCCGCATTCTGTGCACGCCAAATGGGCGGGGACCAAGAGTGACGCCACGGGCAGCGGAGAGTCGGCCGACCGCCGTGGCGGGCGGGGCAGCAAGCCGATGCCGGTGATCGTGCAGTGCCGGTACCCGGGGCGCACGAGATGCGCGCTCGGGGGCGGGGGTTTTTCAGGAGCTGTGCTTGTCGACCTCGGTCAGTACTTGCGCGACGACGTTTTCCGGGGATTCCTGGAGGTGGTTGACGGCCGTCGCCAGCAGGACCGTTCCCACCCGGGCGTTGGCGTGGGCGATCTGGCCCGCGACCATGGTCAGTTGGTTCCAGCCCTCCACGATCTTCTCCGGGTCGGAGGTGTTCATGCCTTCGCGGAAGGTGGCCTCCGCCGCGTCCAGCAGGTCCGCGTACGGAGCCGTCACGGCGTCCCCGCTGTACCCGCCGCCGGACTTCGCCAGCTTGTACATGCTGATCAGAGCATCGCCGGCGCGACGGTCGTAGTCGTCGGCCGTGCTGTTGTCGATTCCCATGCGGCTCAGCCTATGCGGCACCCCCGACAGCACGGCGCGGCAGCCCACGAAAGCGCCGGTGCGGGTAATACCCAGCGCGCTGCTCGGCGAGGGCCAGTTCTACGGGGTTGGCGTGGATACCGGCACCGCGGCCTTCATGGATGCGACTCGGACGGTGATCGAAGACCAGCTGGACGAGGACCTGTTCATACTCTCCACAGCCATTTCACCGTCGAACTGCCCAGCACGGAGCCCGAGCCGAACCTCATCGCCTTCCGCGCCGGCCGGGGCGACGGAGCCTACCCCGTCTGGATCGGCCGCACCGATGACGGACAGGTGGGTTGCGTCGTCTTCGACTTCCAGCTCCCTTCCGCCGACGGGCGAGAGTAGGGGGCCGCCGACCATCGGCGCGAGGCCGCACTGCTCCCGAGACTGGGACCGCGGCGAACCCCCAGATCGATTGCACACGGCGATTGAAAAACTCGACATCTCGATCACCGAATTCGGCCTGGTGGACGCCTTCCCGGAGAACGTCAAGGAAGCTCGCCAGCGGTACTACGCGTCGATGTACATCGGCGATACTGCTTGGGAGGACAGACTCGTGCTGATGGCTCACCCCGCTGTTCTGCTCCGGCGCCAGTTGAAGACGTGGCCTGCACGCTGTGTGTGGCGACTGGAATCAAGCGATGTCGATGCCGCCCTCATCGCCGCCCGGCTGCGTCTGCCCGGCGCACGGTCCGACGACTCCGCAGTACCGGCCTGACTCGCAGAGGCAGCCTGAAGAGGCAAGAACGGTACCCCGTCCGCTTCGACAGCGGACGGGGTCGCGCCGTGCGGCGCCAGGGAATCACCACCGCGCCGGACGAGCTCGGATCACCTGCCGGAACAGCGCAGCCGGCCGGGGATCGGGCAGGGCGAAGCTCACGTAGAGGTCCACCTCGCCTGCTTACCGGCAGCAGACCCCTGTCCGGTCCCGGCGGCATCCCCAGGGATTCAGCCCAGGGCGGGATAGTCGCCGGCAGCGAGGTCGTCGAGCAGGTGTGGGTGGGTGGGCTGCCAGCCGATCCGTTCCCGGGTCAGCGCACTCGACGACGGCATGTCAAGGGCGAACACGCGACCGATGACGCCGAAGCGCTCAGGCGGCGCCGACTCGACCGGCACCCCGAGAACGCGGCCGATAGCTTCGGCCAGCGACCTCATGGTGTCGCCCTCGTCGCTTACCGCGTGCAGGACCGTGCCCGGTTCAGCGTCCTCGAGTGCGATGCGGAACAGCGATGCGGCGTCACGTCGGTTGACCGCCGGCCATCGCTGTGTGCCGTCGCCGACGTACGCTGACACGCCCGTTTTCTGCGCGGCGGCGATGAGCACAGAGCAGAAGCCGTATGTCGACCGGCGTTGATGCACGGAGCGCGGCAGCCGCACGACAGAGGACCGGATGCCCTGGCCGGCCAGGTTCAGCACCACGTCGGAAGTGCGGCCGCGGCCACCGACCGGACCGTTGGTGGTGTCGGGGTCGTCTTCGGTGGAGGTGTGGCCTGGCATCATCGGCGTGAGGCCGGCATGCACGAACGGCTTGCCACTGCCTTCGAGTGCGGCCGCGAGGGTCTGCACGGCGCGCGATTCCTCGTCGATGCCCTGTTCCAGGTTGTTCCAGTCGTTGCTGAAGGCCAGGTTGATGACACCATCGGCCTGCGCTGTGCCGGCGAGGAGGCTGTCGAGGTCGGTGAGGTCGCCGCGGAGCGGCGTCCCGCCGGCGGCGGTGACGGCCGCGGCCCCGGCATCGGAGCGTACGAGGCCGAGGACCTCGTGACCAGCGGCGATGAGTTCGGGAACGACAACCGAGCCGATGCTGCCGTTGGCGCCAGTGACGAAAACGCGCATAGGGGGCTCCAGATGACTGCTGCGACGCTGCGCCGCAGGATGGGCATGTCGAGGGTCAGGTGTGGCGGTCGTAGGTGTGTGGATCCACGGGTTGCTTGGACTTGGGAAGCCCTCCGACCACGAGACGGTAGGAGTCGGTCACGAGTTCCTTCACCAGCTTGTCGTCGATGGTGTCTCCGCCTGCGACCGTGATCCAGTGCCTCTTGTTCATGTGGTAGCCGGCGGTGATGCCCGCGTACTGCTCGCGGAGGGCTGTGGCGTCGTCCGGATCGGCTTTGAGGATCAGGACGGGGCGTCCGGGCATGTCGGTCATGAGCATGAAGACCTTGCCGCCCACCTTGTGGAGCTCCCAGTCGGGGCCCGAACGATGCTCCTCGTCGGTGCCGGGCAGTTCCGCGGTGCAGTCGCGCGCGATCTTCTGCAGTTCCTGTCCGTCCAAGGTGATTGACTCCTCTGTCGCGTCGAGTGCCCGGCGTGCGTCGGTCCGGGTCCCTGCGTCGGTCGGCGGCCGACGGCCGTGGAGTGGACCAGGACCATGACCTGCCGCTCGGACGGTGGCCGTCCACTGGCTAAGGGAGGACGCGGATGACTGTCTTCCCGAGGCGTCGCGTGGTCGGGTTGAGGGCGCCGATGGCATCGTCGAGGCTCGCGACGTCACCGATGTTGGTCCGCAGCCGTCCGTCCCGCACCCGCTGCACGATCTCACCGAGTCCGGGGCGATCGGCTTCGACGACGAAGTCCACGGCCAGGCCGTCAGCGGGCCGTGCTTCGACCGGGCCGACAATGGACACCAGTGTTCCTCCGGCCTTGATCAGGGCCGCGGACTGCTTCTGAACGTCGCCACCGATGACGTCGAAGACCAGGTCCACGCCGCCGACGTCCTTCAGCGTGTCGTTCTCGAGGTCGACGAACTCGTGCGCCCCGAAGTCGAGCGCCTTCTCGCGGTCGGCGGCGCGTCCGGTGCCGATGACGTAAGCGCCGGCTTCGCGCGCGAGCTGGGCCACCATCGTCCCGACTGCCCCGGCTGCGCCATGTGCGAGGACAGTCTGGCCGGCCTGGAGACGGCCGTGCTGGAACAGGCCCTGCCACGCGGTCAGACCCGAGATCGGCAGGGACGCGCCCACCGTGAAGTCGACGTCGCCTGGCAGCGGTGCGAGGTTGCGTGCTTCGATCGCCACGTACTCCGCGAGGGTGCCGTCGCGGTGCCAGTCGGCGAGGCCGAAGACCCGCTGCCCGACCGAGAGCCCCGTCGTGCCGTAGCCGAGAGCGGTGACCACTCCGGCCAGCTCGTGGCCGGGGATCGACGGAGTCTTGTCACGGCCGGCGCGATCGGCCCAGGTGGACGGCCACTCCATCTCTGTGGGGACGAAGCCCGATGCATGGATCTGAACGATGACGTCGTTGATCGCTGCGAGCGGCTCGGGTCGCTCAGTCAGCGTCATTCCGGCCGTTCCGGCGGCCGGGTCGGTGACCACAATGGCTTTCATGGAAATGGCCCTTCCTGGTAGCTGTGGTGGATCTTGGTTTCCGGGTGGTTGCGTATTAGACGAAGGTGAACAGCTGGTCTGTGTCGAAGCGCGAGATCGGGGTGTTGTACACCCTCTCCGGGTCGGGGTAACCGAGCGCCAGCAGCACCGTCGTGGTGTGTCCGCTCTCGCGGATCTTGAAGGCCTTGTCGACACTGGTCGGGTCGAACCCCTCCAGCGGCGTGGCCTCGACACCGAGCTCGGCGGCCGCCATCATGGTCAGGCCCACCGCCATGTAGGTCTGCTTCTCCATCCAGTGGTTCAGGTCCTTGTAGCCATAGGTGCGAAGGTTGAGGAAATCCCGGGTCATGGATTCCCACAACTCCTGCTTGGACGGATCAGGGAACCGGCCGTCGGCCCTCTCCTTTGCGAACACCGCCTCGAGGTGGGCGTCGGGCAGATCTGCCCGGGTGGTGAGGATGATGGTGTGCGACGCGTTGAGGATCTTCTCGGCGTTGTCCCGGAATCGTTCGCCCAGATTGTCGGCGAGCCGCGCCTTGCCTTCGGGCGTGGCGAGGACGTAGAAGTGGCTGGCTTGTACGTTCACCGATGTCGGCACGGAGCGCAGGAACCGCAGCAGCTGCTGAAGGGTTTCCCCCGGAATGGTCTTGCCGGGATCGAAATACCTGGTGAGATGCTTGTTCATGAGCTTATCGAGATTCATATGGATGTGCCTTTTCTCGCGATGAGTGGGTGGCGAGCACTGATTCGCAGGGCCTGGGCTAGTTCGTTCCGCGGGCAAGTAGCTCGCTGATGCGCCCGAAGTCGATCCCCGTCGTCGCGGTGGTGAGGTCACCCGCGACGAGAGCCTTGATGGCCTGGTCGAGTGCCTCCATTGCGTGGGTGTAGAGCGCCGGCCCCACGCTGATGCGCTTGACCCCGGCCTTCTGCAGTTCGGCGACGGTGAGCACCTTGTCCGCAGGTGAGATGAGGACGTTCACCGGTGTCGGCGCGACGGCGGTGACGATCGCGACGAGTGCGTCGAAGTCGGGAGGGTAAGGGGCGTAGAGCACATCCGCGCCGGCCTCCGCGAAGGCCGTCAGACGCCGGATGGTGTCGTCGAGATCCGGCCGTCCCTGGATGAAGTTGTCGGTGCGGCCCGTGACGACGATGCGGCCCTTGGCCGCCACGACGGCGCTGCGCACGCGGTGGACCGCCTCGTCGAAGTCGCGGATCGGTTGATCGGGATTGCCCGAGGTGTCTTCGATCCCGATACCGGCCAGGCCGGACTCGACGGCGGCTTCCACGGTCGCGGCGACGTCTTCGGGTGTGTCCCCATAGCCGTCCTCGAAGTCCCCGTTGACAGGCAGCCCGGTGAGGCGGCCGAGCAACCGCGCATGCTCGAGGTGCTCATCACAGGTGACTTCGTGACGCCCGTCGGACCGGCCGAGTGTGGTGGCGAGTGCCGCAGACGAGGTCGCGATCGCCTCGAAGCCGGCATCGGCCAGCATCAGCGCCGAGAGGCCGTCCCACGCGTTCGGCATGACGAGGCCGCCGTCGCGGGTGTGCAGCGCCATGAATTGCTCATAGAGTTCGGAGCCCGGCATATCGAACCTTTCCCAGCTGATCGTTTGTGGGCGGTGAGGGGTTACCGGCTGTGTGCGCAGCCTCGACGGGGGGTTCCGGAATCAGCCGGGCGCACCGGCCCAGCTGACGGCGGGAACGTCTCAGTGCCTCGACTGACCGGCTCTGGCCCCGACCCCCTCTTTGCGCAGCCGGATCGGGCCGAGCGCTGGCGAAGTCGACGCCTCCATGCATGGCGCTTACCGCCCTGGAGGTCCTTTGAGGCTCCGCTGTGCGACTGTCGCAGGGAACCGCCTTCCCCAAACGTACCGCAGATCGGCCCTCTTCTGGGACCAAATAGTCCTCTCATTCGAGGCCACGCATCCGGCTTCTACGCCCAAGAAATCCATGTGTGGCGGTTGCGGCCCAGAAAATAGTGGACGAAAGCGTCCTCTCTGGAGTGCGTGCCCAGCTGGCCTGCCTTCGCCCGTCACGGGGAAGTGCGGGCCGCCACAGAGACCGCGACGAAACCCCGTGTGACGCGGTACCGGGACTCCTCGGGAGCTGTTCCGTCAGCTTGAAGCCGGGTGTACGAGTCAGGATCACGAATTGTGGTCTGCCGGAGTGCGGCAGGTGCCTGACACCGGAGAGTTACGTCAAGTCGTGCTCGATTGCGGTGAGCTCATCGTCGTGGCGGCCTTCCGCGGGCTCGTGCTGGGGGAAGGCGCCGGCGCCGGGATGGACCGTATCGATGAGGCCGGCGTACTCGGGGTTGCGGTCGATGAACTCACCCACCACCGGGCAAATGATGGTGATCTTCTTCCCGCTCTCGCGGATTTCGTCCAGCACGCGAGAGATGAGCTCGGTGGCCACCCGATTCTTGCGGTAGGCGGGGTCGACCCAGGTCGTCAACAGCACGACGCGGCCGCCTACGAAGCGGTACGAGAGCTCGGCGATCCCGTCATCACCGAGAGCGGCGATCCAGCGACCGTGCTCCGCGTCGTGGACGACATCGAGCACCCAACTGGACTCCGCCTCGCCAAGAATGGCCTCGTCCAAAGCGGCGATGAGCGCAGCGTTGTTCTCTTGACGGGCGGAGGCCTCGGCTCCGAAATCGAACGTCATGGTCACACCTTCTGTTGAGGGACCCGATCGGTGAGTTCGGCCAAACGGGCGAAGCCCTTGGCCACTGTCGGACGAGGTCGGGTGCCGGCGAGGTTCGTCGTGATCACTCGCTGCGCTGGATGTTCCCTCATGCCGGTGCGTGGGCCGCGTGCAGCGAGGACGGTGAAGAGGGTTGCGACGATCGCGAGTACGGCGTATCCGAGGGTGATCCGCGGCAGCGAGATCGCGTTCGAGAGCTGGCCGGAGACGAGGCTGGGGAAGGCGGCTCCGCTGTAGCAGAGGAGGTAGATGGCGCTGAAGATCGGTGCCCGGTCGGTGAGCGTGCTGTTGTGCAGTAGCCCGCGGGTGGCGGAGCTGATGGCGATGCCTTGACCGGCCGCCAACCGTCTCGGCCCATTGCCTTGTGATGACTGGCCCGTGGGCATGGTCCCTACCTGTGGGCGGTTTGCCTCGCGACCGGCAGCCTCGACCGCGTCAGGTGCCCGGAGCGATCGCGCAGGCCGAGACGCAGACCCAGCCACCCTCACGCTTCTGGTACGTGTCCGTGTACAGCGCTTCCTGAGGCGCTCCGTCGGCGAGCATGGTGTATGTGGCGCGGCCGTGGACCAGGGCGACGTCACTGAGGATGCGGATCTTGACGTCGTGCACGACAAGGTCCTTGAAGGGTCGCGGCTCGGCGATGTATTCGAGGAACTCGGCACGGTTGCGCGTGACGCCCGGGGTCTGCACGACGAAGTCCTCGGCGAGCAGCTCGCTGAAGCGCTGGACATCGTTGAACTGGTCGGAGTGGACGTAGTCGTTGTTGAGCTGGTCGAGGATCGCCAGGTCTTCGATGGTCTGCTTGGTGTAGTTCACTTTCTTGTTCCTTCTCTGCGTGTTGCGGTGTTCGCTGCAGGAGGGTTGCTTCGGTGTCGTCTACGCGGTGCCGGCGTACATGCACGTGATCTGTGGATCAGGTGCGACGCGACGTTCGAGGGCATCAGGAGACCACCGCACAGGGGAATGCCTTGCGTTCGCCATGGAATGCAGCTGTCACGATCTGGATGAAGAGACAGACGGCTTCCGTGCGCCGCGGACCCTTGGGAACCCGGGCCTTCGGTGTAAGTCGGTGCAGCTTCTGCCCCGAGCGAAGGCCACTGGTTGGGATGAACTACTGTCAAGCCTCTCAAAGCCAAAACGGGACTGTCAAGTCCTCTTGTGTTCTGGGATTGTCGATCATTTTCCAAGAAATACGCAGGTAAAATGCTTCCAGCCCAGGAGTAGCGTCGCGGAGTATGGACCGTATGGCTCACCATGGAAGGGGCGACCGTGGTCGGCGGGGCTCAGCGGCCCGCGGCCGGAACTGGCATCTGTCTGGTGCTCGATCTGCGACGGAACGGAGGCCGGTGGCCGGCGCGGTGCTTTCGCGAGGTCAGACCTGCAAATGCAGCGGTTTGCCCGTCAGCGCGAGAGCTGCCTCACCGAGTGCCTCACCTTGTGTCGGGTAGGCGTGGACGAGGCCGGCAACATCCTGCGGCCACGCTTCCCAGTTGTAGATGAGCTGCGCTTCCCCGATCTGTTCACTGATCCGGTCGCCGATCATGTGAACACCGATGACTGCCCCGTCCTTCCTCCGGACGACCTTGACGTGCCCTTCCGCTCTCAACGTCCGGCTACGAGCGTTGGTGGCGAGGTCGTAAACGACGCAGTCGACGTTCTCGACCCCGTACACCTGCTTGGCCTTGGTTTCTGTCAGGCCGACCGACGCGATCTCGGGGCGGGAGAACGTGACGCGCGGGACGCCGTCGTAGTCGATCGGCACTGCGGATTCCTTGGCCAGGCGGTCGGCGACGAGGATGCCCTCGGCGAAGCCGACGTGCGCGAGCTGCGGAGTGGGAACCAGGTCTCCGACAGCGGAGATGGTGGGGACGCTGGTGCGCATGTACTCGTCGACCAGCACGTGCCCCCTGTGCATGACGACGCCCGCCTCTTCGAAGCCCAGGCCCTGGGAAACGGGGCCTCGTCCGACGGCCACGAGCAGGAGGTCCGCTTCCAACGCCGTGCCGTCCGCCAGCCGGACGCGGATACCGTCCTGCGTGTACTCGCTGCTGACGAAGGGGACACCGAGGTGGAGGGTGATACCCCGCTTGAGGAACTCCGTCTCCAACCGGCTGGAGACGGACTCGTCCTCCATGGGGACAAGGTGCGGCAGGGCTTCGACGATGGCGACCTTGGCCCCGAACGACGACCACGCGGAGGCGAACTCGACCCCGATCACTCCGCCGCCGAGCACGATCACGGACTTGGGGACGTAGTCGAGGGTGAGAGCGTGGTCCGACGAGATCACTCGCCGTCCGTCGATCTCCAGTCCGGGCAGGGTTCTCGGAACGGACCCGGTGGCGAGTACGACGTGGCGGCCTGTGAGCCGGCGGCCTCCGACATCGACGGAGGTCGTCGACGACAGTCGGCCCTCTCCTTCCACGTAGGTGATGCCACGTGCGTCGACGAGGCCGGTGAGCCCATTGCAGAGACTTGAGACAACGCTGTTCTTGTAAGCGTGCAGCGCGTCCATGTCGATGCCCCGAAAAGACGAGCGCACTCCAACGTCGCCGGCCTGACGTGCTTGATCGGCCAACTCAGCCGCGTGCAGCATGGCTTTGGTCGGGATGCAGCCGTTGTGGAGGCAAGTGCCCCCGAGCTTGTGGCGTTCGACGAGGGCGACGCTGAGCCCGAGCTGGGCCCCGCGCAATGCGGCCGTGTACCCGGCGCTGCCTGCCCCGAAGACGACCATGTCGTAGGGTCTTTTGCTGTCGTTCATGTCATTGCTCCCTTGGGGTCTGCCGGGCGGTTGCCCGGTCGGTGCCGACCAAGGTCGCGACGGCACCTTTGCGGAGAGGGGGAGGACCGGACGGCGCGTGTGCCGGCCGTACTGGTCGCGAGATGTGGCGCGCTGCGGCACAAGCCCGTACGTCCGCGTCGATCAGATGGAGTTGCTGCACCGTCCGGCCCCGACCATGCTGTCCAGTCCTGCTGTCGCTTCAGGACAGCGGCAGGAGTCCGGGATCGGCGCGACGGACGCGGAGGCACCTCTCGTGCTGCCTCGTGCGCCGCCCGTCACCCCACGGTGTACGTCTTCACGTGGGCTAGCGCCATGTCCATGGCGATGCGCATCGGTTCGACGTCGTGTGTCATCTGAGCGAGCAAGTAGCTTCCCTGCAGCGCGGCCATCACCGACAGAGCGAGCTTTGCCGGATCGGCCCCCTCCTTGAGGGAGCTGTTCTCCTGCATCCGGCGCAGGCCGGCCGCAATCAACTCCTGCCATTCGCCGAACTTCTCGGCGAGCAGGTTCCGGGCCGCGGGGTCCTGAGGCGCGTGGGATCCGACGAGTGCACCCAGAGCGCACCCGTGGGCTCCGTCCCGGAGAGAGTTGAGGTGGATGATCGAATCGTTCCAGCGTTCCAGGGCTCGGAAGGAGCTCATCCGTTCCAAGTGCTGTCGGTCGCGCTCGAGGATCTGCTGGGCACGCAACTCGATGACACTGCGCACGAGCTCGTCCTTGTCGGCAAACTGGCGGCAGAACTGGGACTTGCTGGTCCCGCTCGCCGCTCGCACGTCATCCAAGGTCACCGAGTTGACACCCTTGACGTAAAAGAGGTCCGCAGCGGCCTGGATGATGCGAACACGCGCTGGAGATTCGCTCGTGATCGCCATTCTCTGACCCTTCTGAGAGATCTGTGGAATCGAGGAAGGCAGGACTTCGTTCGTGACGCGGCGACGCCGTGAGGGGCGTCCTCTGGGTGATCCCGATGGCGCCGACCATCGATGCGACCGGCGCCAGGGTTCATCTCCCGCCGGCCAAGGGCGACTTCCTCCCTGACACCGGTCCGTCGGCCGCCCCCGCGGCCTACCGCCCGCCGCTGTCACCACCTGCCCGCTCTGGAAACCCCTTGCCATGGCGACGAACACTTCGGCCGTCACTCCGGCCCGGCACGTGAGGCCGGGCGCGAGAGACCCCTGACCCGCCTCGCTCCGCCGAAGGCGGGCGCCTCAGTTGAGGGTGTCGTCGACGGCCTGTGACCCGGGATCGAGCATCTCGCGGAATTGGGAGTGCTTCTCGATGAAGCGATCCACGACGGGGCACCGATTGGTGACTGACGCGCGTTCCCCCGTCAGGTCGAACAGCGCCTCGCGGATCAATGCCGTCCCCAGGCCGCGGCCACGGTAACCCTCCTGGACATACGTGTGCGTCAGGCTGTAATGAGTGCCCTTGCGCTCGTAGGCGAGCAGTCCCGCGTAGTTGCCGTTCTCTTGCACCTCGTAGAACCTGTTGTCTTCGTCCTTGACGACTGCGATCGAGCCGCTCGTGTCAGTCCACAGCACCTTGGTCATCGCTGTTCCCGTATCTGTGCCGGCCCCGCCTGGATGACGGGGCGATCCTATTGCGCCAAGCGGACTGGATCGTCCTCTTTGGAGGGTTGGCGAGACCTCATGGACGAACGCGGATGATGGTCTTTCCCCTGACCCGCTCGGTCGGATTGAAGGCCGCGACGGCGTCATCGAGCGTCGCGACATTGCCGATGACCGTGCGCAGCCGTGCGTCCCGCACGCGCTGGACCACCTCACGCAGCTGGGCGCGATCGGACACGACGACAAAGTCGATCGCCAAGCCGTCCGCGGGTCGCACCTCCGGCGGGCCGGCGATACTCACCAGTGTTCCTCCGGCTCGAACCAGGCGTGTGGACCGCTTCCCCATGTCGCCACCCATGACGTCGAACACCAGATCAACTTCGCCGACGTCTTCCAGCGTGTCGTTGTCCAGGTCGACGAACTCCGTCGCGCCGAAGTCGAGAACCGCCTGACGATCGGCGGCACGTCCGGTGCCGATGACGTGGGCACCCGCCTCGCGCGCGAGCTGGGTCACCATCGATCCGACTCCGCCGGCCGCACCGTGCGCGAGGACGCTCTGCCCTGGCTGAAGTCGCCCGTGCTCGAACAGCCCCTGCCACGCGGTCAGACCCGAGATCGGCAGACTCGCGCCCACCGTGAAGGCGACATCGCCGGGCAGCGGCGCGAGGTTGCGTGCTTCGACGGCCGCGTACTCAGCCAGCGTGCCGTCGCGAGTCCAGTCCGTGAGTCCGAAGACCCGCTGTCCCACGGACAGCCCCGTCGTGCCATAGCCGAGGGCACTGACCACTCCGGCGAGCTCATGCCCGGGGATCGACGGTGTCCGGTCGCGGCCCAGGCGGTCCGTCCAGCTCGAGGGCCACGTCAGCTCCCCCGGGGTGAATCCGGACGCGTGAACCTCAACCAGCACATCGTTCTCCGCCACCCTGGGCTCGGGACGCTCCGCCGGCCTCATTCCGGCCGTTCCCGCGGCCGGATCGGTCACAACTATCGCCTTCATCGGGTACCTCCCTGCATCCCGTCGCCACCCGCGCGCCATGCACAGCCGGCCACAAGCCCCCACAAGTGAACTAAAAGGTCCACAATCTCGATCGGATCTCGACTCTAGCAGCATACTCAAGACAAGGACTGGTCGGGATGGTCCCATTCGGGACGCGCCCCCGCTTCACCTCGGAACCCGGCCGGCCCCGCTGGACCCCGCCGTCGGGCCTCGGGGACGCGGGTGACTTCAGACAGCCCTGGGAGCCGACCGGCCGCCCAAGCGGACGGTGCCTCAGGCGGCCGGCGGATCGCACCCGCTTCTCGCCGGTCTCCACGGCCGGCCCACGGCGGCCGGTTGCCTGGGGCGCCCTGGCGTGACGAGCGGGCGGCTGGTCACGGGGCCGGAACGGCCTCGGAAATCTTGCGGGGGCTCGTCTCGCGGCGGGTGGGGTGGGGACTGCGCCCACGCAACCAGTGTCCGGGGTCAGGGCCTGATGAGCACCTTCAGGCTCCTGCGGTCTGCCATGTCCTGGTAGCCGGCCGGGACGCCGTCGAGGTCGGTGGTGGCGTCGAAGACCTTCCCGGGCTCGATCGTGCCGCTCAGGATGTCGGGCAGAAGCCCTTCGATGTAGGCGCGGGCCGGTGAGGGGCCGCCGGTCAGGCGGATGTTGTGGCGGAAGAGGCTGCCGATGCCAATGGGTGCCTCCTCGTACTGAGGGGCGCCGACCCGGCTGATGACCCCACCCGGCCGGATGATGCCAAGGGCTTGGTCGTAGGCGGGCCTGGTGCCGACGGCCTCCAGAACCGTGTGCGGGCCGTACCCGCCAGTGACCTCGCGGACGGTTTCGACACCTTCTTCGCCGCGGGATGAGACGACATCGGTCGCGCCGAATTGGCGGCCGAGGTCGGTGCGCGCCTGGTGGCGGCCCATGAGGACGATCTGCTCGGCACCCAGTCGTTTGGCGGACAGAACCGCCATCAAGCCGACGGCCCCGTCGCCGATCACCGTGACACGAGTGCGCTCGTTGACTCCGCCCGACACGGCAGCGTGGTGGCCGGTGCAGAAGACGTCGGAGAGCGTCAGCAAGGAGGGAACGAGCGACGAGTCCGCGCTGACGGGGAGCTTGACGAGGGTGCCGTCGGCCAGAGGGACGCGGATGGCTTCGGCCTGGGCGCCCTCCTCCGCTTCGCCGTCCCAGAAGTTCGCCTGTGGGTGGGTACAGGAGCTGGGCAGGCCCTCACGGCAGAACTCACAGGTGTTGTCGGAGATGCTCCAGGGGGAGACGACCAGGTCGCCGCGCTCGATGGTGGTCACTTCCGAGCCGGTGTCCTCGACGATGCCGATGAACTCATGGCCCATCCGTGCGGGACCGTCCTCGGGCTTCAGCGAGGCGTACGGCCACAGGTCGGTGCCGCAGACGCAGGATGCGGTGATCCGCACCAGGGCGTCGGTCGGGTGCTTGATGACGGAGTCGGGTACGTTCTCGACGCGGACGTCGCCCGCGCCGTACATGAGTGCTGCGCGCATCAGCGATACTCCTTTTCCGGGTGATGCCTGCGGGAGCGGTGGCGCGTACCGGGCCGGCCGACGAGCGAAGAACGCTGCCGATGATCTTGTGGCGCTCCGCGCCGAGCCGGATGCGCCCGGGCTCCGCCCGCACCCTTCTGGAGTGCCCGCACAGTGCTCGCGTCGATTACGGAACGGAGTCGCATGTCCGACGCTCCCGGTCGATGCCGCGGCCGAACCGTCTCGACCGCACTCCCTGGTTGCATCGGCCGCGAGTTGGACTGCGCAGCCTCCGGCGACCGCCACACGAGTTCCGCTCAGAGGCCCAACGATCCTCCCCGGTTTTCCACTCCCTGAGTCTCGGAGTCGGCGAGCCTCTTCCGTTATAGCGCAAACGAGAGGACTATGTAGTCCATAGCGGATGTCTGTGAATGTCGCCGTCGTCGGGGTCCCCACCCGTGCCGGCGGGGCCCTGATACATGCCGGCGCGGGCCGCGGTCCGAAAGTCACCGCTGCGGGAAGTCGGGCTCGCATTCGAGCGTTGCCACGGTTCGCATCCTTGTGAGAGGCGGAGGTGGTCCATGTGACAGGCACGTCGCGCACACCCGCGAAGGCCGCACCTCATGCGTTCGACGCTCCCGTCGTCAGGGAGCAGTCGGCTCATGCGCCCAAGCGCGGATCGGCAGCGCGCTCGGGCTCTCCCGCAGCCCCGGGGATCGCACGTAGTAATATCGGGCCCATGTCCGTAGATGATGCTCCTAGGCAAGAGCGGCGCCTGACCTCGCGTGGGGCTGTCACCCGCGACCGCATTGTTCAGGCCGCCGCCGACCTTTTCTACGTGAGGGGCGTCAACTCGGTCTCACTCGACGACGTACGAGCTTCAAGTGGGACGAGTAAATCTCAGCTTTATCGCCACTTCGCGGACAAGGACGAGCTTGTCCACAGTGTCATCGAGTTGCGGGCCGATCAAGTCCTGAACCGCGATCGCCAAATGCTGGAGCGGATGAATTCCATTCGCGCGCTCGAGCGATGGAGCGACAAGGTCATCCATCTCAACTCTTTGCAGAACGGCGCCTACGGGTGCGCGTTGGGCTCCCTGGTCAGCGCGCGGGCGGCGCAGGACCCGACGTCGAGGAGCAAGCTCGCCGAGACGTTCGCTGAGTGGCAACAGCTTATCTCGGCAGGCTTGCAGCGCATGCGGGAGAACGGCTCGCTGCGTGAAGAGGCGGACCCGGAGCAGCTCGCCACTGCCGTCATGGCCGCCTTGCAGGGCGGCTATCTGCTGGCCCAGACCGCACAGGACGTCGAGCCGATGCGCGTGTCCATGCAGATGGCGCTGAACTACGTACGTTCGTACGTCGTGGACTGAGCCGGGGTCCTCGGCACTTTCCCACGCATGCAGGCGGGCAGTCGTCGCCCGACTGGTCAGTTCGATGATTCCCAGATGCCTGAATGTGTCGTGTCGACCAGGCTGATGTATTCCGGATTCTTGTGTATGAACCTGTCGACGACCGGGCAGTAGTTTGAAATGGTGTTTCCGTGAATGCGCAGAGAGTCCAAGATGCTCTTGATGAGGACGTTGGACAGACCTCGCCCGCGGAATGTGTCGTAGATGACCGTGTGCATCAGTACGCGTCGATTGCCGATCGCCCGGTAACCCATGTGGCCAGCCGTCTCGCCCGCCACGGAGATCTCGTAGCGATGCTCCTTGTCGTTGTTGCTCACCACCACGGACGATTCCGCCTCTGAAAATATTGCGTCAGGCATTTCTGCCCTCCCGTCCTTCATGGATGCCTCGTGGTGGGGGAGTCGCCAGAAGTCGAGCGGCGGCTGCCGTGAAGGGGGCAGCCTCTGGCGACGTCGGTCGAGACCCGCCTGCCCGCAGCTCTGGCGCAGCGCGATTCAGGCTAAGTGAAGTGGACGAAATAGTCCAGTCGAAACCTCGGTCGGTATCCCGTCGGCGCGCGCTGTGATCCGCCAAGGACGCTTCCACGCAGTGCTTCTGAACAGCAGTGCCCCGCCCGCTCCGAGGAGGGTTCAGCCCGCGGGATGCTGCACCGAGGGGCACCGGGCGCCTCATGCGTGGCACCCGAAGGCCGCGTTACGGCACACCGGCCATCGCGGAGCGGACCTCGTCTCCGCCTCGGCGGCAATCTGCTCACGGGTAAGCCGCCGGCTGAGCTGCCGCTCAGTTTCGCGCCCCCATTCCCAGTAAGCGCGCGACCTGCTCTGCGGCAGATAGGATTGTTACGTCTATCGGGGTCATATCGCTCGACAATGGTCAGGGAGCGGCGGATGGACGCTTCGGACGAACTCCTGCTGAGGGCTACACCCTCGGCTCTTTTGACCCTGGACGGTGTCATCCGTTGTCTCAACGCCGCGATGGCCTCGGCGCTGGGCAGGTCCGAGGAACAGTGCGTAGGCCGCGGCTTCATTGATCTGCTGTCCGAAGATCAGCGGGTCTCGGCCAGGAGCCTGCTGGCGCACGGGGCCACGACGAAGAGGCTCGCAATGCGGGTGCTGGAATTCCCCGGGACGGGCAAAACGTCGGTGCTCTGCCTCGTCGAGGCGCGCCCGGTGAAGGACCCAGCGAGTGGCGAGCCCCTTGTGTGGGTGCATTCGTTGGACACGCGACACGACCTCGGCGGCCTGCTGATCCCGTTCGACCTCGCAGCCAAGGCCGCCGGCCTTGGGCTTTACATGTGCACACCCGATGAGCACCGGATCGAGTGGCTGGGTGGCGAGCCCGCCCTGGCCACGCTCTTCCCGCAGGCGTCGATGTCCCTGTCCATGGTGATACGGCGAGTGCACCCTGATGACCGAAAGGACGTGGAGCGGCTTGTCCGCTCGTCCGTGGCCCAGTCCCCGTGGATCAGATCGCGGTTCCACACCGAGCATGACGGCTGGCGCATGCTGGCCAGCCAAGCCCGTCGGATCACGCTGGGATACGGCGGTCCCGAACGGGTCTTCGGGGTGATCCGCGCCGAGTCCACGATGGAGGCGGGCCGAAAGGAGATGCTGGCTGCGGTGAGTGCTGAACGGCACCGCGCCGATGAGATCGCCGCGTTCTCCTCAGCCCTGTTCACCGCCGCCACCGAGCAGGAGCTGCAGCAGGTCGTCCTGACTCGGCTCGCCGCGGCTTTCGGTGGTTTCGGCGCCCTCTTCGCGCTCGTCGACGAAGGGCGCCTGCGGGTCTCCTCGGACGCAGGGATCCCCGCATGGCAGGCCGATGCCCTGCTCGGTCTGTCGCTTGACGAGGACCGGCCGTTGTCGTGCGCGATCCGTACGGGTGAGCCGCAGTTCATCGCGAACCAGGAGGAACTCGCGCGGTGTTGGGTGAGTGACTCCAGTGCGCCCCGGACACCCGCCGGCCCCGATGCCGCGATGTCGATCACTCCTCTCAGTCCGGCGGGCGACCGGCCACTGGGGGCCTGGGCAGTGACGTACGACAGCAGGCGCCCGCCGTCGGTGGAGAAGCTCGCCTTCATGACCACCCTGGCCGATCTGGCAGGCCAGGCCCTGAGGCGCATCAGGTTGCAGCAGGCCCACGTCGAGCTCTCCACGGCGGTCCAGCAGAGCATGCTGCCCACGCTGCCCGAGCACCTGCCGGGCCTGGAGGTCGCCGCCCGCTATCAGCCCAGCCAGGACGGGCTGGACATCGGCGGAGACTGGTACGACGCGTTCTTCCTGCCCGACGGTGCGGTCGCACTCGAGATCGGCGACGCCCAAGGGCACGACGTGGACGCCGCGGTTTTCATGGGTCAGGTGCGCTCGTCCATGCGCGCGATCGCCGCCCATGAGCCTGAGCCGGGAACGGTGCTGACGCGCACCAACGAGTTGCTCACCACGATGGACGCACCACGCTTCGCCAGCTGCACCATGCTGCACATCGATCCGAGCGACGGTCAGGTCACCGGCACCAGCGCCGGCCACGTTCCACTGCTTCACGCCCGCGACGACGGCAGCCACAGCATCCGCACACTTCCCGGCGGGCCCGTCCTGGGAGTCCTGCCTGGTATGGACTACCCCGAGGAGACCTTCACTTTGGAAGAGGGCACCGCGCTGGTCATGGTCACCGACGGCCTGGTCGAAGGGCCGGGCCTGACGCTGGAAGCCGGACTGGAGCGAGCGGGAACGCTGGCCGGCCGTGCCCTCCATGACCGGCTCGATGCCGAGGCGACGGCAGACCTCATCCTCGACGCCGTGGCTTCCGTGGACCACCTCGACGACGTAGCCGTACTGGTCATCCGGCGCACCTAGTGCCGACGTCGGCGGGGAAAAAGTGGGGCGGTTGGCATGCGCGGGCCTCGAACGCTATTGAAACCATCCAATTGCTCAGCGCTGCCTGTGGCGGGCTACCTGATCGGAGCGGGAACCCCCCGTTGGGATTGGCGAGTTGCGACCGCACTGCTCCATCAGCCGGCGCGGACACGGCGACGCCCCGGCCGACCGCTCCCGGACCTCAGGCGTTCGAGGGCAACAACCGTGACAGTCCGTAGTCGAAACGGTCGTCGAACGAGTCCGTCACCATGAGGCGCTCGCCGATCCGGGCGAGGGAGGGATAGCCGCCGGTGGCGACGAGTTCGTGGAACGAGCCGCGGGGACCGTCGGACGGGGTCTGCTGCTCCTGGGTCAGGCCGAGCGTGAAGTAGACGATTGACCAGCACAGGCGGGCAGCCTCAGCCTCGTGGTATCCCGCGTCCAGCAGGGCACCGACGACGGTGTCTGCGACGCGCAGGGTCTTGCCGGTACCGCTGAAGGTACCGGCCACCAGGCGGCCGCCGTCGCGGTGGGCGAGCAGGGCGACCCGGTAGCGGGTGGCGACCGTGCGGGCACGTTCGACGGGTTCCTCCGGCAGGTGCTCGACGTCGACGGAGCCGACGATGTGGTCGGCCATCGTCTCGATGAGCGTCCGCTTCGTTTTCACGTACGAGCTCACCGAGTTGAGGTGGCAGCCGAGCGTTCGGGCGACCCCGCGCAGCGTCAGCTTGTCCAGCCCTTGCGCCTCCAGCGTCGTGAACGCCGCTTCGATCACGTCGTCCAGCGTCCAGCGCATGCTCGTGTCCCGTTTCGTTCTCCGTCGCCCAAGAGCGGTTTCGCGTCATGATACAAGCGGGCTGT
This sequence comes from Streptomyces sp. NPDC002574, assembly GCF_042889545.1. Lineage (NCBI taxonomy): Bacteria > Bacillati > Actinomycetota > Actinomycetes > Kitasatosporales > Streptomycetaceae > Streptomyces > Streptomyces sp. NPDC002574. Next base: position 424,766 of record NZ_JBIARB010000002.1, read on the forward strand.
TCATGACCGTGTTCAGGCGCCGAAGGCCACCTGGGACACCGCGTCCCAGCGCTCCCACTCCTCGATGCGGGAGGCGTACTCAGCCCGGATCACGGCGAGCGGCCCCTTGCCGAAGAAGATCCGCAGCGGCGGCTCGTCCGCGTCGACGACCGCGAGGATCGCAGCGCGGGTGGCGGCCGGCTCGCCACGGACGCCGGCCGGCCGTTGCATACCGGCGCGGAAGCCGTCGTAGGCGGGCACACGTTCGGCGCGGACGGCGGATGATCCCGCCCACTCCGTGGAGTATCCGGCGGGCTCGACCAGAGTGACCTTGATGCCGAAGTCGTGAACCTCCTTGGCGAGGCTCGCGGTGAATCCCTCCAGACCGAATTTCGACGCGTGATAGACGCCGAGGCCCGGCAGCGAGAAGACGCCGGCGATCGAGGAGACCTGGATGATGTGACCGCCGCCCTGGGCGCGCAGGTGCGGCAACGCGGCCTGCGTGACCCACAGCGGGCCGAACAGGTTCACCTCGATCTGCGCCCGGGCCTGATCCTCGCTGATCTCCTCGACCATGCCGAACAGGCCGTAGCCGGCGTTGTTGAGCACGACGTCGAGGCGGCCGAAGCGGTCGGCGGCCTGACGCACCGCAGCATCGACGGCCGCGCGGTCGGTGACGTCGAGCTGAATCGGCAGCAGGTTGTCGCCGTGCATTTCGACCATGTCGTCGAGGGCGCCGGCCCTCCTGCTCGTCGCGGCGACCCGGTCGCCCCGTTCCAGGGCAGCTTCGGCCCACTGCCTGCCGAACCCCTTGGATGCGCCGGTGATGAACCATGTCTTCGCGTTCATGTCGTGCTCCTGTGTTCCTCGGTCCCGGTCGCCTTGGTCACCGGGCATCTTCCCCTGCTCGAAATTGGTCATTGACCAACTTTTCCTCGTCAGTGAAGTTGGTCAATGACCAAAAGTCAACCCACGGCTCGGGGGCGGGACTTCCGGCCGAGGCAGGACGTACGGTGGGGGCAGCCGCTCCCGAAGCGGCGTCACGGTGGGCACACACCTCCCACCGAGCCGGAGGCCGGCGTGCCGTCGGGGCCCGAACGAGCAGAGGTGGCGCGTGTATCACTGGTCCCCCGTCGATCCGATACCTTCGGTGGACGCCTGGAACGACGCGTTCACGGGCCTGCACGGCGCGAGCCGTATCACTGTGAGGGATCGCACCGCCCCGTGGACAGGACGCCTCGTCTCCCAGCGGTCGCGGACGTTCGGCATGGCGCTGTGCAGCGGCGGCCGGGAAGAGGTCACCCGAGCCGCTCGGCACATCAAGGCCGATCCACGTGGCACCTACGAACTTCTCGTCCCTCTGGCAGGTACCGCCCGGGTGGAGCAGGGCTCGTCATCGGGCGAGATCCACCCGGGTTCCATGGCGCTGTGCGACATCGACCGGCCGATGTTCTTCGCGCACGATGACCGTTTCCGCTCGATCGCGTTGATCGTGCCGGGACAGGGCGTTGCCGGCCGCAGCCCGGCCGTGGCCCGGGAGCCGCAGGTGATCAGCGGGGGCAGCGGCCTGGGCCGGGTGATTCGCACGATGGTGGGCACGCTGCAGGAGGAGCGCGAGCAACTCTCCGAAATATCCTTCGATTTTGCCTGCGAGCGTCTTCTCGACTTGGTCTGCCTGGCGGCCGAGGGTGCGAGCGACTCCGCGCCGGCAGGGCAGCGGGCGACGGTCGAGGCCGAGGTCCGGCGCTACATCCGCCGCCATGCCGGTGACGGCGACCTCGACGTGGTCGGCATCGCGCGGGCCCTCGGCTGGTCGCCACGCTACATCCAGCAGGTGCTGCAGGCGGCCGGCACCACCTCACGCGACCTCATCCGCCGGGAACGGCTGCACCTCGCCCGCACCCGGCTCGCCAGTGCCGGCTGGGCCGGGCATTCCATCGCGCAGATCGCCCACGCTTGCGGATTCGGCAGTCACGCCTCGTTCAGCACCGCGTTCCGGAGGGAGTTCGGCATGTCGCCCCGGGACGCCAGGTCCGTCGCCTCTCCGCGGCCGGAGGACCACGGATGAGCATGCTCGTCGCCGACGTCAGGCCCCCCGTGAGGCGAAGTACCGGCGCGGGTTGTCGACCAGCATGGTGGTGAGCTGTTCCTCGGTCACGCCGGCTGCCCGCAGTGCCGGCAGTACGTTGTCGTGCAGGTGGGTGTGGTGCCAGTCCGGGGCGATGTGCTCGCGCACACCGGGCGGGAACCAGTCGATGTGGCATGAAGCGTCGTGCGACAGGACCATGCGGTCGGCCAGGCCCTCTCGGGCGAGGGCCGCGACGGTCGCCACACGCTGGTCACCCGGCAGCAGGATGTCGAGGCCGAAGCGGTCCATGCCGATGTACGAGCCATTGTCGATGAGCCGGCGCAAGTACTCCAAGTCGGTGGTGTCCCCGCTGTGACCGATGACGACCGCGCCGAGATCCGCTCCCTCACTGCGCAGGACTTCCTGTGCGACCAGGCCGGTGCGCGCGTCGGCATTGGTGTGCACGGTGATCGGGGCTCCGGTGCGCAGGTGGGCCTGCGCCACCGCCCGCATCACCCGTTCCACTCCAGGGGTGAGCCGGTCCTCGATCGCGCACTTCAGGAATGCGGCCCTGATGCCGGTGTCGGCGATGCCTTCGGTGAGCTCGCGGACGAAGATCTCGGTCATGCCCTCGGGGCCGCCGAGTAGCGTCCCCGGCCCGTGGTAGCGGAAGAAGTCCGGGACGTCCGCCAGCGTGTAGATGCCCGTGGCCGCGATGATGTTCAGGTCGACCTGCTCATTCACCAGGGCCACCCGCCTGACGTCACGTCCCAGGCCGATCACCGTGGGGTCCACGAGCGTCCTGACGCCCGTTGCGGCCAGGGCTTTCAGCCGGGTCACCGCATCACCGACGCGCTGCTGCTCGTCCCAGGTCTCCGGGAGGTTCTTGCGGAATTCCTCGCTCAGGACGAACACGTGCTCGTGCATCAGGACGCTGCCGAGGTCATCGACGTCCACGGGGCCGCGGATGGTCTGCACTTGGGCGGGCGGGTTCATATGAATCCTTCGGGTTCGTGTCGTCGCCTCGGAGGCGTCGGCCGGATCTATCGGCTTCGGTAGCGGGGTCCCGAGCCCGGAAGCGCACCGGCGAACGGTGTGCGGGTCGGCCGTCGGCGCGATGTCCACTCTGAGACACCAGGGCCTGGGCCGTCTTCAGCGTCGGCGCACAGCGCTTGCGCGCGGACGCAGGCTCTTCGAGCGCATTCACTCGATGTCGGGGTCAGGCCCGCTCGCGCCATGACGTTCAGCACCGGGCGGTGAACAAGTCGCTTGCCCGCCCGAGTGAGCGTGCACGCTGAGTTCGCCCTCGCCCGCTCAACCATGTCGGCCGCGTCGGCGGGGACGCGCCGATCGTCAGCTGAAGGTGCACGAGCCAGAAGGCGGGCTGCCGCGCGACGTCCTCGCCCGCGACGAGTTCTCGGTCGTCGTAGTACGCGGTCTGCGCACGACAGTCGTCATGGCCGGAGCGCAGCGGGCGGGCCACGGCCCAGGAGGGCGGGGCCGCCGCGCCCCGAGCGGTATCCGCGTGGCGCGATGTCGCGTGTCCGCAGGTCAAAGTGACGAGGCCGAGGCCCCGACGGGCGCCCGCGAACTAGGTCATTCGGTAGAAGCCCGGGACGGCCGGTGCTGCCTAGCCTTTCTCCAGGCCCGGAAGACATCCGGGTGACAACAGGAGCGACCACATGAGCACAGTGAAGAACATCGTTCTCGTGCACGGAGGGTTCGTCGACGGTTCGGGCTGGCAGCCGGTCCATCGGCTGCTGACCCGTGACGGCTTCGACGTGAGCGTCGTGCAGAACCCGACGCATTCCCTCGAGGGCGACGTCACGGCCACCCGACAGATCCTCGACATCCAGGACGGGCCGGTGGTACTGGTCGGCCATTCCTACGGCGGCGCGGTGATCACCGAGGCCGGCCGTCACGAGAAGGTCGCGGCGCTCGTCTACATCGCGGCCTTCGCGCCGGACCAGGGCGAGTCGGTCAACTCCCTGCTCGCCGACCCGCAGCCCGGGGCGCCGGTGCCCCCGATCCTGCCGCCCCGTGACGGCTACCTCTTCCTGGACCGGGAGAAGTTCGCCGACTCGTTCGCGGGAGACGTACCGCCCGAGGAGGCCCGGTTCATGGCCGACTCCCAGGTGCCCTGGGGCATGGACGCGCTCGGTGGTGTGGTCACGGAGGCCGCCTGGCGGAACAAGCCGAGCTGGTACCTCGTCTCGCGTGACGACAAGATGATCCCGCCGCCCGCGCAGCGGGCGATGGCCGACCGGGCCGGCGCCACCGTGCACGAAGTGCCTGGCAGCCACGCCGTCTACGTCTCCCGGCCGGAGGCCGTGGCGGAACTGATCAAGCAGGCCGCCACCCACCAGGCGTAGTCCGCCACGGACCGGCGCCGCCCGAGAAGGGCATCACCCCCGAGCACCCTGCCGCTTGTTCCGGGAAGCGCAGCAGGCGGTGGGGTACCCATCCTGCCGAACGCAGGAATCGTGTCACGCGATGTCCACGCGCACGAGCGCGAGCGTGAATCCCCGTGGGACACGCGTAATGGACCGCATCTCTGACGTCCGTATCGCGCAGCGCCCGCCGTTGCCCGAGCCGGGCAGAAACAGCCACCACACAGAAGGACGTTTTTTGGCATGCGTAAAAAGACCCTGCGCCGCGGGATAATCGCCGCCGGTGCCACCGCCACCGCAGCGGCCGCCGTTCTGGCGTCGACCGCTTCAGCGGCTCCGGCGCCCCTGCACCACACGGACGGCCCCAGGCCGACGGTCGTGCTCGTGCACGGCGGTTTCGCCGACGCCAGCGCGAGCTGGAACGACGTCATCAAGCGGCTCCGGCACGACGGGTACCCGGTGGTCGCGCCAGCCAACCCGCTGCGCGGCCTGCCGACCGACGCGCCCTACCTGAAGAGCGTCCTCAAGTCCATCAAGGGCCCGATCATCCTCGCCGGCCACTCGTACGGCGGCGCGGTCATCACCAACGCGGCGACGGACAACCCGAACATCAAGGCGCTCGTCTACATCGCCGCGTTCGTCCCGGACGAGGGCGAGAAGCTCGGCGAGCTCATCAGCAAGTTCCCCGGCAGTGAGATCGAGGCCGGGCTCAACCCCGTGCCCTACTCCAACGCCGACGGCACCACCGGGACCGACCTCTACCTGAGGGCCGACAAGTTCCGCAGCGCGTTCGCGGCGGACCTTCCCGAGCGGGACACCGACATCATGTTCGCCGCCCAGAGGCCGTTCAGCGCGAACTCCTTCACGGACGTCACGACCGAGGCCGCCTGGCACACGATCCCCTCCTGGGGGCTCGTCGCCTCCGACGACAAGGCCATCCCTGCGGCTCTGGAGCGCTTCGAGTACCAGCGCGCCCACGCCCGCGGCACGATGGAAGTCCGTGGTGCGTCCCACTCCGTCATGATCAGCCACCCCGACGCGGTCGAGAAGCTGATCCAGGACGCCGACCGCGGTACGCGCTGACCGTATCCGGCCCGATCCATCGTGACAGCCCGCCCGCTTGCGGGCGGGCTGTCCGCCGTGGCGCTCGCACCGTCCGTAGATCCTGTGCTCGTTGACGGGACGCCGCCCTCAAGAGCAGCGAACACCTTCGAGGAAAGAACAGTCATGCCTTTTTGGTTGGAAAGCCTGCAGCACACTGTCCGGAGCGGGATCACGACGTTTGGCCCCGGTACCGGCCGGCATCGGTACCCCGGCGCCGAGGTCGAGGAGACCCGTTTCCCGCGTGTGCCCCAGGAGGATGTGCGGCCCGGTGCCGACGACCTCCATCGGGAATTCGAGCGGGACGTGCTCGCCCTTCTCGATCCGATGTACCACGCCGCGCTGTGCATGACGGGAAGCCCGGCCATCGCCGAAGTACTGGTACTGGAGACCTTCGGGCGGGCGTACATCTCCTTCAGGGAGTTGCTCCCCGGTGCCGACCTCACGATCTGGCTCTACCGCCTCCTCGCCAGTACGTACATCGGGTTCCGCCGCGAGGGGTACGGCCCCACGAGCGGGGACAGCTGGGAGGGGGCGAACGAGGACGAGTGGCGGACCCTCGGCGACACGCCCCGGCCGGTCGTCATGGCCGCCATGCCCGGAACGCCGCACGAACACCACCAGGAATTCCGTGAACCACTCTGCGGTCTGCGGTGATTCAGGCTCCCCGCGCACCGACAGGGGAGCCGTTCAGGGCTGGAAGTACTCCGCCATCATGCCGCTGACCCATTCCGGCTGTTTGACGGCCACCGCGCGGAACTCCGCCATCGACGGCTTGAGGTCGATGACCGGGGTGCCGGAGACCGCGTCGAGGCCTACGACCGTCAGTTCGCGGCCGTGGACGGACTCGATGGCGCAGCACGTCACGCCGATGCGGTTCGGCCGGCGGGGGCCGCGGCCGGCGAAGACACCCATGGGCGGGAGGTCGGAGCGCCCGCGGTAGGGGCGCGGTTCGCGGAAGTCGCCACCCTCCGGGAACTGGTCGAAGACGAAGAGGACCTCCACGTGGGAGAAGCCCTCCAGACCCTGGAGGCACGCCTCGCCGAAGCGCTCGTCGATGGTGATCGTGCTGCGGACGGCACCCCAGTTGTCCGTGTGCTGGATGTCCGTCCGGTTGTTGCGGACGGTGCCTATCGGTGTGACCTCGAAGCTCGGCATGGCACGGTTCTATCCCCTCGGTCCGCGTCGTGCCCAGACCCCGGACGACCGTGCGGCGGGGTGAGGACCCGCTCGGTGACGGCGGGTGTCCGGGCCTGCCGGTCCGGCGCCCGCCGCGACGAGTCTCAGTCGGCCGACTGTGCGGAGTCCAGGACCTCGAGCGCGTCGCGGAGCGCGGCACGGCTGGTGACGCCGAGTTTCCGGAAGAGCTGACGCAGGTGGGCCGAGACGGTGCGGGGGGAGAGGTACAGCCGTTCGGCGATCTGCTTGTTGGTCATCCCGGTCGCCGCGAGTTCGCCGATCTGGCGCTGTTGGGGCGTCAGGGACACGTCGGTGACGGGAGCCTGTTCGGGGGTGACGCCGGAGGCCCGCAACTCATTGGCGGCCCGGGCCGTCCACGGCCCGGCACCGAGCCGCTGGAACGTCTCAAGTGCCGCGGTGATGTGCGCGCGTGCCTCGGCGGGGGCGTGACCACGGCGCAGCCGCTCACCATAGGCGAGCCGGATCCGTGCGGCGTCGAACGGCCAGCGGTCGGCGTCAGGGGTGGCCAGGGCCTCTTCGAACAGGTCGCGCTCCAGGAAATCGGGGTGGGCCATGGCCGCCGCCCCCGCGGTGATCAACGACAGGCGGGGCGAGATGGCGGGCAGGTTTGCCTGCCGTGCGGCGTCGACATGGGAGGCCGCCTCCGCGCAGCGGCCGCTGCGCATGGCGGCCTCGGTGAGTTCCATGACCAGCCACAGCGCGTGGGGGGTGTGCAGGGCCAGTTCACCGGCCTGACTGACCGCCGTGATGTGGTGGTAGGCGCTGTCGAAGTCGCCGCGGCCGAGCGCGGTGAGCGCCCGCGCGTGCGAGGCGTAGATCTGCACCGCGCGCACTCCCCGTGGGGCCGCCCACGCGATCATCCTGTCGGTGAGGGCCTTGACGGTGGCGTTGTCGCCGCGGGCGGCGGCGAGCAGGGCGCGTACGAACAGGCCGGGCCACGACTGGAGGTGGTAGTCGTGCGCCGTGCTCAGGGCGAGCCCCTCCTCGGCCAGCGGGTCGACGTCGTCCCACTGCCCGGTCATGAAGGCGTCGTTGGCGAGCAGGAACAACGCCTCGATGGCCGAGGCGACGGCGCCGCCGGCGCGGCCGTCCCTCACCACCCGCCACAGGGCGCCGCGGCAGCCCGGCAACCGGTCGACGTAGACGGCCGCCCTGCCGATCCGCACGATGCGGGCGGGATCGGCCTCCGGGCACAGGCCGTCAATGAGCGTGTCGAGGTCGCCCAGTACCGGATCGGCCCTCCGGGCCGGGTCACCGAAGGCGCCGGCCAGCGCGCCGAGGACACTGGGGGGTTGCGGCACCAGGCGGTCGACCGCCCTGTCGAAGGGGGCCCACAGGTCGCTGCGGCCGCCGTAGAAGCACACCAGGAGCAGGGTGTAGAGCGCTTCGAGGAGGGTGTTGTCCTCCGCTCGGTGCGGTTGCGGGTACATCTCGATGGCGGCGACGAGGAGACGGTGGGCGGTGTCGACGTCCCCGTCGCCGTTCAGCAGATGGCTGGCGGCCGCGACGGCGGCGGTCAGGGTCTCCGTCCGCTCCGGGCCGGCGCGCAGCGCGTGGTCCAACAGGCGCGGCACGTCGCTGAGGTCCCCGGTCACGTGCGCACTGAGGTAGGCGGCCTCGGCGAACCGGCGGGACTTGGACGTCCCGTCCGTGCTGAGTTCCGCACCGCGGATCAGCGCCGTGATGGCGCCCATCGCGTCACCGCGCCTCAGCACCGCGTAGGCGGTGTCGTCCAGCAGCCCGGCGACGTGGTCGTCGGGCCCGACGACCGCGTCGGCGAGATGCCATGCGCGGCGCTCCGGCTGGTCGAGGAACTGCTCGGCCAGCACCTTGTGGAACCGGCGGCGTTCGTCGCTGGTCGACAGCTCGACGACCGCCGAGCGGGCCAGCGGGTGACGGAAGGCCAGGCGGGAGCCGTCATGATCCACCTCGACCAGTCCCACGCGTTCGGCGGGGGCCAGATCGTCCAGGAGAGCGACACCTTCGGCGGCCTTGCCGAGCGTGAGGAGGTCCCCGCCCGGGTCGAGGGCGGCGAGCAGGAGCAGATGGCGGGTCGCGGTCGGCAGGGACTCGATGCGTGCCGTGAACAGCGCCTGCAGACGGCGGCTCAGCGGCAGCACAGCGGGCAGAGTCCCCTTGGAGTTCGTCTTCATACGGCTGAGCGCGATGGGCAACTCCAGCAGGGCGAGGGGGTTTCCCTGGGCGTCGGCGATCAGCCGCCTGCGGACCCGTGGTGACAGGGCGGGGAAGCGGCTGCTGAGCAGTTCGGCCGCGGCGGTGTCATCGAGGGGGTGGACCTCGTGCTCCGGCAGGCCGCTGCCGGCGAAGAAGGTGTCCTCCTCGGAGCGTGCCGCGGCGAGCAGCCGCACCTGGGAGCCGGACAGCCGGCGGGCGATGAATCCCAGTGCGGTCGCGCTGGCGCGGTCCAGCCAGTGGAGATCGTCGACGACGACCCAGACGGGATTCTCGGTGGCCGCTCGGAGAACGAGGTCCATGGCCGCCTGGGAGACGACCAGTTGGTCCGACGGCGGCCCCACGGCCCGGCCGAGCGCGACGTCCAGCGCCCGCGAGCGCTCCGGGCCCAGCCGGTGGATCTCACCGAGCAGCGGTTGCAGCACCTGGTTGAGCCCCGCGAAGGCCATGTGGCTCTCGAACTGGTTGCCGGCGGCGCGCAGCACCCGGCTCCCGTCCGACGCGGCCCGGTCCGCAGCGGCATCCAGCAGGCTCGACTTGCCGACACCTGCCTCGCCCACGAGAAGGAGGACTCCGGCCTGCCCGGAGGTCCCCCACACGATCGAGTCGATGACCGCGAGATCGTCGTCACGCCCGAAGAGTCGCTTCGCGGGGTGTTGCCGGAGTACGTCAGCGGCGTCCATGGGAGCCTCCGAATAGTGCTTCCGACTCCAGCGTAGCCGGGCGCTCACCTGCGTCGCGCTGCCTGTCCGGGCCGCTGCCCGGGCGGTCTCACGTGCGTCGGACGACCAGCACGGCGAGGTCGTCGCGGTGGTTCATCGCGATCGCGGCGTCGAGGATGCGGTCGGCTGTCTCCTCCGGGCTGAGTCCGTCGTGGAGGGCCTGGGCAGCCACTGCCCCGGTGTGCTCCAGGCCGGCCTCCAGCGAGAGGTCCGGCGCCTCGACCAGGCCGTCGGTGACCATGATCAGCGCGGTGTCCTCGTCCAGCGTGAAGGTCTCCTCCCCGTAGTCGGCATCCGGCAGGATGCCCAGGACCGGACCGCCCGGCAGCTGCCGGACGTCGTGGCTGCCGTCGCCGTGTACGCACAGCAGCGGTACGTGGCCGGCGCTCGCACCGGTGACCCGTCCGTCGCGCGGATCGATGTGCAGCATGGTGCAGCTGGCGAACCTCGGTGCGTCCATCGCGACGAGCAGACGGTTGACGTGCTTCAGCACGTTCCCCGGGGCCGGCTCCTGTAGGGCGATCGCACGCATGGAGCCGCGTACCTGTCCCATGAAGGCGGCCGCATCCACGTCGTGCCCCTGGGCGTCCCCGATTTCCAGGGCCACAGCCCCGTCGGACGTGACGAAGGCGTCGTACCAGTCCCCGCCGATGTCCAGCCCGACGCGGCAGGGCCGGTAGCGGGCGGCGACCTGCAGGCCCGGCAGGCGCTCCGGCAGCGTCGGGAGCATGCTGCGCTGGACCGCCGTGGCCAGCTCGACGCGGGCCTGCTGTGATCTGATGCGCCCCAGTGCCTGGCCCGCGAGGTCGGCCAGGGTGATCATGAGGACGTTCTCGTCCGTGGCCGGGCGGTGTGCGCTGCTGTAGGTCACTACCCAGGCGCCGAGCGGACGTTCGCCGGCGGGGCCGAGGGGAGTGATCGACATGGCGATGTCCGGTGGCCACTCCAGGGGTGCGGTGCCCCCGAAGGGCCAGCGACGGAGCAGTGCCTCGTGATCGGGGATGAACAGCGGCTCGCCCGTGCGGATGGCGTCGGGCAGTGGACGCTCCTCGTCCAGCGAGACGCAGTGCATGGCGTCCGCCTGCCATGTGGGAAGCCCGGCGTCCGAGGAGATGAGCAGGTGCCCGTCGTCGCCGACGAGCGCGAGCGCCGCGCCGGCGGCGCCGAAGGTCGCGGCGAGCCGGGTCAGTACGACCTGCTGGAGTTCCTGCTCGGTGGCGGTGGTGATGAGAGCGGAGGAGAACTCGGCGATGGCCTTCGCGCGGCGCCGTTCCGACCCGAGTTCGGCCAGCACCTCCTTCTTGCGGGCCTCGTGCTGCGTGTCGTCGCGGATCATCCCGAAGACCTGCTCCGGGCCGTCGTAGCCCAGCTGGATCCGTCGGGTCTGGCAGACCAGGTCGTACCGCTCACCGAGGTCGGTACGGAACCGCAGGCCGGTCCAGGGGCCCTGGGGGGTGTCCGGGCTCAGGAGCCGTCGCAGGGCGTCCCGGTCGTCGGGGTGGATGTGGCGGACCGCCCAGGGCAAGGGCACCGAGGCCTCCGGGAAGAGCGCGCCCACGGTGGGTGATCCCCCCAGCCACTCGAGCTGGTGCACCTGAGGCAGGTACATGCACAGGCCGAGGCCGGCGGCCTTCGCCGACAGCCGGAACGGGATCAGCAGGCTGCCGATGTCGTTGTGCACGTTCAGCGAATGCACCCACACCAGAGGCTCACCGTCATCGGCGGTCGTCGGACGCGCCTCGATGAGGGAGACCACGGACGCCCTGCCGGGCCGGGGAAACTCCAGGACCCGCATCGCCAGCCTCTGCTTGCTCGCCTGGGCCACGATGCGCTCGACCACGGACCGCTGGCTCTCGGGCACCAGATCCCACGCGTACCGGCCCACACACTGTTCGGCCGGCCTGCCGAAGGACGCGGCCATCGCCTCGTTCAGCGAGCGGACGATGCCGTTCGGGGACAGCAGAGTCGACGGTTCTGCTCTTCGAAGAAGTTCGTCCGAGGCGTCCACCTCTCGCTCCCTCGCGATCGTCGAGCGATCACCTTCACAGCTCTCCCATCCTCGCATTCCGGATGCTTCCTCGCGCTGAGCGGGGAGCGCCGGGAGTCTTTGGTGATGAGGCCCGAGGAGGCGGGGCCCTGCCGTGTGCGGCGGTCGCGGTCCACGACCGCGCAGGCTGCTCACGTCAGCGCCGCCGGCTGCGACAGGCAATCCGCGTTCCCCGAACTCCCGACCCGGGCCTCCCATCCGGCGAGCACCGGAACCGACCGCGGCCGGACGTCTGGACGGCTCATCGCTCGAAGGTGCCGTACATGGTCGCGCGTGCGATCGCGTGGGTGAACAACTGGAAGTCCATGAGGGCGGGAGCCGTCGTCCCGGACACGTCCAGCTTGTCCACGTCGACGGCGTGCACGATGAGGAAGTAGCGGTCCGGGCCATTGCCCGGGGGTGTCGCCGGACCGAGATACCTCCTGTGGCCGGCGTCGTTGGGCAGCGTCACCGCTCCGCCCGGCAGCTCGCTTCCGTCTCCCGCCCCGGCCGGCAGGTCGGTCACGGTGGCCGGGAGGTTGGCCACGGCCCAGTGCCAGAAGCCCGAGGCGGTGGGCACGTCGGGGTCGAACATGGCGACCGTGAAACTACGGGTCCCCTCGGGGAAGCCGGACCAGCTCAGCTGCGGTGAGACGTCCGATCCGCCCGCGCCCAGGATGCCGCTCACGTGCTCGCGCGCCAGTGGCTCGCCGGTGGCGAGGGACTGCGAGGTCAGCGAGAAGCCCGGGATCGGCGGCATGAAGTCGTAGGGTCCATAGGGTTTGATCACGGCGGTACCTCGCTTTCGGCTACGCCGTGCCGCCACGCGACCACGCACCCGGCGTGGCACTCCCATCCATCAACCGTAGGTCCCGACCGGGCGCCGGGCCACTGCGGGGATGTGCGGTGCCACGGTGCTGCCCCCGCCCGAAGGGCGCGAAGTGGCCAGCGCATTCAGCCGAGTTACGGAAAGCGACCGGGCGGCGACGGATCGCGTCACCCCGCCCGCGGCTCCGGATGCGCGCCGACGGCATGCGCAGGACGCTGGAGACATCCGAAGCGGAGCGGCGGCCGTGCCGGCCGGTGAGGGATCCGTAGCTCGTCACGCTGCGCCGGCGCGTGGTGCTGCTCGCCGGCGAAAGCGAGGCACCCCCCATGCAGATGCAAGCAGCTCGGATGCACGGATACAAGGAGCCCCTTCGAATCGAAGAAGTCCCCATGCCCGACCCGGGCCCGGACGAGATCCTGCTGAAGGTCGCCGCGACCGGCATGTGCCGCAGCGACTATCAGCTCCTGAACGGCTACTTCGAAGTCCCGTTCCCCGTGGACCTCCCCTACATCCCCGGCCACGAGGTCACCGGCCGGGTGGCCGGCCTGGGCAGCGCCGTACCGAAGTCGGTGGGGTACTCCGAGGGCGACATGGTGGTGGTCAACCCCAGTTGGGGCGACGGCACATGCCGCCAGTGCCGCGAGGGCAACGAACAGCTCTGCAGCGGCAACGGCAGGTGGGTGGGCTTCGGACCGCCCGGCGGCTTCGCCGAGTACATGGCCGTGGAAGGCCGTCACGCGATTCCCGTATCGCAGAACGCCGCACAGGCACCTGAGCTTCTCGCCCCGATGACCGACGCGGGCATGACCCCGTACCGCGGGATGCGCAAGCTCCGCGACACCGGCAAGATCGGCCCCGGCCGTATCGTCGCCGTCACCGGCATCGGCGGGCTCGGCAGCTACGCGGTCCAGTACGCCAAGCTCCTCGGTGGCGGAGCGACCGTGGTGGCCTTCGCCCGCAAGGACAGCAAGCTGGACGTGGCGAGGGAGAACGGCGCCGACTACGGGATCAACGTCCGCGACAAGTCCACCGAGGCCATCCAGGACGAACTGGAACAGCTCACCGGCCGCAGGACACTCGACGCCATCTTGGACTGCGTCGGCAGCAACGCGTCCATCTCGATGGGCTTCGACCTGCTGGGCCCCGAGGGTGTGCTGGCGGCCGTCGGCCTCATGAGCCACCACGTGGAGCACAAGCAGTTCCCGTTCGTGGGGACGGAGCTGACCTACCTCGGTTCCTTCTGGGGCAACCACCTGGACCTGGTCGAGGTGCTCTCCCTGGCCGAAGCCGGTCTCATCAAGCACAACGTCACGAAAGTAGGACTCGAGGACATCAACGACAACCTCGAGGCCCTCGGCCGCGGCGATGTCGTCGGGCGCCAGGTCGTTGTCTTCGAATGACGACCGCCCGGTGGACGAGGTCGCCCCGGTCATCTGTCGGCCGCAACAGGGTGCTCGCCGCTCGCCCGGAACGGGCGGGCGGCGAGCCCAGGGGAGTGGACACCACGTTTCGCTTGCCGTCACTGTCACCGTGTCAGTCGTCGAGTGGCCCTCCTGGCGGGCTCCCCGGTGACGCGGCAACTTCCCGCCAGAAGCCAATGATCATTCGTTCGAATCGAAGTCCCACCTCCAGCGTGGCGCGCTTACGAAGGCGCACGGGCTGGGCGACCCCGTGATCCGAAAGCGAGGGGTGTGGCAACTTCCGGCCCGAATGGTGTCGTTCACGTTCTGGAGCGAGCGGCGTCGGCCCTGCGGAGGGTGCCGCAGCGCACGGCCGACCTCGGTGAGCGCCCTGGCGCGGATGCCGTTCGGGCCGCAATGGCCCTACCGCCTGCGGGACAGCGTTCAAAACGTCATCAACTACGCTGACGCCAGCCGCACAGCGTGTATCCGGGATGCGGGGGCAGGGCCGTAGGAGGGTGCGATGCCATCGGTCAGACCTGAGCTGACGGGCCGCGAACAGGCGTTGGACCTCGTTGGTGCGCTTCTTGATCACCTGCGTGCCGAGTTGTCGACGGATCCTTCGAGTCCCGAAGTGGGGGCGGCGGAACGCACCCTTTTGATGCTGGGCGAACCCGGTATCGGCAAGACCTCGCTCCTGGAAGCGGCGGCCGGGCTCGTCAACGACCGGGGTGGACAGGTGAGGTGGGTCGCCGGTCGACCCGAAGAGGCCGGTCTTGCCTTCAGCGGGCTCGACGCGCTGCTGCACCCGTGGCGCAGTTCCCTGGCCGGCATCGATGCCGAGGACCGGGCGGTCTTCGAAGTCGCTGTCCGTGGCGAGGGGGAAGCGGCCGCGGGGACCCTCGCTCTGGCAGGCGCCTTGCTGCGTCTGCTGTCCCGCTGGTCCGACGCCGGACCACTCCTCGTGCTGGTCGACGATCTCCAATGGGTCGACCGATCCACCCAGGATCTCTTGAGCCTGTGTGCCCGACGCCTCGACGGCGAACCCATCGGCTTCCTCCTGGCCTCCCGTCCGGCAGGACTCCTGCCGGCTTGGACACGCCAGACCGTGCTGCATCGACTGGAGAACCTCGACGACACCCAGGCGGCGAACCTGCTCGACTCTCTTGCCGTCCCCCCGCAGGGCCGCACCCGTCTGCAGGTGATGCGGCAGGCCGGCGGAAATCCGCTCGCCCTGGTGGAGCTCGCTCGCGTAGCGGCCACCCGCTCCTTGACGGACGACCGAGGCGACGTGCAACTCCCGCTGACCGAGCGGCTGGAGCAGCTCTTCGCCGCGGATCTGGATGCTCTGCCCAAGCCGGCGCGCACACTGCTCCTCCTGGCAGCGGTCGCCGACCTGCCGGACCTCGCGGCCTTGGCGGAGATCCTCGGCGACGTCGTAGGTCCCGGATCCGACGGACCCGACAGCGAATCCACCGACCCGGGGCCCCCGGCCTCAACCGGGGCCGGCGGGCCTGCGGGGGAGAGGGAAGCGCGAGAGGCGTGGTCCGCTGCGGAGAAGGCCGGCCTACTCACCCTGCGTAGCGGCGTGATCCGTTTCCGGCACCCTTTGGTCCAATCGTCCGTACTGGCCGCCGCATCGTTCGATCAGCGCTCCCAGGCCCACCTGTTGCTGGCCACCGCACCTGGCCTGGATGAGGACCGCCGGGTCTGGCATCGCGCCGCAGCCACCGTCACGGCGGACGAAGCCGTCGCCGCGGCACTCGAGGCCACCGCGGAACGCGCCCGCCACAGAGGCGGCTTCGCTGCCGCCGCGACGACCTTGGAGCGTGCCGCCCAGCTCAGCCCCCGCACGAACGACCGTGTCCGCCGGCTCCTCGCCGCCGCGTCGTCCGCGCTGTCGGCCGGCTATCCGCGCTGGGTCGCGGATCTCACCGCGGCCGCAGCGGCGGACGCCGACACTCCTGACGCCCGGGCGGACGCCGACATGTACGCCGGCTGGACCCTGTCCCTGACGAGCCGTCACGACGAGGCGATGGACCGGCTCATGTCGGCAGCCGATCTCTGGGCGACCACCCAGCCGGAGTGGGTGCTCGATGCCCTCAGCACGGCGGCCACGGTCGCCTACATCAGCGGAGACCCGCGTTTCCGCGCGGCGATCCTGGACCGCTACCGTCAGCATCCCGCCCATGAACCCGACTACCGCACAGCGTGGATCATCGGCGGCTGCGATCCGCTCGGCTCGCGCAGAGAAGCTCTCGCCCATCTGCGCCAGGCGGCCGGTCGCGCCGACCCACCTCTCGGGGCCTGGTCGATGCTGGGAGCCGCCGCGTGGGCGCTGGACGAGACCGAGGAGGCCATTCACCTTCTCGGTACCCTGTCCAAGATCAACAGCCATACGTCCACCGCGGGTGCGAACGCCACCGTCGCGTCCGCGCACGCGATGGCATTGTTCGAGGCAGGCCGCTGGCCCGCCGCGCTCTCGGTCCTGGCCGAGGCCGAGCGCGCAACCGCCGTTGGAGGGCTGGAGCTGGCCACGGTCAACAACCACATCCTCGCCGGCGCACTCGCCGCCGCGCGCGGCGACAGCGAACGGGCCAGACGGATACTCGCCGACACGACCGACGACTTCGACCTGCCGGGAACCCGTACCTTCGAAGTACGCGCACGCCAGGCAAGGGCGTTGGCCGCATTCGCGGACAGCGATCACCAGGCCGCGTACTTCCACCTCAGCCGGCTCTTCCACCGCGACGGCAGCCCCGTGCACTTCCACACGTCCTTCTACGGACTCGCCGACATGGCCGCCAGCGCCGTGCGGATCGGACGGTCCGCACAGGCACAAGCCACCCTCGACGCGGCCACGGAGCACCTGCCGGCCGACCTCTCCCCGCGGATGCATCTGATCCTGTGCCGGGCCCGGGGCATTCTCACCGACAACGCCGACACCGCCGAAGACCTCCTCCGCGAAGCGGCATTCGACGTCGGCGCGGATCAATGGCCCTTCGAGCGCGCCCTCGCCCTCGCCGACCTGGGCGAGTGGCTGCGCCGACGCCAGCGGCCGATGGACGCTCGCGTCCCGCTGAGCGAGGCGCTGGAGCT
This sequence comes from Streptomyces sp. NPDC002574, assembly GCF_042889545.1. Taxonomy (NCBI): domain Bacteria; kingdom Bacillati; phylum Actinomycetota; class Actinomycetes; order Kitasatosporales; family Streptomycetaceae; genus Streptomyces; species Streptomyces sp. NPDC002574. The sequence goes on from NZ_JBIARB010000002.1 coordinate 441,773, forward strand.
CTTCCGCGGCCTCGGGGCGGACGCCTGGAGCATCCGCACCGCGGGGGAGCTCCGGGCCACCGGCGTCGATTCCGCCGAGGCGCGTCGCGAGGACGCGGCCATCGGACTCACTCCTCAGCAACTGGCGATCGTCCAGCTCGCCGCCGAAGGACTGTCCAACAAGGAGATCGCGGCCCGGCTCTTCCTGTCCCCCCGGACCGTCGGCTTCCATCTCAATCGCGCGTTCCCCAAGCTCGGCGTCACCACGCGTCGTCAACTGCGGAACGTCGTCGGGCCGCCGTAGCGCTGCCGTACCGCGTCCGGCGGAAACGGACCCGTCAAGCGTCCGACGAAGCGCTCGCCGGCGAAGCGCACGACACCGCTCAGGTCATTTGGCAGAAGACTTCCCCGGGCTCACTGTCGCAAGCTGATCCCGCTCCCTTTCCCCAGGAGTGGCGAGCGGCGGGCCCGCATCCGCGGACGGGGGGGAGTCCAACTGCATGAGCGGCCCCGCCAGGAAACAGCCCCACGCGGCCGGCGCCGGCCCGCGGGCCTGAACGATTGCTGCGGCGGATGCGTTTCCCCTTCGCCGCTCGGAGGGAGCGTGCGGTGCTGTCTGGGCAGGCTGGATTCGGGGAGGCCCTGCGGGGTCATCGGCGGACGGCTCATCTGACGCTGGAGCAGCTGGCCGAGGCGTCGGGGGTCAGCGCACGGGCCCTGTCGGACATGGAACGGGGACGGAGCAAGGGGCCTCAGCAGCGGAGCGTGGCCGCCCTGGCGGACGCCCTCGCATTGGAGGGCGACGCTCGCCGCCAGTTCGTGGAGTTGGCGCGCGACGGCAGGCTGCGGGACCACTGGTCACGTCCGAACGGTCTGTGCGAGCTGCCCCGGTCGGTCCCCGACTTCACCGGCCGCTCCGCCGAACTGGTCTGGTTGAGCCAGCTGGTGTACGCCGCCGGCTCCCCGGACTTCGGTGTGGTGGGGCTCATCACCGGTTCCGCGGGTCTGGGGAAGACCACTCTTGCTGTCCGTGCCGCCCACTCCCTGCGGCCGAGCTTCCCCGACGGGGTGTTATTCGTGGACCTGTTCGGCATGTCCCAGATGCCCCGGCCCGCCGAGGACGCCTTGAGATCGCTGCTCGGCGCTCTGGGAGTCTCCGAACAGCAGATCCCCGGCGACGGCCAGGAGCGGGCCTCGCTGTACCGCTCGCTGCTGCGGGACCGGCGTGTGCTGGTCGTCCTGGACAACGCAGCGTCCGAGGAACAGGTGCGCCCACTGCTGCCGGGGAACGGCGCGAGCACCGCGCTGATCACCACCCGCCGGCTGCTGGCGGGCCTGGAGGGCGTGCGCAGGCTCGGCCTCGGGCCGCTGCCACTGGGGGAGTCCAGGGAACTGATGACCGCGATCCTCGGCGAACGTGAGCATGCGGATGAGAAGCTGGCGCTCACCAACCTCGTCGAGTTGTGCGGAGGTCTGCCTCTGGCGGTGCGGATCATCGCGAACCGGCTGGTGAGCCGTCCCGGTTGGGACGCCGTCGAGCTCGCCGCCCGGCTGGCCGACGAGGAGCGACGCCTGGACCAGTTCACGGCCGGCGACCTGAAGGTCGCCGGTGCGTTCAGGATGTCGTACGAGCAACTCCCCGATCCCGCACGGCGGGTCTTCCGGCGCCTTGCCGCAGTTCCCGGCCGCTCCTTCGACGCCGCCTTGGCCTCCACCGTCGGCGAGATGACTCTTGAGGACGCCTGGACCGCCCTGGACGCGCTCGTCGATCTCGGACTGCTGCAAGACGCGACCGCCGGCCGGTACTTCTTCCACGACCTGGTCCGGCTCTTCGCCCGCGAGCGGCTCACCAGCGAGGAAGGACAAGCCGAGACAGAGGCGCTCACCGCGAGGACCGTGTCATGGCTGCTGCGGATGGCCACGCGAGCCGGACGATGGTTCGAACCCGATCACGGCGACCCCGGCGAGCCCGGGACACACCTCACCCTCCTGTCCTCGTCGCAAGAGGCGGACTGGTGGCTACGGGCGAACGCGGACAACTGGCTGAGCGCCCTACGGCTCGCGGCGGGCACCGGCGAGCACGGCATGGTGCTCCAGTGCGCCGAGTCGATGCACTGGTTCTCCGAACGGTGGGCGCACAGCCCGCACTGGCACGAGGTCTTCACCCTCGGCGCCCGCGCCGCGGCCGCCCTGGACGATCTGGAACAGCAGGCGACGCAGGTGAACTACCTGGCCTGGGTCCAGTCCGTTCCGCCCGGTGACCCGACGGTCATGCTGCTGCACGCCGCCGAGGCCCTCGAGCTGGCCACCCGCGGCGCGGCCATCGGCCAGATCGCGTGGGCACACCAGTACAGCGCGGTGGCGCTACGGCTGCTCGGCCGCCGGGACGAGGCCGTCACCTCGTCCACCCGGGCAGCGGAGATCTTCAAGTCCACCGGCGACATCGACTCCTACGCGCAGACCCTGTCGAGCATCGCCAACTGCCTCCTGGACGAATCCCGCTACGCAGAGGCACTGGAGCGGTTCCGCCACGTGCTGTCGCTGATGGACGACCCGGGATCAGGGATGACGCCGAGCATCGCCGTCCACAGCCGGACCGTCATCCTGATCCGCATCGGCTACTGCCTGGGTCACCTCGGCCGCCGAGCGGAGGCGATCAGCGCACTCAGCGAGGGGGCTGATCTCATGGACACCCTGCAGATGTCCGACTTCCGGCAGGCCGATGCCCTGGAGACGCTCGCCGCCCTGCTCGCCGACGACGGCCGGACCGCCGAGAGCAGCGACACCTACACCCGCGCGGCCCGGGTCTTCGCAGCGATCGGCGACACCGAGGCGAGCGGCCGCTGCCACGCTCTGGCCACCACCACCTGACCAGGAGATTCCGGCCGGTACTTCTGCGTGCTGTTCTGCATGGCCCCGGCACCCGCCCTGGCCTTGGATGGAACGCACCGGGACAGCCGCCAAGGCCTGTCCCACCAGTTCGGGAGGGACCATGGCAACCATCAAGAACATCGTGCTCGTGCACGGTGGCTTCGTGGACGGATCGGGCTGGCAGGGGGTCTACGACCACCTGACCGCCGACGACTACCGGGTGACCATCGTGCAGAACCCCACCCTGTCGCTGGCCGACGACGTCGTCGCCACCCACCGGATCCTCGACAGCCTCGACGGCCCGGCCGTGCTGGTCGGCCACTCCTACGGCGGCGTCGTCATCACCGAGGCCGGCAACCACCCCAACGTCGGGGCGCTCGTCTACATCGCCGCGTTCGCACCCGACAGCGGCGAGTCCGTCAACGCCCTGATCGCCGACCCGCCGCCCGGGGCGCCGGTCCCCCCCATCCTTCCGCCCCAGGACGGGTTCCTGTTCCTGGACCGGGAGAAGTTCGCGGCCTCCTTCGCCGCCGACGTGCCGGAGAAACTGGCTGCCTTCATGGCCGACTCCCAGGTGCCCTGGGGCGTCGACGCCCTCGAGGGCCAGGTCTCCGAGGCGGCGTGGAAGCACAAGCCGTCCTGGTACCTGGTGGCCACCGACGACCGCATGATCCCGCCGCCTGCCCAGCGTGCCATGTCCGAGCGCGCCAAGGCCACCGTCACGGAGACCCCTGGCAGCCACTCGGTCTACGTCTCCCGCCCCGCCGTCGTGGCCGCCGTCATCGCACAGGCCTCCCACGGGACCGACGAAGAGTCCTGACGCCACCGCGAACCCCTGCTCCGGCCCCCGCCACAGGGGGCCGGAGCCCAACCCTCGAGGAGGGTGCGGGCGAGGCTGTGCAGGCAAGAAGTTGTTGGCGGTCGCCGTCGGACGAAGCGCTTCGACGTGAATTCCCGCCCTGAGGAAGAACGTCCTTGCCCAGGACGTCGCGCAGGGCGCGGCATTGATCGAACGGCTTCTGAGCTGTAGGCGACTGCAGGGGCGCCGGCCCCGGAATCTAGGTCACATGACCGAAGTCAGGTAAAGGCGCTCCTCGTAATATCCATGGTGTTCCACCATTCAAACCGGCCATACGCGGCTGAGCCCGCCGGCCGAGCCGAACTTCTGACGGCGCTGCCGTTGACGTAGCGCCCGCCGTCCCCGGCCGCACTGGGGTCGACAGGCGCCGTGCTTCCCGAAGGCTTCTCGGGCCCGCGCGGACGGACCCGCAGTCCTGAAAGCCCGCCGCGCCCGCGCACCGGCTGTCCGTCGGATTCATTTCCCCTTGACCCCCATGCATGAGGAGTGCCATGAGTACAGATTTTTCCCGCCGTCAGATGCTGGCCGCCGGAGCGGCGCTGGCCGGGTCGGCCGCGCTGATAGCCGGCGTAGAAGGAACGGCCACCGCAGCGACGGCCACATCCCCTACCAATAAGGAGAAGCCCAAAGTGAAGCCCACGATCGTGTTGGTGCACGGCGGCTACGCCGATTCGTCGTGCTGGAACGCCACCGTCCAGGAGTTGCAGCACAAGGGCTACACCACGGTCTGCGGGTCGAACCCGCTGCGGGGAATTCCGACCGACGCCCCGTACATCGGGAGCCTGCTGGACTCCATCAGCGGACCGGTGGTGCTGGTCGCGCACTCCATGGGAGGAACGGTCATCACGAATGCCGCCGCCGGGAAGGCCAACGTCAAGGCGCTGGTCTACATCGCCGCGTTCGTGCCCGACGTCGGCGAGACGCAGGGTGAGCTGATCACCAAGTTCCCCGGCAGCGAGGTCGAGCCGGTGAGCGTGCCGGTCCCGTACACGAAGGCCGACGGCACGACCGGAATCGACCTGTACCTGAGCAAGGACGGCCAGGCGGCCTTCGCCGCTGACCTACCCACCTCTGCCTTCCGGGTCCTGCAGGCCACGCAGCGGCCGTTCGATGCCGACTCCTTCATCTTCCCGACCACGGCCGCGGCCTGGAAGACGATCCCGACGTGGGGGCTGGTCGCCGGTAAGGACAAGGCGATCCCGCCGGCGTGTGAGCGCTGGATGTACAGCCGTGCGAACGCGCGCAAGGTCGTCGAAGTACCCACCTCGTCGCACGTCGTGATGATCAGTCACCCCAAGGCCGTCGCCGACCTCATCGAGGACGCCGCCGAGGCGATCAGCTGACGCTCGCGACAGGCGCCCCGGTCCACGATCACGGACCGGGGCGCTCATGTTGCAGGATCCCGAATCCCGAATCCCGGAGCCGTCGCCCGCGCCCAGCGCGGCCTGCTCCGGCCTCGTGGGCAGCCGCTCCCACTCCGCGTCATCCAGATCACCCCGCCCCATGGCAGGAAGAACGACTGGGACACGCGCCAGTCACAAGATCACATGAACCCGGATCGCTACTCGGCGATGAACGGTGCGTATCCAACCTGGACCTCGCTCACCTGAAGGTCAGAGAAGAGCAAGGTCAGGTTGTGCGCGTTGGTCTCAATGCGTACCTCGTGGAAGTCGATCCCGAGGGCCTTCGACCAGCGTCGTGTCGTTTCCGACTCGGGGAGGAGCTTGGCTCCTGGGTAGAGGCAGTGCCACTTCACGCCCCAGACATATCCGTCGAGGTCGACACCGGTTTCGTGGTCGATGAGCCGGTCGTCCAAAGAGACCCTCCAGGTCTCAGCCGGCACCGATGTCTCGCACCGCGCCTCAACGCAGTACGTGAACAGATACCGCAGGTGGGACGGCGTGATGCCGGTCCGGGGATCAGCCGTTGCGTAGACGATGACCTCGTAGTCGCGCATGTAGTTGGTGTATCCGTGGTGCACGACAACGTGATCGAAGCTCTCGTCCAGCATCTGTTCAAGTACGGCGGTATCCATGCCGCCCTTCTACCTCACTCGGCGAGACCTTCGACAACGAGATTCACGGATGTCACGCGCCGTTGCCCAGAGATCGACCGGAGAGTTCGGCAGAGTCCACGTGCGAACTCTTCATCGGGCGTAGGGTGCAGCGGCGCGGGCACCCTCGCATAGGCTGCCCGTCTCTCCGACGCACCGCGACGAGGATCGACCCATGCGTAGCAGCACCAGAATCCGCCTGATCGAGCCCGCCGACGCCGCTCCGATCGCCGCGCATCGGGTGCGGGACTTCGAGGCTTTCCGGCCGTGGGAACCGGCCCAACCGCCCGACTTCTTCACCCCGGAGGGGCAGGCGGAGCGGATCGCCAGCCTGCTGGCCGGATACCGGGCCGGCTCGGTCTGGCCGGGCGTGGTGCTCGCCGACGACCAGGTGATCGGGCAAGTCACCGTCGGAGGCATCCTGCCGCAGCCGCACCTGCGCCGCGGCTCCGTCGGATACTGGATCGCCAGCGTCGCCCAGAACCAAGGGCACGCCGGGCGCGCCGTCGGGCTTGTACTTCGGGTGATGACGGACGAACTCGGCTTGCACCGCGCCGAGGCGTCCACCAATCTGGAGAATCTGCCGTCGCAGCGGGTCCTGCGCCGCAACGGGTTCATCCCGTACGGCGTCGCGCACTCCTCGATCTTTCTCGACGGGAGCTGGCGGGACGGGCTGCAGTGGGAGCGGATCCTCGGCGACCAGAGCCCCGGTTTGGAAGCCTGAGCCTCCGGACTACGCCTCACCTGGGCGGACGCTGACTTGGGGCAATGCGGTCTTGTCACCGCTGTTCCCGTGGCTCCCCGTTCGGTACGGCCTCACGTGGAACTGCTGTGGCACGCTCGACCCCCTCAGTGCGGCAAAGCGCCGTGGCACTGTCACCACACCATGTCCCCGGCACCTTCCTCCTGCGTGCGGGGGTTGTCTGTGGCGCGTACTAGCGTGCCGACAGAGTCCCGTCGATGTCTGTACGCCCTGATGAGCCACGATGCCCGGCGATACACCCGGGTTGCCCGCGAAGGATCTGCGTACCCTGATACCGGAGTACGCGGACCTTTCCCGGGAAACCATCCTCCTCAACCCCGAGCCCGGCGACCCAGGCGTGCGGAGAGTTCGCTGGGAGGCGAGCTGCTGTGGCCCGCGGACGAGCCGTGGCCGTACTGCGCACAGGAAGACCACTGGACGTCCGGGTCCGACTGGCGGAACCGTACCGACCCGGGCGCGGTGCCGATGGTGCCGATCCTCCAGCCCCGCCAGTGCCCCGGCCTCCCCTGGGACTGGCGCTTCGACGGCCACTGATAGTTGAGGTCGGCGGACAGGGATGGCCCGGTTACTCCTTGCGCGCGGGTGGCGTGGTGAAGTCCCGATGGGAGGGTGCGGAGTCCAGGTCTTGTTCGGTCCAGATGACTTTGCCGCCGGATTCCGGGCGGGCGCCCCATCTGCGGGACAGCTGGGTGATCAGGAAGAGGCCGCGGCCGTTTTCGTCGGTGGCGTGTGGGTGACGCAGACACGGGAAGGCGGCGTCGGTGTCGAATACTTCGCAGGTCAGACCTTGGTGCTGGACCAGACGCAGGCCGATCGGGCCGGTGCTGTGGCGGACGGCATTGGTGACCAGTTCGCTGACGATCAGTTGCGTGGAGTCCTGGAGACCTTCCTGGCCCCATTGGGTCAGCTGGCGGGCCGCCATATGCCGTGCGCTGCGGGCAGCGGTCCGGTCGTTCGGCAGCGTCCAGGATGCGACGCGGGTGGGGTTGAATGACAGCGTTCGCGCCAGGAGCAGGGTGATGTCGTCGGCTGGTGCCTGGCCCTGGACGGCCTCCGTGGCGCGGGTGCACAGCTCTTCCAGGGAGCAACTGGGTGTTGCCAGGATGGTGCCCAGGCGGCGCATTCCCACGTCGATGTCGTGGTCGCGGGTTTCGACCAGGCCGTCGGTGTACAGGGCGAGGAGACTTCCCTCGGGCAGTTCCAGATCCACGGACTCGAAGAGGACGCCCAGCCCCATGCCGAGTGGGCCTCCGGTGGGCAGGTCGGGGAAACTGACCTGGCCCTGTGGGCCGATGATCGCGGGCGGAGGGTGCCCGGCGCGTGCCATGGTGCACCGTCGCGTGATCGGGTCGTAGACGGCATACAGGCAGGTGGCGCCGCCAACCATACGGATCTGGTCTGGCGCGTCGGCGTCTTCGTCGGCCAGTCGCTTGAATGTGTCGTCGAGATGGGCCAGCAGTTTGTCGGGAGGCAGCTCCAGGTCGGCGAGCGTGCGTACGGCGGTGCGAAGCCTGCCCATGGTCGCGGCGGCATTGATGCCGTGGCCGACCACATCACCAACGACGAGGGCCACGCGGGCGCCGGACAGCGGGATCACGTCGAACCAGTCGCCTCCGACACCGGCGTCCGTGTCGGCCGGCAAGTAGCGCCAGACGGCCTCAACCGCCGCGCCGCCCATCAAACGGTGGGGGAGCAGATTGCGTTGCAGCGCGAGGGCCATGTTGTGCTCGCGGGTGTATTGGCGGGCGTTGTCCAAGGACAGCGCGGCCCGGGTGACGAGCTCCTCGGCGAGGAGCAGGTCATCCTCGTGAAACGGAACGGGGTCCTCGGTGCGGAGGAACAGCGCGATGCCCAGGACTGCGCGCCGGGCAATGATGGGCACGACCATGAGGGAGTGGATCCCGTACTCACGGATCTTTTGCGCCCGCGCCGGGTCTTGGTCGACCCATGTCCCAGGGAAGGTGTCCACCACCGGTTCCAGGTGTGACCTTCCTGTGCGCAGAACGCCGGCGAGGGGTGAGGCCGGCGGGACGAAGACCGTCTCCCCTCGCGCGAAGGTCGACTCCGGGATCCCCGGGTGGATCGAGGCCTGACCGGCACGGAGGAAAGCGGAAGGGCGGCTGCCCACCGTGTCGATCTCGGTCGATGGCTCTTCGCCGAACGGGACGGACTCCCCCAAGTCGACGTAGGCGTAGTCCGCCAGCAGAGGTACGGCAAGGTCGGCAAGTTCCTGCCCGGTCCGCATGACGTCCAGGGTGCTGCCGATTCGCGTTCTGGCCTGGCTGAGGATGGCAAGACGCTCGCGCGTCCGCTGACTGCCGGAGACGTCCACGCTCATGCAGCACAGCCCCAGTGTCTTGCCGTCCGCGTCCTGGAGGCAAAAGTACGAGGCCGAGAATGCTTGCTCCCGGCGCGGATCTTCCGTCGGCCACGCCCGAAACTCGTGGACGGTGGTGGTGCCGTTCCGTAGTGCCTTCCGCATCACCGCTTCAAGGGCTTCGGCTTCGAAGCCGGGCCGTGAATCGGCGAGTTTCCGGCCGAACCGCCGGTCACGGGAGATGCCGTCGTGGCTCTCCACCGTGTCGTTCAACCAGAGGCAACGTAGCTGCAGGTCACGAACAACGATGCCGATCGGCGCGTGGGTGAGAAGCGCCTCCCGTACCGATCCGCCTTTGGGTTCCCGGGAGAGCGCGCCGATGTCGGTGACGGAGACAAGCCACCGGAATGTTCCGTCTTGCCCCCACAGCATCGAGACCCGGTGGTTGATGTCGAGCATGCGGCCGTCTCGGTGGCGCACCGTCATCGTGCCCGACCAGCCATGGTGGGTACGGCACTGCTCGATGATCGCCGATATCGTCGGAATCTCTTCGGAAGGCCGCAGCACGAGTGCGCCGGACCGGCCCACCACTTCCCCGGCCGAGTAACCGAGAAGCTGCTCGGCGGCCTCCGTCCACGCGACCACTGTCCCGACCTCGTCGAGCATCGCGACCGCCGACTCGGAAATCTTGAGCGTGTTCAATCGATTGCCAAGGGTCACCCTGTCAGCGTTGGTCATCGAGCCGCCCTCCTTATTTAGGTGGCTGTCGTACTCACGTAGATCGGCTGCGGCTGCGGCGGCCAGGGCCACGGCGGGGTGGACGGCTGGAGCAGCTCGTGTTCCGGCAGGACGTGGACGACCTCGGCCGGGTCCTGCTGAGACCAGGCCGACCAGATATTGCACCTTTCGGGCAATTGGACAAGGTAGGGCCCAGATCTGTGACAGGGCTGCCGCGTAAGACGCCGGCACGGCTGCGCGACGCTGCCGACCGCGGCCGGCGTGGCTCCCCGCGCGGCGATGGAGGTCTTGGGGCACGGCCAGATCGGCATCACGATGGACGTCTCCACGCACATGACATCAGACGTACAGTGTGAGGCCATCAGTCACATGGACCGGCTGCGCAAGCGCCCATCTCGATCGTGATTGTCCTGGTTGATGCCACTCGTGGATGCCGAACCCTCGGAATCGGTCATGATCCAGGGTGTTTTGCCTGGTCAGGCAGCAAGCCGCCCGCCGGGTTCGAACCGACGACCTCGCTTTACGGTTCGATCGCGGTCCCGGCGCGCTGCGGGGACCACGTGCCTGCCGGGGGAGTCGGGTTCCCCGGAAGCCGACCTGATCCGGGACCGTTCGTGGCCGTTGATGTCAGCGTTGGATGTCAGCGGAACAGCTTCGGCCACGGGCAGAGCTCCCATGGCTCGTCCGGCCGGTCGGCCCACTTCCACCAGACATGGCGGTTGGTGCACTTCCACAGCTGCCGGCAGACCCGTCGGCCGTCGTCCTCCCGCTTGAAGAGGGCCAGGCCGCCATCCTTCATGGGCTGGCCGCACTCGGGACAGGCGGGGGCAACGCTGGTCACGTCGACACCCCAACTGAGTGGCCACTTCGTCCCGAAGCAATGGGAGCGATCGCGTGACCTGGGGCGGAGGTAGCCGTGAACTGCGATGACCGTCCCTGGAGATCCGTGTCCGCCTGGGTTCACGGCCGTTGTAGCGCAGTTGAGACACTCAGTCGCTGGACTCACCGCTCCGGTGCGCTGGCAGCGATCTCAAATCCGGAGGACTCGTCCCATGGGACGGCATTCCAGAGACTGGTCACTGCGGCCCAGATTCGGTTGACCAGTGGCCAGTCGGGGTCGCTTCCGCTGAGGGTGACGATGGCCAGCAGGTCGCACCCCCAAATGCTTTCCGCATCGTTGGGGGACGCGGCGATCACCGACTCTGCAATCTCTGCAACACCCACGTGCACTTCAAGCGTGAGCAAGTCCGCGACCGATGTGTCATCCATGCTGCTCTTGGTACCGAGCTTGAATGCGGCGACTGAATCGCCGAACGGGCCCTGCCACTCACCTACCAGACCTTCGCCGGATTCCAGCAGGCGGTCCAGCAAGCGATCAAGTGCCTGGTCGCCTCGCTCTTCTCCAGAGCGGCAGAAGAAGCTGAGCTGGTAGGCCATGTTTCCCCCGTCGTCCGACGATTCCCGGCGCATATTAGCCCGGCTTCGCCGCGCCGGGCGGCCGGCCTCCGGGCGGCAGGGAGAGTGGGTCCGGAGGCCCACCCGGGTCAGGGCGGGATCGACGCCCGCTACGACGAACTCGCCCTGCTGCTGGCGCAGTACCGTCAGGCGCCGGACGATGCGAGGCGACTGGTGGCCGAGGTGCGCTTTGATGCCGGGGCCCGCTACCGGGTCGAGGGTCTGGACTACTGGTTCCGGTGGCAGCCAAGCAGATGAGGACGCCGTTGATCATTAGGTGCTGTGTGGACAACCAATGATCACGCATCGACCTCGGACGCCAGCGTAGTGCCTGCTCACTGGCAGGAAGCATTCGAGGGCCTGATGAGCCGGATCGCGGGCCGGTTCGCTCGAGTTGAACCCCGCCGCCGGGTGCGGCAGTTGGTCTCCGGGCTGTTGTCGGACCTGCCGCGCAAGAACTGCTGGACCCTGGCGGAGCACGTCGGCGACGCCACTCCGGACGGCATGCAGCATCTGCTCCACCGTGCGAAATGGGACGCCGACGCGATCCGGGACGACATACGCGCCGGACGGAGGACCCGGACCGCTGCCGGAGCGCGGGTATCCCCGAAGGTTTGGCCTTCGCCACCAAGCCCCAGCTCGCGGCCCGCATGGTCGAGCGGGCCCTGGACGCGGGAACACCGGCCCGCTGGGTCGCGGGAGACGAGGTCTACGGCGACAACCCGCACCTGCGGACGGCTCTGGAACACCGCCGGACCGGCTACGGCCTGGCCGTCTCCAGCACCCACCCCGTCATTACGCACGCCGGGAAGTTCCAGGCCAGGACCCTGGCCGCGCGGATCCCGAAGCGGGCCTGGCAGCGGCTGTCGGCTGGAGCGGGTGCGATGGGCGAGCGGTACTACGACTGGGCGCAGATCGAGGTTCATGGTCCCGCCGGTCGGTTCGGCCAGTGGTGCCTGCTGGTTCGCCGCAACCGCCGCACCGGCGAACTCGCCTTCTACCGCTGCTTCTCACCCCAGCCGGTGCCGATGTCCGAGCGGGCGCGGGTCGCCGGACGGCGCTGGACGGTCGAAGAGACGTTCCAAGCCAGCAAGGGCCTGACCGGCCTGGACGAGCACCAGGTCCGTCGCTGGACCTCCTGGCACCGCTGGGTCACCCTCGCGATGCTCGCTCACGCCTTCCTCGCCGTCACCGCGGCTGCTGAACGCCGCGACCGGCCCACCCCGAACGGCTTGATCCCCTTGACCGGCAATGAGATCCAGCATCTGTTCGCCGCACTGATCAGCCCCGTCCACGACCTCGCACACCGCCTGCGCTGGTCACACTGGCGACGCCAGCACCAAGCCCGTGCACGCCTGTGTTACTACCGCAGGCAAGCCGCCGCTCGGCTGTGAAGATCAAGATCTACGCCTGGAGTACTGGCTCGTCAGACCATCGCGCCATCGTCTAGCGGCTTCAGGCTGGTCCTCACGCGCATGAGGAGCCGTCTCGATGAGATGCAGGAGGACCCAGGCCACGCCGAAGCATTCGTCGTCGCCGAAGCAGTCAGCCAAGGCATGGGCCTCCTCGTCGGTGACGGGGCGCTCAATGAGATCCAGAAGAGCTCCCGCACGTTCGACGGCCTCCTCAAGAGCCTCGTCGGGCTCGCCGTCCTCGGACGGGAGTTTGCCCAGGGCGGTGAAGTCAGCAACCTCCGGACGGACCACGACACACCCTTCCTGCCATCGGGATGGAGCCGACGTGGCGGCCTCACCGCAGGCTACGGGACAGGAGACCTTCCCATCCGTGATCACGATCTACGGCTGGAGTACTAGGGTCCAGCCTTGCTCCGCAGCCGGAGCGTCACCTGGGCATCCGCCCTTGATGGTGGCGCTTGAGTGGCGCTGCGTGCCCTGCGGGGGACGTCATCGTGATCTTGACACGGGCCCGGGGTCTCCGCGTCCACTTACCTGGGCGGTTGAAAGCCGGGTTCGGGGGACGAACCGCCGTGTTCAAGCCTGTAGCCGTGCCCCCGCAAGGTCGTGATTTCAGGCGGGCGGACCCCTGCCCGACCGGCGGCGGCACTCTCGTTCAGGCGGCGGCGCAGCGACGCGATCGTGACGTCCAGGGTCTTTGTGGGACCGAACCAGTTCTCGTCCCAGACCTGCGCCATAAGGGTCTCCCGTGACAGTGCCGCTCCGACGTGCCGGGCCAGGAGGGCCAGGACCTCGAACTCCTTGGGGCGCAGCGTGACTTCCTGACCGCCCAGCAGGCAGCGCCGCGCCATGGTGTCGATGGTCAGGTCGCCCACCCGTACGGGACCCTCCTGAGATGCGGCGACCGGTGGACGGCGGCGCAGGTGTGCGCGAAGTCGGGCCAGCAGCACGGAGAGACTGAACGGCTTGACCAAGTAGTCGTCGGCGCCCGCGTCGAGTCCGGCGATCACGTCGATTTCGTCGCTTCGTGCGGTGAGGATCACGATGAGCAGGGAAGGGTGGTCGGCACGCAGCCGGCGTGCGATGTCGACCCCGTCACTGTCGGGCAGTCCCAGGTCCAGCAACACCACGTCCGGTTCGGTGCGGGCTACCTCGGTGACGCCGCTGACACCGGTGCGGCACCACGTGCAGGCGTAGCCGCCGCCCCGCAGTCCGGTCTCCAGATGACGGCCGATCACTTCGTCGTCCTCGATCACGAGGATGCCGGTCAGCGGGGGAGAGGGTGCGGCCATGGTGCGAAGCGTAGGACGTACCGCCCAGGACGGGGCGCCGGACGGCTCGCGGCGGGTCGCGCCCGAGGGCGGTTCCCGCCGCGGCCGGTGCTGTGCCGGTGTCACAGATCGCGGAGTTCCTCGACGGCCGGGCGGGTGGCACGGCGAGTCGCGTTCCAGGCAGCGGCTGCGATCGCGGCGACGGCGACCAGGACCGTCAGGACGAGGTAGGCCCATGGCACGGCGATGGTTGCCGGTGGCGGATCGAAGACGCCGGTCAGGACCTTGACGAGCATCTCGGACAGTGCCCACCCGATCAGCACGCCCCCGGTCAGCCCGGCGGCTGTCATGACGCCCGCTTCGCTGAGCGCCAGGCCCCGCAGCTGGCGGCGCGAGGCGCCCAGCACGGTGGCGATGGCGAAGGTCCGGCGCCGTTCGGCCAGGCCCAGGGCGAGGACGATGCCTCCCGCCCCGGCAGCCAGCAGGACCGCGAAGACGAGCTCGATTCTGGTCAGTCCCGACAGGTCCACAGAGGTGAGACTGGAACCGACGGTGGAGCGCGTCCGCGTGATGTCCGTGACGGTCGCGGACGTCCCGAGCACGTCGTGCAGCCGGGTGGCGACGTCCGTCTGGCCGGCGCCGCCGGTGTCCACGAGGAACGCGCCGATCGCGTCGCTGCCGGTGGCCTGCGCCACGTACTCCGCGTTGGCGACGAAGAAACTGTCGCTGGGAGCGGTGGGGAACTCCTTGACGACTCCCGCATAGCGGAACGGCACGGTGCGCAGCGCGTTGCTGCGGCTGTCCTGGAGACGCAGATTGAGGGTGTCCCCGAGAGCGAGCTGGAAGTCCTTCACGGTCTCGTCACTGACCAGCACCGAGTCGGGATGTGCGGCAAGCGTGGCCATCAGGCTCTTCGCGGTGCCGCCCGCGAAGTAGGCGTCCTGCAAGGAGGTTGCCGAGGTGATGGTCGACGGGCGCACGCCGTACAGGTCCTGCAGGTCCGAGCCGACATAGGCGAATCGGTGCTGAACAGGCTCCACGTGCCGAACGCCGGCGACGGCGAGCCCACGGGCCGCGTCCGGGCCGACGTGGGTTCCCGGCGACTGGGTGACCGTTACGTCGGCACCGTTGGTCAGTTGCGCGTCGACTTCCGCCTGCTGCTTGTACGTCGCGTTGAACGTGGCTGTGGACGCCGCGAAGGACACCGCCAGCGCGAGCAGGACCACCGCGCGGGCCAGGGGACGGCGCCGGCGGGACATACCGGCCGCTGTGGTGCCTGCAAGTGTGCCGGTCAGCGGTCGCACCACTCGGGCCAGCGGGCGACGCCCATGGGCGAGAGCCAGGTACACCAGCCGCCACAGCAGCAACGCGGAGCCCAGCCAGAGCAGGGCAGGACCGAGGAACGCCCAGTAGGACACGGAGATGGCCGCGACACCCTCCGGAGCCAGGACCAACGCGTACTGATTACCGCTGGACGCCCGGAACACCAGGAGCGCGACGGCGATGAGCAGGACATCCACTCCGCACCGCATCCACCACGCCGAGCGCCCCCGGTCGACGCTGGAGCGGGCCTCGGCCACCGACACGCTGCGCAGATCCCGCACGGCCGGCACCAGTACCGTCGCGCAGGCGATGCCCAGCCCGAGCAGCAGCGCTGTGATGAACCAGCCCAGGGCGGCGGCGTTGCCGGCGCCGAACGCCCCCGAACCGAAGGCGAGTTTCCCGGCGAGCGCCGCGATGCCCAGCCCCGCCAGACCACCGCACAGGCCGACTGCCAGGGCCTCGCCGGCGGCGACCGCCGTCACCTGACCGGCGCGTATTCCCCGGGTGCGCAGCAGCGCCTGTTCCCGCCTACGCCGTTCACCGCCGGCGCCGGCGACCGACGCGGTCAGCAGTGCGGCGAGGACCACCCCGGGGACACCGAGGAACAGGAACAGGATCTGGGCGTACAGCGCGTCCTGGCGTGCTGCGTCCAGGGCGGCGCCGAGGTTGTCGCCCACGAGCGCCCCGCCCGCGGTGCGCGCCTCGAGGTTGTGTGCGGCGCCGGTGACAGCGGTGTAGGCGGCAGAGGGGTCGGCCGGCAGTGCGCCGTCTCGGCGGACATGGATCTGGGTGGTGACCGCGGAGGGGTCGGACGTCTTCTCCTGTGCGGTGAGCGTGGCGAACGTCGCCGACGGCAGCAGCAGGACGTTGTCCGGCGGTGCCGTCGGCTGGGACTGCGGTGGGGCGCCGACCTTCTGGAACAGGGAGTCGGCCTGGGGAAGGTCGACCACCCCGGCGACCGTCACCGTTGCCGGCTCACTGCCCGGGAGTTCGACCGTGACCGTGTCGCCGACGCCGGCGTGGAGGTTGGCCGCGGTCTGCTGGGCGAGCAGCACGCCGTGGGTGGAGCCGGTCAACGGGCGGATCTCGGCGGGAAAGTCCCGCTGGTAGTTGTCGGGCAGACCCAGCACCGAGCCGGGGCCGGTGCTCTGTGTGGTTCCGCCGGAGGTGGCCCGGAAGCCGGTGCTGCGGGCGAAGCCGACACTCCGCACGGTGTGCACACCGGGCGCTCGGCGCACCACGCCGAGCACGGTGGCCGGGTCGGCGCCCGGCTGGACCTCGACCTGCCAGTCCACCGCGACCGAACGGACGGCGCGGGAGGTCATCGTCGACTTCGACGCGGTCAGGAACGCTCCAAGAGCCGCCACGAGCGCGACGGCCAGGGCGACGCCGAGCGCGGTGCCCAGCAGGCGCCCATGACGGTGCCGGATGAGCCCCTTCAGCCAGGTGACGATCACGATGCGTTCTCCCGTGTCCAGGTCGGCCCCGTGGCGCGGGGAGTGCTCCTCGGCGCCGGCGTGAGCCGGCCGTCGCTCATCGACCACTGCTGGTCCAAGCGCCGGGCGATGGACGGATCGTGGGTCGTCACCAACAGCGCGGCGCCGAGGTCGTCGACGGCGGCGAGCAGGACGTCCATGACGTGCTGGCCGGTTGCCCGGTCCAGCTGTCCGGTCGGCTCGTCCGCCAGTACCAGCCGCGGCCGCATGGCCAGGACACGTGCGACGGCCACCCTCTGCGACTGGCCGCCCGACAGTTCGTCCGGCACCTTGTGCCGCAGGTCTGCCGCGTCCACGTGGCCGAGCGCAGCCAACGCCTGTTGTGTGGCTTGGCTTTCCGGAACACCGGCCAGGACAAGGGGGAGAGCGGTGTTCTCGGCCACGTTCAGCGCGGGGATCAGGCTCGGCCCCTGAAAGACGACACCGATGTGCGAGGCGACCCGACCGGTGAGGGCGGGCCAGGTCACCTCCCCCTGCGTGACGCGTTCCAGCCCGGCCATCAGATGCAGCACAGTGGACTTCCCCGATCCCGACGGCCCGGTGACCGCGATCCGGTCGCCCGCACGGACCTCGCAGCTCGCACCGTGCACCGCGACCACCGCTGTCGGCCCCCGGCCGAAGGTGAGCGCGGCATCCCGGCACCGCACCAAGACATCGTCCACCTCGTCGGTGGTCATGGCTGAATCCTCCCGTCGCGCAAGGCGATCACTCGATCGGCGATCTTCACGGCTTCGCGGCTGTGCGTGACGATGAGCACGCCGCGCCCCGACTCCGCGCGACCGCGTAGCAGCCGCAGAATCTCCCGCTCCGTGGCACCGTCCAGCTCCCCGGTCGGCTCGTCGGCGAGCAGCACGTCCGGATCGTTGACGAGCGCGACGGCCAGGCCGGCACGGGCCAACTCCCCACCGGACAACTCCTGCGGCAGGGCGCGAGCCCGCCCTCTGATGCCGACCTGATCCAGCAGCGCGCCGACATCCGCCGTGCCGACATTCGCCGTGCCGGTGCCGCGGGCGGCCGTGCGCGCGAGGCGCATGTTGGCGGTGACGTCGAGGTGGGCGATGAGATTGCCCGACTGCAGCAGGATGCCGACGCGACGCGCCCGGATGGAAGCCCGCAGTGCCTCTGACCGGTGGCTGATCCGCTCCCCGCCCACATGGACGACGCCGCCCGCAGGCTCGTCCAGCCCGGCCAGGCAAGCGAGCAGGGTGGACTTGCCGGAGCCGGAAGGACCGACCACGGCAACGGTCTCACCGCGTCGCACACTCAGGCTCACCC
Source organism: Streptomyces sp. NPDC002574 (assembly GCF_042889545.1). Taxonomy (NCBI): domain Bacteria; kingdom Bacillati; phylum Actinomycetota; class Actinomycetes; order Kitasatosporales; family Streptomycetaceae; genus Streptomyces; species Streptomyces sp. NPDC002574. The sequence continues at coordinate 459,588 of NZ_JBIARB010000002.1, forward strand.
CCCGCAGGGCGAGGGTCTCCTCCTCACCCGCGCGGAAGAAGCGGTACAACTCCCGCGCGGTCAGGGCATCCGGTTGGGCGGCGGCTTCGTTCGGTTCGGCGACCGTGGCCATCACTGCCACCGCAGGGAGTCGGACACGATCCGCCAGGGGTCGACGTTGTCGGCCTTCACGGGCCCGGACAGCGTCAGGTCGACCTCGCGGCCCTGCTGGTAGAAGGCGTACCGCTCGAAGGCGTCGTGCACTGCCTTGCCCGTCACGGCATTCGTGGCGGAGTCTCCCTGATAGGTCAGCAGGACCGCCGACCCGGCGTTGCGGGTGACGGTGCTGACCTTCCCCAGCGCGAACTTGGGCACCTTCCGCTGCAGTGCGGGCACCACCTGTGCGGTCACCGACTGCGTCGTCGGGGCGGCGTTCGACGATGCCGCGGCGATCTCGATCCGGTTCAGCTTGTCGGTGAAGGTGACGGAGTCGCCGGATGCCGTGCGGGACCAGCCTTCGGGAACCTTGACCGTGAATCCTCCGGCCGGCGGCCGGTAGGTCACGAACGCCTGGTTGTCGGGGATGTCACCGGCTGGGTTGACCTCCTGCGTTCCCGCGGCACCACCGTCCGCGGTATCCGACGAACTCGTACCGCCACCGCACCCGGCCACCAGCGCCGCCATCACGGCACCGGCTGCTGCCGCAGAGAGGACGCGCCTGCGTCGCATCATGGATCCGCCCTTCGTGTTCGTGGCACGACATGTCATACCGCCGACGCTAGGAACCGGCCGGTTAAGCGCTTGTTCGCGGAAGGTGAGAGGACGGCAAAACCCGATCATGCGCCGTCACCGGGGCGTGGGCAGCGCCCGGTGGGGGAGATCATGGGGGCATGAGACAGCGTGTGGCCCGGGTGGCTCTGGTCGCCGCCCTCGTAGCGGTGGTCCTGCTGGCTGTGCCGCTGGCCCTGGTGATCCGGGCAGCGCTTTTCGCCGACGAGCGCGGCGAACTGGAGCGCGAGGCCCTGGCCGCCGCCGTGCGGGTGAGCCCGCAGTTCGCTGCCGGCGACGCGGTGGAGCTACCGGCAGCGCGCGACGGCGAACTGCTGGGGGTCTACGACACGGACGGGAACCGGCGCTGGGGTACGGGCCCCGCCATGGCGGACGCTGCCGTCCACCGCGCCGCCACGGGGAAAGTCGCACAACAGCAGTCGGCCGGCGTGATCGTCGTCGCCGTTCCCGTGTCCGACGCCGAACGCGTCATCGGAGTGGTCCGGGCCTCCGCGGACACCGGCCAGGTCTGGCAGCGCATCCTGCTGGCATGGCTGGCCTTGGTGGCCGTTGCCCTGTCCGCACTGGGTGTGGCCCTGCTCGTCGCCCGGCATCAGGCGCGGGCCCTGACCAGACCGCTGGAAGCCCTGGCCGGCACGGCCGCTCAGGTCACCGACGGCGATCTCACCGCCCGGGCCGCGCCATCGGGCATCGCCGAGATCGATCAGGTCGCCGCGACGCACAACGACATGGTCGAACGCCTCAGCGGCCTGCTGCGCCACGAACGGGAGTTCGCCACCAACGCCTCCCACCAATTGCGCACCCCGCTGACGGGACTGCAACTGGGGCTGGAGACGGCACTGTCCACGCCAGGAGCGGACCTGCGGGCGGCGACACACGAGGCCCTGGAACAGTCGCGGTACCTTCAGCACACCATCGACGAAGTGCTCCAACTGGCAAGGAGCGGAGCCCCCGCCACGGGCGGCACCGCGGTCCGCTCTGTCGGCGAGGTCCTGGCGCAGGCGGAGCGCCGGTGGCACGGGCCGCTGGCGCAGGACGGCCGCCGCCTGGCCGTCGCACCGGAACCCGGCACCGCCCGCCTCGGCGTTGCCGGCCGGACCAGCGATCAGATCCTGGACATCCTGCTCGACAACGCCCACCGGCACGGACAGGGCACGGTGCGGGTGACCGTGCGGGAGCTCGGGGGAGTGGTCGCCGTGGACGTGGAGGACGAAGGAACGCTCACGCTCGATCCGCACGCCCTGTTCTCCCGCGGCACCACCACGGGACACGGAAGCGGCATCGGCCTGGCGCTTGCCAGGGAGATGGCCGCCGCCGCGGACGGCCGCCTCACCCTGGCCCGTGCCCACCCGGCAACCTTCACCCTGCTCCTGCCCCACCGGGGAGAGGACCCGGGCAAGCCGTGATGACACACGGCCGGCCCCGTGCCCCAGGGGCTCCGGCGCGCCTACCGACGCCTTGGCGTGGTCGGTCCTAAGCTCCAGCTTGCTGTCTACATAACTGTAGACATATGTGGACAGGATCCCGCGAACGAGTGCCCGCGTTCCGGCGAGGTCACCCCTCCACTGCGGCCGTTCCCACGTCCACGACGGCACCCCAGGAGGGACAGAGGTGAAGAATCCTCGAACCGTTGCCCAACCCTCGTCCGGCATCGGCGAGACCGCAGGCGCCCGCACGATCAAGAAGCTGCCGCAGGTCGCCATGGCCTTCTGGATCATGAAGATCGCGGCGACGACGCTCGGCGAGACCGCGGGCGACCTCTTCGCCCAGACCCTGAAGATCGGCTACTTCCTCACCACGATCGCCCTGTTCGTGATCTTCCTGGTCACCCTGGTCGTGCAGCTCCGGTCGCGCCGGTACAACCCCTTCCTCTACTGGACGGTCATCCTCGCCACCAGCATGGCCGGCACCACGATGTCCGACTTCATGAACCGTGACGCCAGCGCCAAGTACCTCTCACCGGGTTCCACGACGCTCGGCTGGGGACCCCAGGGGCTCGGACTGGGATACCCGGCCGGAGCAGGCATCCTCGTCTCCCTGCTGATCGCGGTCTTCGCCGCCTGGCGCCTGACCCGGCTGCCGTTCACCCTCCAGGACATCACCACGTTTCGCGCGGAAGCCCTGTTCTGGACAGCCATCCTCGTGTCCAACACCCTGGGCACCTCGATGGGTGACTTCCTGTCCGACAGCTCCGGACTCGGCTACGCCGGAGGCGCACTGCTCATCACCGGACTGCTCGCCTGCCTGCTCGCCCTCATGTACGTACCGGCCGTGCCGAACGTCCTGCTGTTCTGGATCGCGTTCGTCCTCACCCGCCCCCTGGGCGCCACCGCGGGCGACTTCCTGACCAAGCCCACCGCCAAGGGCGGCCTCGACCTCGGCACCGCGGGCTCCTCAGCGGTGCTCCTCGCGATCCTGTTCGGATTCATGGGCCACGCGTATCTTCACGAGCGCCGAGGCGTCACGCCCCGGAGTGGAAGGCCGGCCCGGACCGCTTAGCGTCCCGCCGGGGCGGAGTTGCTCTCCACCCGGGAACAGCCGGCCCCGATGCGTCAAGCGCCGACGGCCTCCAGCAGGAAGTGGAGGTCGCGCACGGCATCAACGCTGGACACGGCAGCCATGGCCAGGAACACGGCGGTGCCGGCAGCGAGGGCGGGGTGGCGGCGAAGCGGCGGGGCAAGCAGAGCGGCCACGCGCCTGGGCACAGGTCCTGCGCCGGCGAGTGAGGGGGTGCCACGGCCGAGGATGCCCAGAGCAGCCCACGCGGGTCGGGCAGGAGCATGATGGGCGGCCAGCGCGGCCCTGCCGACCGTGTGGGCCACCCTCCTGCGGTCACCGGTGCCGGCCACCGCGTTCTCGTCGGCCCAGCGCTCGATCGTATAGGTCACCGCGGTGGCGAGAGGGCGCAGGAAGGGATTGGCGGCCGCCCCGAGCTGGGCGAGCGCGACGAAGGCGTAGTGATGGGCCGACAGGTGGGCACGTTCGTGAGCGAGCAGGATGTCGCGCTCGGGGACATCCAAGGTCCGCAGCATGCCGGTGGACACCACCACGCGGCCCGGCAGGCCGGGGATCGCGAAAGCGTCGGGGATATCGTCGTCGACCACGACCAGACCGTCCTGCGTGGGCATGCACGCCGCCTCCAGGACCGCGGCGGCCAAGGATCGGGCGCGGCGCCAGAGCATACGGACGGCCATCAGGACGGCGGCGCCCAGGAGCAGTCCCGCGATCAGTGCCACGGACACCTCGGCAGGATCGTTGTGCTGCGCGGCGCCGGCCGACCAGTGGCCGAAGCTTGCCAGCAGAGGGATCCGGATCAGGCCAGTGATCGCCAGCAGGCCCAGTGAGACGGTGCTCGCCGCCCCGAGGACCACGCAGACAGCGGTGAGCAGCCAGGTCGCCAGTCGCGGATCGCAGCGATCCGACAGAGGCCGCGCCCCGAGCGGGGCGAACAAGGACAGCAGCAGTGGCAAGTAGACGGCGATGCGCATCCGAACGCCCCTCTACGGATTCTGGTCGGGGCCGAGCAACTGACGCAGAAGCTCCGCGTCGGCGGTCGACAGGCTGTCGGCGAACCGGGCGAGCACGGCCTCGCGGTCAGGCCGCTGCTCCAGGACGGAACGCATACGGCGAGCGGCGAAGCCGGGCTCGTCGGTCACCGGAGCGTAGGCGTAGGCCCGGCCGCGTGGGATGCGGGTGAGCAGGTTCTTGGCGTACATGCGAGTAAGGATCGTCACCACGCTGCTGTAGGCCAGCTCACCTCCCAGCCGCTCGGAGACCTGGCCGGGGGTCATCGCGCCATCGGTCCGCTGCAGCACGTCGAGGATCTCCGCCTCGCGTTCGCCGTTCGCCCGCTTGGGGCCCCGGCCCTGGATAGGGGCGCTCATGAGGTTTGCCGGTCCTCCTCGTATCTTCTACAGTCACGTAGAACATCTACGGCGGTGTAAACGCCGTCGCCTCCCGAGTGTGCCATGCGCCCGTACCAGGCAGTCCAGACCCTGGCCTGCACACGACAGAAAGGCCTCCTGGTGCTTCTCGCCCTCAACCCGCTGGACGCCACATCACTGCTGACGGCGTTCGGCACGGTGGGTGTCTTCCTGGTGCTGTTCGCCGAGACCGGACTGCTGATCGGGTTCTTCCTGCCCGGCGACTCCCTGCTGTTCACCGCAGGACTGCTCTGCACCACCGGGGCGGACGGCCTGCATCTGTCCCTGCCCCGGGTGCTGGTGGCGGCCGCGGCCGGGGCGCTGCTCGGCGCGCACGTCGGCTACCTGATCGGCCGCCGCGCCGGAGGGGCCCTGCTGGGCCGTACCCGCAACCGGCACCTGATCGACGGCATGGCCCGGGCCGAGGACCTGCTCGCCCGGTACGGCCAAGGCAAGGCGATCGTCTTTGCCCGTTTCATCCCGGTCGTACGGACCGTACTCAACCCGCTCGCCGGGATGGCCCGTGTACCCACCAGGACCTTCACGCTGTGGCAGATCATCGGTGGCCTGGCGTGGACGGCCGGCCTCGTCCTCGGCGGCTACGCCCTCGGCTCGAGCGTCCCCGACGTCGACCGCTACCTGCTCCCGATCGTCGGCGTCATCGTCGCCGTCTCCCTGCTGCCGCTGGCCCTGGAACTGCTCCGCTCGCGCCGCCGCGCCGGCACGGAGACGACCCGGGAGCCCGGCGCATGAAGATCACGTTTCTGATCCACAACGTCTACGGGATCGGCGGCACCATCCGCACCACGCTCAACCTCGCCACGGCACTGGCCGACCAGCACGAGGTGACGGTGGTCTCGATGATGCGGCATCGTGCCCGTCCCCGCTTCACCGTCGACCCCCGCGTGACCATCGTGCCCATGGTCGACATCCGCCCGGACTCCGCCGACGCGGCCGAACCGCTGAGACAGGACCCAGCTCGCGTCTTCCCCACCGCGGAGAAGAGGTACAAGCAGTACAGCCGCCTCACCGACCAGCGCGTCGAGCAGTACCTGGGCACCTGCGACGCGGACGTCATCATCGGAACCCGGCCCGGCATCAACGTCTACCTGGCCCGCCTCGGCCCGGCCCGCGCCCTGCGCATCGCCCAGGAACACCTCACCCACGACGGCCACAGCAAGAAGCTCCGCGCCCACCTCGCCCGTTGGTACCGCGACCTGGACGCGGTGGTCACCACCACCGAAGCGGACGCAACTGCCTACCGGGCGAAGATGCGCCTGCCCGGCGTCCGTGTTCTGGCCATACCCAACGGCGTCCCCGACCCCGGTCTGCCGCCCACGCAGCAGACACCCAAGGTGATTGCCGCCGCCGGACGGCTGGTCCGCGGCAAGCGGTTCGACCTGCTCATCGAAGCGTTCGCCCAGGTCGCCGCCAAGTACCCGGAATGGGCACTGCGCATCTACGGCACGGGAACCGAACAGCGGCCGCTCCAGCAGCTCATCGACCAGTACGACCTGGGACAGCAGGCGCAGCTGATGGGCGCGGTCTCACCGATCGAGCCCGAGTTCGCCAAGGCGTCGATCGTCGCCTCCGCCTCCGACGCCGAGTCCTTCGGGATGACGCTGGTCGAGGCGATGCGCTGTGGCCTACCGGTCGTCGCCACCGACTGCCCGCTCGGCCCCGCCGAAATCATCGACGACGGTGTCGACGGCCGCCTGGTCCCCATGCGCGACCCGCAGGCCCTGGCCTCGGTGCTGTGTGACCTGATCGCCGACGAGCCCGGCCGACGCCGCATGGGCGAAGCCGCCCGTCACGCCGCCGAACGCTTCGACCCCGCCCATGTCGCCCGTGCCTACGAGGAACTCTTCACCGGCCTCGCCGCCACCCGGCGCTCCCGTACCTGGCAACGGCACATGGCCCGCTGGCGCGGCCGGGCGCGCCACGCCCTGCGCCGACTGCGCCGTTGACTTCGCACGCGCCGCACGTCGGCATTGGCCGGCACCGCGGCACCGAAACCAACCCGGATGAGCGCCGTCGGCATCGGCCAGGCCGCGGTCCTGCCGGCGCGGGGTTGCACGAACTGAAGGACGCCGTCGGCGCGGGCGTCGGAGCGGCTCCGCTCCTGGTCGGCACGCGGTCTCCCTCAACGCCTTCGTGGCCTACCGCATCGTCATCGGGGTGCTGTTGTTCGGGCTCCTGGCGCGTGCTCGTGCGGCTCCTGTGCGGCCAAGACGGTTTGGGGGTACGGCCGAATGTGTACATTCGGCCGTACCCCAGTGTGCAACCGGTCCGTACGACGACACCGGATCAAGAACCGCTGCCTGGCCGGAAGCCAGTCGGAGCCCCTGCCAGGCGCGAAGGGCTTCGAGGATCCCGCCCCCGGGCAGGTCATCGAAGCCCCGTCACCTGTCCACTACATGCGCGCCGCGGCCGATTCCGGTGCGGGGGTGGTCTCGTGCGCACGCTGGACGTCCGTCTTGGTGACCGCGAGGTAGCCGACCACCAGGACGATCAGGGCGAGCAGGACCAGTGTCACCGGTCCGTCACCGAGGCCGAGGCCTCCGACGGAGCGGGGCTTGCCCAGGCCGTCGGCGATGCATGCGCCCAGCGGACGGGTGATCACGTAGGCGGCCCAGAAGCAGAACACCGGATTCCAGCGCAGCCAGCGGTACCCCGCCGCCGGGATGAGGATCAGTACCGCGAACACGGCCGCGGAGGTGAAGTAGCCCAGGTGCAGGGTGAAGGCGGTGAAGTCGCCCAGCGCGGTACCCATCGCGAAGGTGGCGACGACGGTTGCCCAGTAGAACGCCTCACGGCGAGGGGAGTCGATGGTGTGAATCGACAGTGTGCCCTCGGTACGCCGCCACAGCCAGAACACGGCCAGCAGCAGCACCCCGTACAGGATGCTGGAGAGGGTGTACGGCACGCCGAGGGCCACGTGCACAACGTCGGCTGCCATCGTCCCGAAAATGCCGACCATGGCGACGGCGAACCAGTACGTCCACGCCCGGTAGCGAGCCTGGCGGAACTGGATCACCAGCGCGATGAGAAAGCCGGCGAATCCGAGCACCACCGCGAGCTCCGGCACCATGGCCTGGACGAGAAAGTCGGAAGCGCCCTCACCGAGCGCCGTCGACAACCCCTTTCCTATCCAGAAAGCGGTAACGATGGCGGGAACGCGAAGCGCGCCTTGGAAGACGCTTGCGGCAGGGCCGCCCGGACGAGCATGGGGCGCTATCGAAGTCACATGGGCACCCTACGGATCAGGACTGCGCTTGTCTACACGGGTGTAGATGGTCTAGCGTTCCGCGGCGGACGGGAGTGACGCCCCCTCCGTTCCGCTACCCGTTGTACGTGAGGGGTTCCATGACGACCACGACGACGCCCGAGAATCCGACGGCCGCCCGGCAGCTGCTGAACAAAGTTCCCGAGGTCACCATCTGGTTCTGGGTGATCAAGATCCTGTGCACCACTGTCGGCGAGAGCTTCGCCGACTGGATCAACATGAACCTCGGTGTCGGACTGATCAACACCGCGTTGATCTTCACCGCCGTTCTGGCCGGCGTCCTGGGCTGGCAGCTCAGCACCAAACGCTATGTGCCGTTCGTGTACTGGCTCACCGTGGTGGTGGTGAGCGTGACCGGCACTCTCTACACCGACATCCTCACCGACAGCCAGGGCGTTCCCCTCGCACTGAGCAGCAGCGTGTTCGCCTGCCTCCTCGCTCTCGTCTTCGGGATCTGGTACGCCCGCGAGCGAACCCTGTCGGTCCACAGCATCACCACTCGTCCGCGTGAACTGTTCTACTGGCTCGCGGTCCTGGTCACCTTCGCCCTCGGCACCGCGACCGGCGACTGGACCCTGGAATTGACCGGCTGGACCCCGGACGTCTCCGTACTGCTCCCGCTCGGATTGATCGTCTCGATCGTCTTCGCCTGGCGCCTCGGCGCCAACGCGGTGCTCTCCTTCTGGCTGGCCTACATCCTCACCCGCCCGCTCGGCGCCAATCTCGGCGACTGGCTCGGATCGCCCAGCAGCGATGGCGGATTGGGCCTCGGCACCGCGGCGACCAGTGTGATCTTCCTTGCCGCGATCCTCGCCACGGTCCTGTATCTCACCTTCAGCCGCAGGGATGTCATCGAGACTTCCGCCCCGACCCCGCAGGCGCTGAACCCGGCGCGTGAGCGGATCATGCTCGGTTACTACGCCGTCGTAGCGGTCGCAGCTGCGGCACTTCTCGTCTGGGCTCACCAGCAGCCCCACGCGGCGGCGACCAGCGAGGAAGACGGTCCCGCGCCCACGACCGTCCATCTCACGCCGAAGCAGGCAACGTCGTCGTTCCCTCCGGCCGAGATCGCGAAGTTCCGCACGATCGCATCCGACACCCTGACGAAGCTCAACTCCGGCGACCAGGCGGCCGCGACCACCCGGGTGACCGACCTCGAGACCGCATGGGACGACGACCAGCCCACCCTCGAGCCCAAGAACGAGCAGGCCTGGAACTTCCTCGACGGCGAGATCGACCAGGTCCTGACCGCGCTACGTGCCCCGAACCCGGACAAGGCCACCGAAGTCAAGGCACTGGACACGCTCCTCTCCTCGCTCAACTGACCGCGCACGACCACCGACTGCCCCGAGGCCGGCACCTGGCCCCGGGGCAGTCCCCGTCAACACCGTCAACTCCGGTCGTACCGCAAACGGTGGGACGAGACCTTGTAGCGCCCCAGCACCGGACAGCACGTTCGACAACGTTCTGGCTCCGTCGAAGGGCGCGAAGCCTTGGCACACGATTACTCCCGCCGGCTGCCCTGGCCGTTCTCCTCACCTGTTCGCGTGACGCAGAGGGCCGGGACGGCATGGCGTCTTACCTGTGTTCACAGTTCGGCCACAACTGCTGCCCTTACCCCCAGTGACCTGCAATGATCTGCTCGATCGTTGCCACCACGACAGCACGGCATCCATGCCGCTCGTCGATGGCAGTCCCTGGGGAACAGAAGGTACGGCGGAATGGACGCAGGCGAATCGTTTCTCGTGGGTGGGCCAGCGCTCATCGCTGTGGGTGCACTCGTCGGCGCTGCATTTGTGGTGCGTTCTTGGCGCCGCACCCGAGTTGTCCTGCGGGACGGAGAGCGCGTCCCCGGCCAGTGTGTCCGGATCTACACGAAGGTGAGCGGCCACGGCGAGGACGAAACCTCCTCTCGTCAGCATGTTGTCGTCGAGTACACCATCGTCGGGAGCGGCACCCACCGCGTCGATGACGCGACGCTGCCGTCCACGACCTGCGTGGGTGACCAATTCACTGTGGCCTACGACGCTCAGCGGCCTGACAAGGGCGTCGTCGTACCACCCCATGGCGGGACGGGAGGCGTGGGCGCGACGATCATCGTCCTGATCCTCCTCGTCGTCGCTGCCGGCGCAGCAGTCGGGGCCTGCAGCGCGGCCGCCAGTCTCAGAAGCGACGCGCAAACCGTGATTGGTGCCTGGGGGTCGGACGTGCGTTCGTCCTTGGTTCCCGGTTCGGGTGATCCCGCCTTGGCTACGGCCTGAAGACAGGGCCCCTGCGCAGCTTGGAGGTTGTCGAGACCCGAAAGTCGCATGGAGGACCTTTTGCCGCATTTGTACGCCGTCGCCGGGGTCGAGGGCAACCGGGTTCCACGGGAGTGTGACTGCCTGGCGCATCGGATCGACAACGTGGACGAGGCGGCGGGCGATGCTGCCGGCTCGACTCCGCGCTCAAGGGGTCCAGCCCCGGGGGCCCACGACGAGTCACCTGCACCAATTCCCGCCACCCGGCGAGATGGAAGCCATCGAGCCGCTCTACCTTCAAAAGCTCACGGCTTGGGTGATGTCGGGGCTTCTCCGGCTCCCGCCGATGCCCATGACGGTGTGCACGGCTCTCCGATCAGGCGGCCGTCACCCGATCGGTGAAGCAGGACCCCTGTCAGGTTTCCGGCCGCGTTGCCGCCGGGGCGGCACGGCGACGCCGCCCATGATCCGCATACTTGACGTGTCCATTGTGATGGTGTGAGGATGCCGATGATCCAGTCGTGCAACGAGTGCTTCCTGGAGGGGACATGAACAAGCGCAGAGGCGCCTCGGTCGCCGTGGCCGTGGCCGCGACGCTCACCGGGATGCTGGCGCTCGCCGCCCCGGCGAACGCGAGTGTGCCGTACAAGGTGTATTCGACGAGCGAGGCCTGCAAGACGGCCGGCAAGAAGTTCGTCGATTCCGGCCAGGCCTACCAGTACACGTGCACGTGGGACAGCCCGGGTTTCCTCCTGACGCTCTGGCTCCCCTGACGCCGGCGGAACAGGCGGGCGGGCGGCGCCGGACAGGAGTCCTGTCCGGCGCCGCCGTCGTGCAGGGGGGACCCGGGCCACACCGACGACCGGCATTCTCAGGCCCCGCTCAGGGATGCCTTACGCCATGGCGATCAGTCCGGCCACGGACAGGCGTCCCGAGCGGCGCCCGCTGACGGTCACGACGGGGTGTGCCCGCGTCGGCCCCAGGTGCGTCCTCTGGGCGGTCGGCGGGGTGAAGCCTGCTTCGTCCTCGAAGCAGATGTAGCCCCCGCAGGCCGCCCGGACTGTTTTCCCTCCGCCCAGGTCGCCTCCTTCCGCACGGTGACGGCCTGCTCGTTCCGCTCGGCGACCCGCCGAGCGGGGACCTGCGGGCTGAAGCCGAGCCGGTGCATCAGCCTCGTCGCACCCGAGACGCGTGCGTAGGGCTTTGGGCTGGAGCTGACGTGGAACGTGCCGGAGGGATTGAAGGGTCCGCCCGTCTGATCGTCACGGCTGAGCAGGGCGGCATCGTCCACCTGCTCCCCGCCCCCGCGGGGAGGGCCCCGGACCGGCCCGAACGGTCGGCTGCTCTTGCGTCGCTCCCCGCGCCCCGCGAAGGACCCTCGCCGCGGTGGCCGTCACCTGGCACCGGCCGGGCTCGGAGGCCGGTGCCTCCTGACGTCGGCCCGCCCTTCCGTCAGCCCGACGCGACGACCAGGCCGACACCCTGGACCAGGGTGCGCGCCGCGGCCGTGGAGTCGCTGAGGTAGCCGGCGACCATCGCTCCGTCACGCAGGGCGACCACCATGTCGGCGGACTGCCGGGCGTTCGCGACGCCCATGGTCGCGAGGGTGTCCTCGAGCAACTGGTGGAACCACTCGCGGTGCCTCAGCACGGCTTGGTGGATCGGACACTTCCGATCCGGGTACTCCGCGGCCGCGTTGATGAAGGGGCAGCCCCGAAACCCGGGACCGCAGATCTCCTCGCCGATGCTGTGCGCGACGACATCGAGCAACGACGCACCTCCCCCCGTCTTCTCGGCCGCCACCGCCACCCGGGCCCGGATCTCGTGATCGGTGGCCTCCAGATAGCCGCGTACCAGGTCGTCCTTACCCTCGAAGTGCCGGTAGAAGGTGCCCCGCGCGATGCCGGCCTCCGCCATCACCCGGTCGACGCCGACAGCGCGAATCCCTTCGGTGTAGAAGAGCCTGCTCGCCGTGGTCAGCAGGCGCTCCCGCGCCGCCGACTTGCGGCCGGTCGTGGCAGGCCCGCTCTTCGTCTCGGTCATGGAGACATTATATAGAACGTTCCTTCCATAATCGGAGTGGGGCAACAGCGGGGCACCCAGGCCGCAACGCCGCTGGGACGGCGCCCCGCGCCCCGCCGAAGGACCGCTCGCATGCCCACGGGCGCCGTCCGATATTCCCGTCGGGGCGGTGCAGGCGTATGCGCGTATCGGCACACAAAGGGCGTCAGGCGAATGCACGGACCGGCGGTGCCGACTATTGTGCGACGGGAGGGCGGAAAATAACCCTGGGGAACGAATGGTCATGGGCCGCCGTATTGGACGCGCGATGTTCACGGGTCGACGGGGCGCCTTTTTCGCTCCCCGCATCGCGCGCGGTGCGGTATTCACGCTTTGTCGCCGCTGCCGACCGGACGGGCACCTGGCTGGTGCCCACCTGCACAGGGGCCTTGGCAGCGAGCGGGTCTTCCGTCGAAGGAAGCCGTGTCCGGACGACACACTACCCCCCCGTACACGCTCGCCGGGTTCCCGCTTTCACTCAGTGAAAAACGTTCTCCCTGGTTCTCCGGGCGTGCCGAAGAGTTTAGTGAGAAGACGGCTCGGAAAGGCGATACCGGCGGTTCGCGCGGTAGCATGAACACCCCCTTGTCGATGAATTCGAGGAATGTCCGCCCGAGTGGAATCCGGGCGGACGTGGACGGCTGACGGGAGCGTGGACGGGTGGGCTACGGCGACCCCTTTGATGACGGAGCCGGTGGCGCTCTGGTGGGGCGTGCCAAGGAACTGGATCGCATACGCGACTTCCTCGGCGCCACCGACCGGGGCGGGGCGCTCCTGCTGTCGGGACAGGCGGGGGTGGGCAAGACGGTTCTGCTCAATGCCGTGGCGGAGGCGGCGTCCGCGACCGGGACGCGGGTCCTGCGTGCGGCCGGCGTCGAGTTCGAGGCCGACGTGAGCTATTCCGGCCTGAACCAACTCCTCTTGCCCCTCTCCGAGACGTTCGGTGATCTGGACGGCATCCATCAGGAGGCCCTGCGTGTCGCGCTGGGCTTCGGCAGCGGAGCGTCGCCGAACCGACTCGTCGTGTCCAGCGCGACCCTCATGCTCCTTCGCCAGGTGGCCGCGCCCGACTCCCTGCTGCTCGTCATCGATGACCTGCAGTGGGTGGACCGCGCCAGCGCCGCCGTGCTCGGCTTCGTCGCCCGCAGGCTCGGGGGCAGCCGGGTCGGCTTCCTCGGCGCCGTGCGCCAAGGGAGTGAGACCTTCTTCAACCGCGGTGGACTACCCGAGTACGAGGTGCCGCCGCTGGACGAAGCGTCGTCGAGGGCCCTGCTCGACGCGCGGTTCCCGAACCTTGCCGAACGAGTGCGGCGTCGGCTGCTGTCCGCGGCCGAAGGGAACCCGTTGGCTCTGCTCGAATTGCCCACGGTGCTGAGCGGGCAGCAGCGCATGGCGCTGGAGAACCTTCCCGCGGTCCTGCCGCTGAGCCAGCGGCTCCAGGCGCTGTTCGTCTCCCGGGTCTCCGGCCTTCCGGATGCCGCCCGCCGTCTGTTGCTGCTCGCCACGATGGACGGGACCGGCGATCTCGGGGTCCTGCAGGCGGCGGCGCGGCACGCCGGCTGCGGCGCCGACCTCGAAGATCTCGCCCAGGCCGAGCACGACCAGTTGGTCACCGTCGACGAGGGCACCCGGCGGCTCGTGTTCCGCCACCCCCTGATCCGCTCGGCGGTCGTCGACGCCTGCTCCAGCGGCGAGCGCCGAGCGGCGCACCGGGCCCTGTCCGAGGCTCTGGCGCATCAGCCCGAGCGCCGGGCCTGGCATCTCGGAGAAGCGTCCGTCGAGCCGGACGAGCAGGTCGCCGTCCTGTTGGAGCAAGCCGCTCACCGCATCACGGCGCGCGGTGACGCCCTGGGCGCGGTTGCGGCACTGATACGGGCGGCGGACTTGAGTCCCCACGGGTCGGACCGGGCTCGCCGCCTGGCCGAGGCCGCCTACATTGGCGCCGACGCGACGGGGGAGCTGCGCGGCGTCTCGGAGCTGCTCGAAGACGCCCGACGCGCCGACCCCGACCTGGCCGGGTCCCTGCGCTCCGCGGCTGCCGCCGCCTATCTGGTCATCAACGGCGACGGCGACATCGACACGGCTCACCGCCTGCTGGTGGGCGCCATCGAGTCCGGCACCCACCAGTACGACGCCGAGGACAACGCCGTCGTCGACTCCGTGCACCTGCTGCTGCTCCTGTGCTTCTTCAGCGGCCGTGCGGAGTTGTGGGACCCCTTCTACGCCGCGCTCTCCCGGTTGCGCCCGGAACCGCCCGCACTGCTGTCCGCGGCCGGCAAGACCTTCTCCGACCCGGCGCGTTCCGGAGCGGCTGCGCTGGACCAGATGGAGGGCATCCTCGGCGGGCTTCCCGAGGAGACCGACCCCGGCCGCATCGTCAGGGTCGGCACCGCCGCGCTCTACCTCGACCGGTTGTCGGCCCTCCGTGAGCCCTCGTGGAAGGTCGTCCGCCAGGGACGGGACGGCGGCCCGGTGCGTCGGCACATCGGCGCCTTGATGCACCTGTGCCTGGACGACTACCTGACCGGCCGGTGGGACGAGTGCGTCGAACTGGCCGAGGAAGGAGTCCAGCTCTGCGAGGAGTCCGGCTACCGGTTCTTCACCTGGTACTTCTGGTACTGCCGGGCCGTCGTCGCCGCCCCCCGCGGGGAGGACGCGACGGTCGGCCTCCTCACCGGCCGCATCGCCCAATGGGCCGCACCGCGGGGCGTCGGGACGGCACTGCACTACGCCCGGCACATACGCACCGTGTCCGATCTCGGACGCGGTGACTTCACCAGCGCTTATCGGCACGCGACGGCGATCAGCCCCGCGGGCAGCTTCGCCTCCCACGTGCCGCACGCCCTGTGGGTGATGATGGATCTCGTCGAAGCCGCGGTCCGCACCGGCCGCCCGGCGGAAGCGGCCGCTCATGTGCGCGCCATCCGGGACAACGACATTGCCGCGCTCTCGACGCGGCTCGCGCTCCTCGCCGGCGCTTCGGCCGCTCTGTGCGCCACGGACGACGAGGAGTCGGTGCGTCTGTTCGGCGAGGCGTTGGCCCTGCCGGATGTCGAGCAATGGCCGTTCGATCTGGCCCGGGTGCGGCTGGCCCACGGCGAACGGCTCCGACGGGCCAGGGCGAACGCGGAGGCCAGAGGACAGTTGACGCTGGCCCGCGACGCCTTCGCCGAGCTTCGCGCCGGCCCCTGGACGGATCGTGCCGCCAAGCAGCTGCGGGCCGCCGGATGGGTCGCGCAGAGGACGGAAGCGGGCGGGAAGGTGCTCACGTCGCAGGAGCGGGAGATCGCGGACCTGGCGGCATCGGGGCTGAGCAACAAGCAGATCGCGGAACGGCTCTATCTCTCGCACCGGACAGTCGGAGCGCACCTCTACCAGATCTTTCCCAAGCTCGGCATCTCCTCCCGGGCAGCGCTCCGCGACGCGCTCGGGGCCTTGGGGGAGTGAGACCCGCGTCCACGCCTTGACCGCGCCCTTCAGCGTCCGATCAACCGCCGGTCCCGGGCAGCCGGTCACGGCGCACCGGCGGTGACCCGCGGCGGGCGAGTGCCCTTCGGGCTGTCCACGACGGCTGCGACGGCGTGCGCCGTGCGGGCGAGACGCGCCGCGGTGACGGCCTGATCGGCCAGGTGTGCGTCGACTCGATCGACCAGAGCGGGATACCGGTCCTCGTACGCCTGCGCGGTACCGAGGTCGTCCGGGCGGACCAGCTGCAGTCGCCGGCCGGTTTCTGGCACGGTCAGGCCGGCCACGACGACTGTGGCCTCCACCCCGAAGCCTGCCAGCTCTTTCGCGTAGCTTGCCGCGAGATGGTCGATCACCGTGACGCTTTCGGAGTGCAGGGCGAGATAGGGGGCCTCGTCCGCGGGGTCGCCGCGGGACACCACCCAGACCAGCAGGCCGTCCTGGCGCTCGCGCATCTGCGGCAGCACAGCACGGTTCACCCGCTGGGTGGACAGCACGTTCGCGTCGTAGATCTGTGCCAACTGGTAGGGGGTGAAGGACTCGACGGGGCCCCGGGGCACCGGTCCCATGGTGTGGACCACGCAGTCGATCCGCCCGGCTTCGGCCGTGATGCCGGTGACCGCGGCGCTGACCGAGCGCTGATCGGCGATGTCGAGGGCGATCGGACGCGGCTGAGCCCCCTGACGGCCCGCAGCCCGGTCCGGTTGGGCGGCGATCGGCCGACGGCCTGATGCCGCGCCCATACCGGCGTAGGCGACGTGACCGCCTTCGGCCAAGGCCTGGGCAGTCGCCGCCCCGAGGCCGCTGGACGCGTCGGTGACAAGGATGATCTTCGACATCATGCTCCTCGGCGCATGGTGGGAGCGGTGAGGCGGCCGTAGCCCTGGCCGACGACGGGCCACGACAGGCCCGGCACCAGCGCGTGACCGCATGGGCACCCGCTCAGTATCGGTATCGGTGGGGCCGGCCCGCATAAGTCATCCGACAGTGCCGACGACTGGAGTTCATGACGGTCCGGGGCCGAGCGGGGCGGAATCCGGTCGCCCTGGCTCCGGGACGCGACCCCTGGATCTTTCGCCTCGAGGAATCCGGGCCTTGCGCGGTCCTGGCGCCTTCGCTGCCGCCCGGAGACCGGGCGGACGCCTGGTGCGCTGTCGAAACGACTGCCCGGCCCGGCTCGGTGACCGGTTTTCCCGCAGGCGTTCGACGGATGTGGGTCCGGGGCCTTCGGCGACAGTCTGGGGGCGCTGCGGGAGGCCGGCGCACGCCGTGTTCACGGCTCCAGTTGCCCGTGGGTACCGGTTCGACTAGCTTAATGAACAGAACGTTCTATCCATTTCGGAGGTCCGTATGAGTGAGCCCTACGCCAATGAGGCCGGCACGATCGTGCTCATCCACGGCCTGTGGGTGAACCCGCTTAGCTGGGAGGGGTGGAAGCACTACTACGAGGCGCGGGGGTACAGAGTCATAGCTCCCGCCTGGCCGGGTCTCGACCGCGAGGTGGAGGAGCTGCGGCGTGACCCCTCGGGCATCGCGGGGGTCGGCCTGCGCGAGGTGGTCGACCACTACGAGCGGATCATCCGTGCCCTGCCCCATCCGCCCATCCTCATGGGCCACTCGTTCGGCGGCACCGTCGTGCAGCTCCTGCTCGATCGGGGCTTGGGCAGTGCCGGGGTCGCGATCGACTCCGCAGCCGTCAAGGGCGTGCTGCCCCTTCCCCTGTCCACCCTCAAATCGGCCTGGCCGGTCCTGAAGAACCCTGCCAACAAGAACAAGGCGGTCCCGCTGACGGCGCGGCAGTTCCACTACGCCATCACCAACACGCTCAGTGAGAGCCAGTCCGACGCCCATTACGAGCGCTATGCCGTCCCGGGCTCGGCCCGGGTCCTCTTCCAGGGGGCGTTCGCCAACTTCAATCCCCGGGCCGCCACCCGGGTCGACTTCCGCAACGGCCGCAGGGCCCCGCTGCTGTTCATCGCGGGAGAGGCCGACCACATCGTCCCGCCCAAGGTCAACAAGGCCAACTGGCGCCTCTACCGCAAGTCGCCCGCCGTCACCGAGTACCAGGAGTTCCCCGGGCGCTCGCACTTCATCATCGGCCAGGACGGCTGGCGGGAAGTCGCGGACTACGCACTGAACTGGGCCGAGGAACACCTCCCCGCCCGCGTGTGACCCCGGACCGCCGGCCCCGACCTGCCGGCCTTTGACCTCATGAACGCGCCGCCGGCACGGACGGTCCGGCGCGACACCCCCGCCACTCGGGGGGCCGTCGAGGGGGCGCGATCGTCGCGTGCCCCAGCCGCGCGGGCCTGTGTGCCCGCCGGAACAACCCCATCCCATCAGGAGAAGACCATGCTTCGCCGTCGTACGTTCCGTATAGCCGTCCTCGGTGCGACCGGTGTCGCCCTGGCCGCCGGCGTGACCGCGTTCGCGTCGGCCGCGCCCGCCCACCACTCCCCGGCCGCCCCCAAGCCGACCGTCGTCCTGGCCAACGGCGCCTGGTCCGACGCCGCCAGCTGGAAGGGCGTCATCGACCGCCTGCAGAACGACGGCTACCCGGTCGTCGCGCCGCCCACCGGTCTGCGCGGCGTGAGCGCCGACTCCTCCTACCTGGCCTCGTACCTCAAGACCATCCAGGGCCCCGTCGTCCTGGTCGGCCAGTCCTACGGCGGCATGGTCATCACCAACGCCGCCACCGGGAACAAGAACGTCAAGGCGCTCGTCTACATCTCCGCCTTCGCGCCGGACAAGGACGAGACCGTCCAGGACCTGACCAAGAAGTTCCCCGGCTCCCAGATCACCAACGACCCCGACGCCCAGGTCCCCACTGCCCTCTTCCCCGTCCCCTTCCCCAAGACCGACGGCAGCATCGGGGTCGACCTCTACGCCAAGGCCGACCAGTACCGCAACCTCTTCTTCAGCAACCGCGTCAGCAGCAAGACCGTCGCCGAACTCGCCGCCACCCAGAGCCCCGCCGCCCCCGAGGCACTCGGCGAAGGCTCCGGCGACCCCGCCTGGAAGACCATCCAGCCCTGGTACCTCGTCTCCAAGGACGACCACGTGATCCCGCCCGCCACCGAGCGCTTCATGGCCAACCGCGCCCACGCCCACACCGTCGAGGCCGACACCCCGCACGCCGCACAGGTCACCAACCCCGGCATCGTCACCGACCTCATCGAAAAGGCCGCCGAGACCACCCGCTGACAGCAAGCGGGCCGCGGCATCGCCCGGCGGCCCGACAGGGCCCCGCACGACGGCCCAGGCCGTCGTGCGGGGAGGGGCCGTGACCGGCGCGCCCGGCGAACGGCGCGCAGTCCGTCCCGCACACGAAGGAAGGGAGCATGGACATGTCCGACGAGCACGGCATGTCGGTGACCGACAAGGTCCTTGCGTTGCTCGGGGCCTTCTCCCACGAGAACCCCGCGCTCACCCTCACCGAGTTGTCCAGGCGAACGGGCCTTTCGGTGCCGACGGTTCATCGTCGTGCTGCCGAACTCGTCGCCTGGGGAGCCCTGGAGCGTGGACCCGACCGGCGCTACCGGGTGGGCCTGCGGCTGTGGGAGGTGGCCACCCTCGCGCCTCGCGGCTTCCCGCTGCGCGATGCGGCCCTGCCGATCCTGCAGGACCTGTACGACGTCACGAAGGAGCAGCACATCCATCTCTCCGTGCGGGACCACCTGGACGTCGTCTTCCTGGAGCGTCTCAGCGCGCCGGGCGCCCCGCAGGCCGACAGCCGGGTGGGAGGCCGCTTCGGCGCATTCGCCACGGGAGCGGGACTCGTGTTGCTCGCCCACGCGCCTGCCGACGTCCAAGAGGAATATCTGAGCACCCCACCGCGTCGCTACACCAGTAACACGGTCACCTCTCCCGCCCGGCTCCGCTCCCTGCTGGCCGACGTCCGCAGGGAGGGGTACGCCAGCAGCGACAGAATGGTGGGGCCGGACGTCCACTGCGTCGGAGCGCCGATCCACGGTGCGGACGGCTCGGTCGTGGCGGCCGTTTCGATCGCCTTCAGGGCAGGCAGTCAATCCCCCCAGACGCTCGCTCCCGCCGTTCGCGCGGCGGCCCGAAGGGTTTCCCGCGCGTTGCGCGAGTGAACACGTCTCGGTCCGGTCGACGGCCGCTGCAAAGTAGTCGTGCCCAACGGGTACGGCTCCACGTCGCGGAGCTCGCCTCGGCTCTTGGGGCCTCAACTCACCCTTCCCAACCGCGATGGCATGAAAGCCGCGCCATGTTGATACGACACCTTCCTTCCAGGAAAATCCGGCCGCTCCCCAGACTCGTGATGCCGCACTTCCCGCGCACTCCCGCTTTCGCGCCTGGGACCGATGACGGGGCCCCATTGCTCCCAGCATCGGGCGCCGAAGTCACCAAGCGGCCGAAGGCTCATGGTCGCGGCACCGGACCCGTGGGCATGGGTGGCCAGGCTGTGCCTCCGCTCCTGCTGATCGTGGCCATCACCATGGGTGCGTCGTTCGCCCCCCTGGCGGTTCACCTGTCCGCACTGCTGGTGGCGGCCCCCACGTACACGGGAGCATTCGCTCGGACACGCTTCACGGCCGTCATCGCGGTCCTGGCAGCCGCGGCAGTGTTTGTCGTGGACCGCCACGACGGCCTGCTGAACTCACCGCTGCTGCCCATTCACATCGGAGCGGTGCTCTTGGTCTCCGCGTTCGTCATCGCCTCCCGGGCGCTCCATGACCGCGACTTGCGGGAGTTGGACCAGGTACGGGCTGTCTCCGAAGCAGCCCAACGAGTACTGCTGCGGCCGATCCCGGTGGAGCTCGGCCCCTTCCGGATCGCCTCGATGTACCGCGCCGCGGCGGCACACGCACTGGTGGGCGGTGACCTGTACGCAGCCGCCCGCACCGGCCGGGCCACACGCCTCCTCATCGGTGACGTCCGCGGAAAGGGTCTTCCGGCCATCGATGACGCCTCCGCTGTCCTGGGCGCCTTCCGTGAGGCAGCCCAGCAGTGCCGCACACTCCCGGAACTCGCGGCCTCCCTGGAACGCAGCGTTCGCAGGCACCTGAGCGAGCTGACCCCCATCGCGCCCGAGAGCGGCGAAAGGTTCATCACCACCCTGCTGATCGAACTCCCCGACGACGAGGAGGTCGTGAGGGTGGTCAGCTGCGGGCACCCGCCACCTCTGCTGCGCCAGGGCAACCAGGTCACCCTGCTGCCGGTCACCCGGCCCGCCCCGCCGCTGGGGCTTGCGGCGGATACTCCCAGTGCCTTTCGCCTTGACACTGTCGCCTTCGGCCCTGGAGACACGCTGCTCCTCTACACCGACGGCCTGGCCGAGGCGCGCGACTCCGCCGGCGACTTCTTCCCTCTCCTCGACCGTGCCGATACGTGGACCTGGGACTGCCCCCGCCGCCTCGTACAGCACGTCAGCCTCGATGTGGACCGGCATGTGGGCAAGAACCTCCAGGACGACCTTGCCCTTGTCGCAGTCCGTCAACTTCCGGACCCCGTCCGCGCCGGACAGGTGCCGCCGTGAACATCCGCAGTCCGATGACCCGCACACCCGCGTACTGCCCCCTCACCCATGCGCCACCCACTGTGCGCATCGACCGCAGGCGCTGCGCACCACACCAGAAAGGACGGTGAGGAGAATGGCCACGCCCAGTCTCCTCCTGCTCCGGCACCCGAGTGCACTGCTCGCCGTCTATCTCGCGGCGACGTGCGCACTGCAACTGAACGCCTCCGCAGGGGGCTTGGTCCGCTGGTCGGACTACTCGGTCCTGGCACCCGTGATGGCGGCAGCCCTGCTGCCCCTTCGACACACCCTGATCGTCGGAGCCGCCACCCTGGCGACCAGCGTGGTCATCTACGGGTTCGCGATCCCGGGCGTGTCGGAGGGCGGCCGCACGGTGGTCATCGCCGCAGCCTTCCTGTCTTTGGGCATGAGCCTGGTCATCTGCCGAATCCGGGTCCGCCGCATAGCGCGGTGCGCCTTCGCCGTACCTGCCCCGAGCGGTGAGCGGACGGGCCACATGGCCTCTGCACCACGTCAGGCACCCCGCGACCTGTGCGCATCCCTGCTGGCCGGAGGACCGCCGGCCGGGCGCCTGCCGCAACCGGCGGCCGTGGAACTCGCCTACGGCCGGGCCGAAAACGGAACGCCACAGGCCCATTGGCTGGACGCCATCCCACTCCCCGGAGCCCGGGTGGCGCTGGTCGCCGGCAGCGTGACCGAGGACGGAGAACCGGCCCCCACCCTTGTGCCCGAACTCCGTGCCGCGATACGAACGCTGGCGGACATCGACATGCAACCGGACGAAACGCTCTCCCACCTCCAGGACGTCCTCCACCGGCTGCAACCGGACGATGCCGCCCACGACGTCACGGCACGCTGCCTGTACGCCGTCTACGACCCCGTCACGGCGGACTGCACCCTCGCCTGCGCCGGCCACCCCGCCCCCATCGTCATCAACCCCGAAGGTGTGACCATCGCCGTCGACCTTCCCGCCGGCACACCGCTCGGACGCACACGACCACATGTGGCCACCGCGGAGATCCGGCTCAGTAAAGGCAGTGTGCTCCTGCTGCACGCACACTCCGCGAAACCAACGGCTTCCGAGACCGCGACCTTTGGATCCACCGCGCCCGCACGACGTATCGAGCCGCAGTCCTCACTGGCAGCCACCTGCCGTACCGCCCTGCAGGCCCTCGCGACAGAGGGCGGCCCGCGTCAACTGCGCGTGCTCGCCGCACGAACCCGCACACTCGACACCACCACCGTGGCCACCTG
The DNA here is from genome assembly GCF_042889545.1 of Streptomyces sp. NPDC002574. Lineage (NCBI taxonomy): Bacteria > Bacillati > Actinomycetota > Actinomycetes > Kitasatosporales > Streptomycetaceae > Streptomyces > Streptomyces sp. NPDC002574. The sequence goes on from NZ_JBIARB010000002.1 coordinate 482,088, forward strand.
GGACCTCACCGCCGATCCAGCGGCCGTCTCCGCCGCGCGCAAACATGTCACCGCCCAGCTCACGGCATGGGACCTGGCCGAGGCCGCACCCACCACCATCCTGATCGTCAGCGAACTGGTCACCAACGCCATCCGCCACGCCCAGCCACCGCTGCATCTCCGCCTCATCCGCTGCGACACCAGTCTCACCTGCGAGGTCACCGACGGCAGCACCACCACCCCCCACCTGCGCCGCGCCCGCACACTCGACGAAGGCGGCCGGGGGCTGTTCATCGTCGCCCAACTCACCTGCCGCTGGGGCACCCGCCACCACCCACAGGGCAAAACCATCTGGGCCGAACACACCCCGCAACACGAAGCGTAGAAAGAGACACACCGTGCGTCGCCCCGGAGGAGGCGGCACTCGTCCGGGGCGACGCCTTCGCGTTGGAAGTGGGTGTGCCAGACGGCACAGGTCTGGAATGCCAGCAAGTAGCAGCGCAGGGTGGAGGGGCTGCCGGGGCGGCCGCCGCGGTGGATCATGCCGCGCTTGGCGCAGTAATGCGGATAGTGCTTGGCCGCTGGGTTCGGCGATCAGCCCGTTGGGCGTCCTCCTGGCTGCTGGTCACCACCACCGGTCACGACTGCCTGGCCATCTCCTCGCGGATCAGGAGGGCTCCGTGCGAGACCACCTGGACGTCGTCCTCGATTGGCTTCAGGGCGGGCAGTCAGTCCCCCCAGACGCTCGCTCCCGCCGTTCGCGCGGCGGCCCGAAGGGTTTCCCGCGCGTTGCGCGAGTGCACAGGTCCTGGCGGGCGTCGAGGTTCGGTGGGCCTATGAGCCTGGTTGGAACAAGCTCTTCACGGGTGGGATGCAAACCCCTGATCAGGGCATTTCGTCGGTAACCCAAGGTGGCCGGCCGCTCGGCCGCTGTGGAACGCCCTCCGCCGCAGGCGTGCCGCGTCGTACGGGTCGAGGCCTGCGACCGTGGGCATTCCGTGCGATCGATCGGGCGGTGAGCGCGGCCCGTCGACACGCAGACGGCGGACGCCAGTGCCCAACGGGGGAGGGGCACGAACAGGCGGCACTCCCAGACTCCCGAATACGCGCGGCTTGCTCAGGGGCCGGCCGGGACCTCGCTCGCAGACCCCTGCCCGCGCGGCGGGGCCGCTCACCCCATCGGCGGCCCAGAACTCGCGATCCTTAACCGTGCTCCCCAGGCTGGTGGTTGTTGCCGAGGCATAGCCCACCCCCCAGGTGGAGCGCTTGCCGATGAGTCGGCCCCGCCACAATGGTGTGGGGAGGCCCGAACGTGCGTCTTGAGGACATGGCCCGTCAAGTTCGCCGCAATGGACAAAGGACATCTGCGTGCCCCCGGGTGCCCACTTTCCTTCACGCCATGCGGCTCAGCAACGAGGCGGGCCGGAAGAGCGGTGGTTCTTCCGACCGTGTTTACGGCACCGTTTCATGGTCAGACGAACCTGCAGCACACGACGTCAGAGCCAGGGATGTGAGCAATATGTCCAAGAACGAGAAGGCCAAGGCGAAGAAGGAGCAGGCCGTCGGCAAGGTCAAGAAGACCGCCGGCGAGGCCGTGGGGAATGAGCGGCTGACTGCTGAGGGCCGCGCCGAGGAGGCCATCGGCGACGCCCGTCAGGCCAAGGAGAAGATCAAGGACATCGGTCGGCACTGATCGCCGGCACACGCGTTCCTTGTGGTGGGGCGGCCCCCCGGGGGGGGGCCGCCCCCCGGTGGTGGAGGCGGCCGCGGCCGGCCGAGCAACCCCACAGCGCGGCCCAGCCGAGACGTTGTTGCGGGCCCGG
>NZ_JBIARB010000002.1:483899-500568 GCF_042889545.1 Streptomyces sp. NPDC002574
GGGGGGGGGGGGGCCCGGGCGGGGGCCCCCGGCGGCCCCCCCCCCCCCCCAGCGGGCCCCCCCCCCCGCGGGCCCCGCCCCCGCCCGCCCCCCCGGGGGGGGGGGGGGGGGCGCCCCCCGGGGGGGGGCCCCCCCCACCGCGTTGGTGCAGGCGGCCGAGGCAGGCAGAGCAACCCAACTGCGCGGCCATGCCGAGACGTTGATGCGGGCACGGAATTGCATGGCCAGGGGGACCGGCGGGCCGGGCCGGCTCCTGCCCCCGCCCCGCCGTGCTTTCGAGGACCGATCAGCTTTCGGGCATCACGGGCGAGTCGCTGTCCAGACCGGCGACCGATTCCCCGTACGCGGCGAACCGGGCCGCCGGGGGTGAACAGGAAGAGCATCTTGGCGTGACGGGCGCTCTTGTCCAGGAAGCGGTGCCGGATGTCCGGCGGGACATAGAGGAAGTCCCCTGATCGTTGACGTCCGTGTCTGCGGCGCAGCCGGTCGCGCTCGGCATGCGCGCGTCAGCTGACCGAGCCCTGAATCAGGACTTCGGCCATCCGGCGTGTGGACCTGGCGCAGCAGCTGCGGGCCGCCACCTGCCGGTGACGGTCGATGGGCGGATCGGCAGCAGGAGTCTGCACAGGATGCCCATCGGGGTGCGGGGGCGCACCCTGGAATTGCGGCCTTGTCCGCGTTCGCCGAGAACTTGCCCGAGCGGACGGAGCCGCTCAGGTGGTGAGGGAGATCCCCGCCGCGTGTGCCGCGGCGGGGATCATGCCCGAATGGTCGGCCCTGCCCCGAGCCGGTCGAAGCGGCAGCTGCGGGTGAAGGCGATGTCGTCCGGGCTGGGGCCCGCGCGCCGGAGGCAGTGCAGGCAGATCGATCGGGCTGCAGGCGGCGCCGAGGTTCTCGCCGTCAAGACGGACGTGGCGGCCCGCAGTGGCTGCCGGCGGGCACATGGTCACGCGGCACTCCCCGGCGTCAGGATGCGCGCGGCGCAGCCCCGGCGCAGGCTGGAAGTGCGGTCCCGCTCGCACACCCCGGCAGGCCATTGCCCGCGCGGCGGGGCCGCCCTGGTGAGGAGGTCCGGCGCGACTCCTGACCTCCACGGAGGAAACTGCGCCGACAATCCTCCGCATCCCCCCAAGGCCGCCCCGTCGGCCGACGCTCAGCGCCAGCCGAGTTCCGGTGCTACATGGGTGAGGATGCTCTCCAGCACATGCGCGTTGTAGTCGACCCCGAGCTGGTTGGGAACGGTCAGCAGCAGAGTGTCGGCGGCCTGGATCGCCTCGTCGTCCCGCAGCAGCTCCACCAGCTTGTCCGGCTCCGCTGCGTAGGAGCGCCCGAAGACGGCCCGGGTCGTGTCGTCGAGCATGCCGACGTGGTCCCGGGAGTTGCGGTCGCGGCCGAAGTACGCCCGGTCGAGGTCGTTGGTCAGGGCGAAGATGCTACGGCTGACCGAGACCCGCGGCTCCCTGGTGTGCCCCGCCCCCTTGTACGCCTCGCGGTACGCCTCGATCTGCTTGCGCTGCTGGACGTGCAGCGGCTCGCCCGTCTCGTCGGTCTTCAGGGTCGAACTCTGCAGGTTCATCCCCAGCTCGCCGGCCCACACGGCGGTCGCGTTGGACGACGAGCCCCACCAGATCCGGTCGCGCAGCCCCTCGGAGTGCGGTTCGATCCGCAGCAGCCCGGGCGGGTTGGGGAACATCGGCCGCGGGTTGGGCGTGGCGAAACCCTCGCCGCCGAGGACCTTGAGGAAGACCTCGGTGTGGCGGCGGGCCATGTCGGCGTCCGTCTCGCCCGGCGCGGGGTGGTGACCGAACAGGCGCCAACCCTCGATCACCTGTTCCGGTGAGCCGCGGCTGATGCCCAGCTGCAGTCGACCCGCCGAGATGAGGTCCGCGGCGCCCGCGTCCTCGGCCATGTACAGCGGGTTCTCGTAGCGCATGTCGATCACGCCGGTGCCGATCTCGATCTTCGAGGTCCGCGCCCCGATCGCCGCGAGGAGCGGGAACGGGCTGGCCGCCTGCCGGGCGAAGTGGTGCACCCGGAAGTACGCGCCGTCCACGCCGAGCTCCTCGGCGGCGACCGCGAGATCGATCGACTGGTGCAGAACATCCGCGGCCGACCGGGCCAGGGAATGCTCGTTGGGCGACCAGTGACCGAAGGAGAGAAAGCCGATTTTCTTCACGTTGCTTCCAGCGGTTGAAGGTTGCATTCGATTCCCGCCCCGCTCCTTCCTCCAGGTCGGGGAAGGGTACGGGCTCAATCGTGGTCAGTATCAGGCGCCGGATAGCGACCCGGACGGTGAGGGGTACATCCAGCACACCACTGCCGGACCTGCTGCTGAGGCCGCGTGCCGCACCCTGCCGGAGCTGGTACCGGCAGGGCCACCCGGCCCGGGTCGCCATCGCCCGACCGCGCCACGGCGCAGCGCAGCGGCCCGGAACCCCACCAAGGGGGGTCCCGGGCCGCTGCCACACCTGCCGGGCGCCGCCTTCCGCATGCCCTCCCGCGACCGCGCGCCAGGCATGCAGCGACCAGTCGCTCTCCGCCCGCGCTCGCGTCGCACTCCAGCACCGGATGCTGCGTCCCCCGCTGTCGGACGTGGGGTTCGGTCACCGTGGCCGGCGTCGGTCCCCGATCGATCGGGCACACGTGGGGGCACGCTATGCGCGGGGGTTGGGGACCTGCTTCCAGCCGTCGATGGACTTGGTCACGAAGAGGGCTCGATAGACCTCGCGGGTCCACACAGTGGCGCCGTCACCGTACTCGGGGAGTTCCTCGAACGCCTCTTCTTCCGAGTCGTAGTTGTACTTCCGGCCCTTCGCGTCCGTGATCATCCACTCTCTGTCGGGCAGCCCTGCCAGTCCCATGGCCACGAAAATCGTTCCTCCCCATTGGTGTAGGCGAGATCGTAGCGGCTGCGGCCTCGACAGCGGACGGCTGACCAGTGTTGAGCTGCGGCTTCATCCTTGTCAGGTCGGTCACGGCGGGCTGTCGACGGGCGCACACCCGCGTTGACCGGTGGCCCCGACAGGCGGACACCGCAGAGACGTACCGTCGGCGTCGTGACTGATCTCGGCAGCCTCCCAGGTCGTCTCCGGGACCTGGACCACAGGACCGAAGGACCACAGACGTCCGGCGCCCCGGGCGCCAGCGGTTGACGGCGTGCGGGACGGCTGCCGTCAGCCCGGACTCACCAGGACCAGCACCGGCCGGGAGACTGGGACGGCCGGTCCGCCTGGTCGACCTGGTCGAAGCCCAGGATCGAAGGAAGGATCGGGCAGTTCGGGAAGCCGGGCAGATGACCGTGGTCGTCCCGGCACAGGCTGGGCCCCCAGGGGCAGTCCTCGGCAGGGGTCACCGTGACCGTCGCCGTGTTGTTCGAGGCGAAGCAGTTGCCGTTCCCGTTGTACGCGGCTGTGATCTTGTGGGCCCCGGTGGCGGTGAACTTGGCCACCCAGGTGGCCTGCCCGTCGGGCCTGACCCTCACCGTCTTCAGGATGTTCCCACCGTCGAAGAACGTCATGCCGAGGCCGCCGCTGGGGTCACCGGCGCAGACCACCGTCGCGGTCAACAGCACCGGAGTCCAGGCGGCGGCGGTCGTGGGTGACACCTGGAGCGTCGTCGTCGACGACACAGGGGCGGCCGCCGCCGGCGAGGCGATACCCACGACCGCGGTTATCGCCGCGAAGGCTCCGGCCGTCCACGTCCTACGCGTATCCCAAGGTTTCACGAAACAGGCTCCTTGTTCGACTGCGGGGGGGACGCCGCAGTTGCTCATGGAGCGTCACGTTACGTCGGTGCCTCAGGTCCCGCATTTGGAGCGAGGGACGGCGCGGTGGCCTTCCGGCTCCGCCCTCGGCCCCGTGGCTCCGGGCGAATGGCTGGACGATCGTCTAGATGACGGGAGGCGCAACACGTGTGTACGTCAGTGAGTTGCTGGTGCCGCCGGGCGTGGTGACGTTCACGGAAACGGTGCCCGGAGGACCCGCCGGGGCGACTGTGGCGACGGCGGTGTCGGACAGCACGGTGAACGCCGTGGACGTGGCGCCGAAGTGCACCGCGGTCGTGGTGGTCAGTCCCGTGCCGCTCAGGGTGACGCCGGATCCCGCGGCGGTCGGTCCCAGGGCGGGGGACAGGAGAGTGAGGACCGGGCCCCCCACGTAGCTGTAGACGAGGGGGTTGCTGGTGCCTCCCGGGGTGGTGACGGTGACGGGGACGGTTCCCGTTCCCGCCGGGGCGACCGCGGTGATCTGCGTGGGGGAGTCGACGGTGTAGCCGGTGGCGGCCGTACTGCCGAACCTGACCGCCGTGGCCCCGCTGAGGTCGGTGCCGGTGAGGGTGACGGTCGTGCCGCCGGCAGTGGGCCCCTGGACCGGCGAGAGGGAGACGAGGACGGGGGCGTTCAGGTAGAAGAAGAAGACGGCGTTGCTGGTGCCGCCCGATGTCGTGACGGTGACGGGGACGGCTCCCGTTCCCGCCGGGGCGACCGCCGTGATCTGGGTGGCCGAGTTGACCGTGTACGACGTCGCGGCCGTACTGCCGAACCGGACCGCGGACGCCCCGCTGAAGCCCGAACCGGTGAGGGTGACCGTCGTGCCGCCCGCGGTCGGCCCCTGGCTCGGGGACACGGACACGAGAACGGGCTGCGCCGTATAGGTGTACGTCACCGAATTGCTGGTGCCGCCCGGCGTGGCGACGGTGACGGGGACGGCTCCCGTTCCCGCCGGGGCGACCGCGGTGATCTGGGTGGCCGAGTTGACCGTGTAGCCCACCGCCGCCGTGGTGCCGAACTTCACGGAGGTGACTCCGGTGAAGCCGCTGCCGTTGAGGACGACGTTGTTGTTGCCCGCCGCGGGGCCGGAGTTGGGGACGGCCGAGATCAGGACAGGAGCGGCGGCGGCGACGGTCGGCTGGGCCGCTGCCGCAGGGAGTGCTTTGTCTTTCACGGGATCTCCGTACGATGTCGGACCGGCCCGGAGGGGCCTGTCGTTGTCCGTGCTCGGGCCCGAACGGGCCGGGCAGCCCGCCCCGTGCCGGGCGGCCTCCCGGGCCGGGGCCCGGGAGGCCGGGGTGAGGTCAGATGCCGGGACCCGCGACGTAGCTGAACGCGCTGCTCGCCGTCACACCGGCCCCGTCGGTGGTCACGACGACGTTGACGGCACCGGGCGTCCCGGGCGGAGTGATCGCCGAGACCACGGAGTCGGAGATCACCGCGAAGGAAGCCGGGTTGCCGTCGAAGGTGACCGCGCTGGTGGTGGTCAGCGCCGTGCCGATCAGGGTCACCGAGGTGCCGCCGGAGGTCGAGCCCTGTGTCGGGGTGACGGTCGTCAGCGTGGGGGTGTCGACGTAGGTGTAGGTGAGCCCGTTGTTGGTGCCGCCGGCGGTGGTGACGCTGACGCCGACCGATCCGGGCGTACCGGCCGGTGCGACGACCGAGATCTGCCCGTCGGACACCACGGTGGGGGTCGCGTTGTTGGCGCCGAAGGCGACATTGGTCGCCGTGAACAGGCCGGTGCCGTTGATGGTGACCGTCTGCCCTCCGGCCGCCGGCCCGGTGGTCGGGCTGAGGCCCTGCTTGAACGGAGCCCCGATGTAGTAGAACGGGAGCGGGTTGCTCGTTCCTCCCGCGGTGGTGACGGTGACGCTGACCGCCCCGTTGCCGGAGGGCGAGATGACGGTGATGGTTGTCGGCGTGTTGCTGGTGATGGTCGCGAGCCGTGTTCCGAAGCGCACCGCGGTGGCGCCTGCGAGGTTGACGCCGGTGATGGTGACCACTGTTCCGCCACCGGTGGATCCCTGGTTCGGGCTGATGGGCATGACGGGTTCCTCCTGGCTCGGAATGCGCTGCATCGCCGAGCAGTGATGAGGGCTTTCGGTCAGCACACGTACCTGGTGGTGCGAGTCAGCTCCCGTATCCACTGGCCAGGTGGGAACCCGACGGCCCTCGCGCCCGGTCGGGCGCGGGACCAGTCGGGGGAGAACGGCCTGCCAGGTGTGAGGGGCCACCTGAACAGGGGCTTGACCACGTCCGTCTGAAAAGTCGAATGCCGCCGATACGGACACGTGAAGTAACCCATAAGGGTGATTGGGTGACAAGAATTCGGTCCGGAAGTCTACCTATCGGGTGAGCGCCAAGGTGTGAATCGAGGCGTTCGATCGGCGTATTTACGATGGTATTTTCATGTGCCAACGGTGAGCCGCGGTGTGTGGTCCCCATGGACTCCGCCGCTGGGGACGCCGAGCTCGGCATCGTCGGCCCGGCCGCGCCCCGCTCGTTCTCGGGGCCGTGGGCGGCCACGTCGCGCGGACCGCGCCTACACCCGGACAGCGCCCGCTCTGAGGGCCATTAACGCCCTGTTCGCGGTTTGTTAACGCCCCCACGACGACGATGAGCCGCGTTCCTAGAGAGCTGGAGGCATGACCATGAGAACCGGTGCGGAGTACCTGGAATCTCTGCGTGACGGGCGTAACGTCTTCATCGACGGCGAGCGCATCGAGGATGTGACCGAGCACCCTCTGACCCGTGGCTATGCCGCGCAGGCCGCGCGCTTCTACGACCTGCACCACGAGCCCGAGAACCAGGACTCGTTGACCTTCGTCGACGAGGACGGCACGCGACGCGCGGTCGGCTGGCTGTACCCGCGGGACCGGCACGACCTCGAACGCCGGCGCGACTATGCCAACCAGGTGATTCGCGGCTTCGCCGGCGGCGCGTTCGGCCGCCTCCCGCAGAGCAACAACGGCAACTGGTACGCCCTCGTGGACGACACCGCCCCCTGGGCCGATCTGTCCAAGGACACACCCGCGACCGTCGACCTCGCCCGCAACATCGTCGCCGACTTCGAGGCCAACCGCGACGCGGACCTCTGGACGGTCCCCCTGCTCAACGACGTTCAGCGGGACCGCTCGGACCCCGGCGCGGCCGCGCGCAACCCGATGCTCCGCGTCAAGGAGCGCAACGACGAAGGCATCGTGGTCGAGGGCTGGAAGGGCGTCTCCACCGCGGTGATATTCGCCGACACGATGCTGCTCGGCAACATCGTGAAGCCGGGGACGGAGCCGGAGCACATCATCTGGGCGAGCGTCCCCGTGAGCCACCCGAAGGTCACGCACGTGGGACGGCGTTCCAACGCCGCACCCCTCGAGTCCGGTTCCGAGCGGCCGTTGTCGAGCCTCGGTGACGAGCTCGACTCCATGGCGTACTTCGATGACGTCCTCATCCCGTGGGAGCACATCTACCACCTGGGCGACGTCGATCACTCCAGGTTGTACGCGCAGCGTACGTTCGACTTCGAGCACGCCGACACCCTGCACCACATGATCGTCAACGCGGAGCTCATGATCGGGCTGGCGGTCCTCGTCGCGCAGACGACGGGAACGCTTCAGCACCCGGTCGTGGGATCCGACATCGCCGACCTCGTCCGCTTCCACGAGACGCTGCGCGCGTTCACCATCGCATCGGAGACGACCGCGTTCGTGACGCCGCGGGGGCTGTGCAAGCCGAACAACGTCTTCTACGACTTCGGCCGCGCGCACTACCTCGAGAACGTGAGCCGGCTGACGGAGAAGATCGTCGAGATGTGCGGCCGCTCAGCGGTGCTGTCGCCGAGCGTGAAGGACTTCGAGGTCCCCGAGGTCGGCACCAGGCTTCTGGAGATGTTCCACGGCACGACGATGAGCGCGCACGACAAGGTGCGACTCTTCAAGTTCGTGCAGGACCGGTTCCTCAGCGACTGGGCCGGACGCTTCAGGTCGTTCGAGCGGTTCCAGGGCACGCCGTTGTTCCTCATCAAGCTGCTGACCATGCAGCGTATCTCGACCGACCCCGGAGGGCCCATCACCGAACTGGCCCGCGAGGCAATCGGTCTGGGTACCTCCGACGAGATGACCGCGCGAGCCCTCGCCGAGCGGAAGGAGCTGTTCGGCTCGGTGACTTCCGTCGTCACGCAGCCCGCCTCCTCTCGGGGCGCCGATGCCAACCAGGGCTTCTCGCTGGACGACAAGGATCAGCCCGACTACATCAAGACCCAGGACGCCTGACCGCAACCGACGTGCTCGGCCCGCGGGGTCCCGCGGGCCGGGCACATCGAAAGCGTGCCCTGCCCGCCGGCGATGCGGCGGGTGAGGCGTTGTCCCACCGCGGTGAGCGGACCGAACGCGACATCGGCAGGGTGGCGCCGGGCCGCCCCCAACCCCCTGTGACCCGACGGGAGCCCCCCATGCGTGACCTCACCGACGACACCATCACCGCGGCAGTCCTCTCCACGATGCGGGACACGAAGGACCCCCGTCTCGCCGAAATCCTCCGAGCACTGGTCCGGCACGTTCACGACTTCGTCCGCGAGACCGGACTGACCGAGCAGGAATGGGCCCGCGGCGTGGACCACCTCACCCGGACCGGACAGACGTGCACGCCCACGCGCCAGGAGTTCATCCTGCTCTCCGACGTCCTGGGGGTCACGATGCTGGTCGACGCGATCGGCCACCGGCGCTCGGCCGGGGCGACGCAGAACAGCGTGCTCGGACCCTTCTTCCGGGACGACCGCCCGTACCTGCACGACGGCGCCGACATCAGCCGGGGGCTGTCGGGCACGCTCTTGTTCTTCGAGGGGCGGGTGACCGACCACCACGGCACGCAGGTCACGGACGCCCAGGTCGATGTGTGGCACAGCAACGCGGACGGCCACTACGACGTGGACGTCCCCGACCTGTCCGAGCCGGCGATGCGGGCCCTGCTGCGCACCGACGGCCAGGGGCGCTTCCGCTTCCGCTCCATCCGCCCCGCCTCCTACCCCATCCCCGACGACGGCCCCGTCGGCGAGATGATGCGGGCCACCGGCCGATCGGTCATGCGACCCGCCCATGTGCACCTTCGGATCGTCGCCCCGGGATTCCAGGACGTCACCACGACGCTGTTCCCCTCCGACGACCCCTACCTCGACCACGACCCGGTCTTCGGTGTGAAGCAGTCACTCGTCGCGGCATACCAGGACCACGCGGCCGGCGCCGGCCCGTACGGCACCACGACCGACGAGCCGTACATCCTGCTGCGCCACACCTTCGTGCTGGAGCCCGCGAGCCCGACTCCCGGCCCGCGGCCCGTCTGACCGGCGGCACCCGTGCCCGCCGGGGCTCCCGGCACACGTCGCCCCCGGGCCGCGCGTGACCCGGCGCAGCCGAGCCGCGCGGGCCGGACCACACCCCTCTTGGAGGTCCCCATGACTGAAACCCTCGACTCGGCGGTCGCGTTCCGGGCCACCATGAGCCGTCTCGCCACCGGCGTCAGCGTCATCACGACCCGGACCGGAAGCGCCCCCGTCGGCATCACGGTCAGCGCGGTCTCCGCGTTGTCGCTGGATCCGCTCCAGCTGATCGTCTGCGTCGGCAACAACCTGTTCACGCGCACCGCCATCGCCGAGCACGGACGCTTCGCCGTCAACGTCCTCGGCGAGGACAGCGAGCACCTGGCCCGCGCCTTCGCCGCGCCGGTGCCCGACCGGTTCGCCGGCGTGGCCATCGACGAGACCCACGGTGTGCCGGTCCTCAGGGACGCCATCGCCACGGTGGTCTGCGACGTCTCCCAGGCCCTGCCCGGCGGCGACCACACCATCTTCGTGGGCGACGCACGGCATTTCACCCACAAAACCGAAGCGCGCCCGCTCGTCCACTTCGCGGGCGGATTCGGCGCCCTGCGCTAGGCCCTGGACCTCGCGTGCGCGGCCGACCGAAGGAGATCGGCTCACGGCGGTGGGCCGGGTGCCACCTGTCACCGAGCCGGGGTCGGCGTCGACGCCGCACATGGCCCCGTGAACGAACGCGACGAACCGCGCGGTTGAGGCGAGATCGGTCGCGAATTCCCCCGACTTTCGAAGCGCTCTTCGCGGACGACCGGCGTAGACTCCCCGAGCAGCAGTGAGAAGCGCGGAGGTTGGGCGATGTCGGTACGCATGGCCTGGAATGCCGGGAGAGGAGTCTGCTGCGCCGGATATCCTCGAAATTGCTCCGATGGCTGAATCCGAGCCCGGACGATCGAGCGGGCCGGCACCAGCGGACCGGCACCAGCGCAGGATCATCAGAGGGAAACTCGCAATTCCCGAGCCTGCCAAAGAGGTGGTCCATCGCCCGAGGCTCAGCCGAAGCCTGCACGAGCTCCTCGACCGTCATGCGGTGGTGGAAGTCTCCGCGACGGCCGGTGCGGGCAAGACCACCGCGGTGGTACTGGCTGTCCGTGACCTGGACCGGCCTGTCGCCTGGGTGTCGCTCGACGGGACGGAGCAGGCGCCGGGGCGTCTGCTCGTCTACATCGAGGCGGCTGTCACGGAGATGGTCCCCAGTGCCGCGGATGTCGCCTCGGATGCCCTGAGCAGCAGTCTTCAGCTCGGTGAGGCAGCCGGACTGCTTGCCGAGAGCCTGCAGGGCAGTCGGCTCATCGTGGTCTGCGACAACGTGGAGCGAGTCGCTTCCGACGAGAGCTGCACCGCGGTTCTGTCCTCCTTCGCCCGCTACCTTCCGTCGGACGTGAACCTTGTGCTGATCTCGCGTGCCGACGTCCAGCTCGACTTGGGCTCGACCAGTGAGCGCGACCGGGTCGGCGAGCTCGTCGAGACCGACCTTGCCTTCGACGTCCAGGAGGCGGGCGCGGCACTTCGAGCCGTCGGTGACCTCGACGTGGATCCCGCGCAGGCAGTTGCCGCGACGGGGGGATGGGTGACCGGCGTGCTCTTCAAGGGGTGGCGCCACGCCCGGTCCCGCGAGATGGATACCGACTCACTGCACTCCTACGTCGCCGCGAACGTGTTCAACTCGCTGTCCCCGGCCGAGCGGACGTTCCTGCTGCACACGAGCCCGTTGGACGAGACAGGGGTCGACGGGGCCCGGGCGCTGGGCCAGGAGGACGCGGCGCACATCATGGCCGGCCTCCGGGGCCGGCACCTTCCGGTGACGTGGTCCGCCGATGGTTCGCGCATGACGCCCCACCCCATGTTCCGCGACTTCCTGCGGGTGGCCTTCGAACGGGAGGACGCCAAGACGATCGGCGAAGTGCGGCGCAGACACGCGGAACTCCTGATCGCCAACGGCGCGCGCGAGGAAGCCGTCGACGAGCTGCTGCGGCTCGGCGACGTGGACGCGGCCGGGCGGCTCGCCGCCGTCGCCCTCCCGAGCCTGGTCGCGCGGATGGACTTCGCCCTGGCGGCACGCTGGCTCGATGCCCTGGGTGCGTCGGTCAGGACCCCGACCTCGCAGATCGGGTCCGTCGTCCTGCGTGTCGCCTTCGCATTGGAGCAGTGGGGTCGCGGCGTCGAGTTCATCGACCGGCACGGCTATGACTGGCTTCCCGAACCGGGGGCTCCCGACGACGAGGAGACCCGCGTCCTGGCCTGCTGGTCCCTCTGGCACTCCGGACGGGTCGACGAGGCCCGATCCGTCGGCGACCGGCTGCCCCCCGGTCGGAACCGGCGCATCGTCGAGTCGTTGATCGCGGGCGCGACCGGCGAGGAGCCGCCGCCCTTCCCGGAGTACTCGACGATGTCCGCCGGCCCGCTCGACGGTCTGCTGATGCGCCTGGCCTTCGTCCGCGGTCGCCTCGACGGACTCGACACCCCCGTCTCGTTCGACCCCTGGCGCACGATCCTCGGCGGACCCTGGGTCGTCGCCGCATTGCGCGCCACGGGGCGCCTGGACGCCGCGATGGCCCTGTACGAGCCTCGTCGCGGCTCGTCGCAGCCGGCGTGGCTGCACGGCGTCGACGCGGTCCATCTCATGCTGGACCTCGGCCGCGGAGAAGAAGCCTGGGCCCTGCTCAAGCAGGGGCGGGACCTCATCGCGGCAACAGGCTCGAAGGTGTACTGGAACATGAGCCTTCTCGCTGAGGCCAAGCTGTGGCTGCGCCTGGAAGGCGACAGGCAACGCGCCGACCTCGTGCTGGCGGCGGCGGCCGCCAACGGCGCCTCCGACTACGCCCTGACCCGCGAGACATGGCAGCTCTGGACGGGTCTTTCCCTGCTGCTGCACGGCAGGGACGCCGAGGCGCAGGAGCAGCTCTCGGCGTGCGTGCTGAGCATGCAGAAAGGAGACCGCCGGCTCGATCTCCCGACGGCGGCCGCGTACCTGGCCGAGGCCCAATGGCGGCTCGGCCTGGAGGACGAGTCCGATGCCTCGGCCGGCCTCGCGATGACCTCTGCCGCGGCCCACGGGACTCAGCACCTACTGCTGACGGCGCTGGCGGACGTGCCGTCGGTCGCGGCCAGAGCCGCGGACAACGAGTCCGGTCGCATGTCGCGCTGCCACGAGATCCTCGACGTGCTCTCGCGCCGGCAGCCGGTGCGCATGCAGGTGAGTGCGCCGCGTCTCGTCCTCGAGGAGTTCGGAGAACCGACCCTCACGGTCGACGGGAACACGGTCCAGCCCGGCCTGACCAAGAGTGTGGAGCTGCTCAGCTACCTGCTCGGAAGCCCCGACCGGACGGCCACGCGCGACGAGCTCCTCGGGGCGCTCTTCAGCGGCAGCAACGATGCCGCCGGCCGAAGTTACCTCCGCCAGACCCTCTTTCGGCTTCGCCGGGCGCTCCCCGCGGACCTCGGTCCGTCCCAGGACGGGGACGTCTTCCGTCTGGTCGGCCCGGAGCTGGCGATGGGCTCGGCCCAGCGAGTCGTCGACATGGTCGCGCAAGCCGGACGGCAGGACGGAGAGGTCCGGCTCCGGACGCTCCTGCAGGCCCTCAGCGGCGCGGAGAGGGGCACCTTCCTGGCGACGGTGTCGGACACATGGGTCGTGGAGCGCCGCGTGGCCCTGACCGAGGTCCTGTCGTCGGCCAGAGTGGACGCAGCCACGTTGGCCTACCGGATGAACCGTCTTCGTGAGGCGAAGGGCCTGGTCGACTGCGTGCTCCGCGACGATCCCTACCGCGAGCAGGCCTGGCAGCTCGCGATCCGGCTCGGGTACGCCAGCGGCAGCGATGACGCCGTGCTGTCGGTCTATCAGCGGTACGTCGCACGGATGAGGGAGCTCGGTGTCGCGCCGTCCGAGGAGGTTCGCCGGCTGGTCACCCAACTGCGGCAGTAAGGGGCTCGCGCAGACGGGCGCGACCGGACACCTCGCAGGACTCCCTTGGGACTCCCGCGGTCGGCGCGTCATCGCACGTGACAAACCCGGCGACGTCGACCCTCAGCCCCGGGATACTGGTCGCCCATGGATGAGGTCCAAGTCGTCGTCGCCCATGCCGAGCGCGCGACCCTGCGCGTCGGCGACGTGTTCCTGAAGGTGGACGCCGATCAGGCGCGCATCGACGTCGAGGTCGAGGCGATGGCCCTCGCGCCGGTCCCCACCCCGGACGTCCTGTGGCGCAAGCCGCACGTGCTCGCGATCGCCGCGGTCCCGGGGACGACGCTCGGAAGCCTCGGCGGGCCGTCGACCGGGTCGCCGGCGGAGTGGGCCGCGGCGGGCGCCGCCATCCGGAAGCTGCACGACGCGCCGCTGCCGGCCCGGGTCGGCGGGGCCGGCCGGAGCATCGTCGCGCTGGCGGCGGAACTCGACGACGAGTGCGCGTCGCTCGTGACGAACGGCGTCCTGCCGGCCGACCTGGTCACCCGCAACCGCCGGGTCGCCGAGGCCGCGCTCCGGCCGTGGACGCCGGCGTTCACGCATGGCGACCTGCAGATCGCGCACGTCTTCGTCGACGGCGGCGAGGTCACCGGCATCATCGACTGGTCCGAGGCGGGCCAGGGCGACGCCCTCTACGACCTCGCCACCTTCACACTGGGACACGAGGAGCACCTCGACGACGTCATCGCCGGTTACGGCACCGACGTCGACCGCGACGTGATCCACGCGTGGTGGTCGTTGCGAAGCCTGCTGATCGTTCGCTGGCTGACGGAGCACGGCTTCGACCCGTTCGCGCCGGGCTGTGAGGTCGACGTGCTGCGATCCCGGATGTGAGCGCTCACTTCCCGGGGTCGGGCCAAGTCGCCACGAGGGCTTGCCGATCCGGGAAACGCGGACCGGTGATTCTCTCCTGGGTGGGCTCACCGTTGAGCCAGCACACCTCCTCGGGGGCTCCGTCGCCTGTGTCGAACAGGCAGCACACGCCACCGCTGTCGGCCGTGAGGTCCGCGAACACCTTCCTGACGCCGGCGGACCGCGCGAACAAGCGGCTCATCCCCGATGTCGCTGCCCAGCACTCCACCGCCGTGCAGCCCGGGTGCGGGAAGGACTGGAACCGGATCGTCGCGTAGATGTACCCGATCCGCAGGCGCCCGTCTGCCGCGGGCTCGCGGCCGTACGTCTCCGCGAACTCGCGCAGTGCGTCATCGACGTCGAACATGAGGGACATGTCGAGCTCGAGCGTGCTGCTCGTGGAGCAGTCGACCGGGTCGCTTTTGAAATGCGAGGTGAACGGGAGGCTGACCTGGTCACCGCCGGGCAAGGTGATCTCGAGCGGCGGCTCGGAACGGCCCGGTGGCGCCAACTCGGCCAGATTGAGCAGCGTTCTGGCGACATGCCGAGGACGCACGTAGATGTCGTAGCCGTAGACCAGCCCACCGTTCCCCCGTCCCGAGGCCGAAGCGCAGCCTTTCATGACCCGCCCCTGGGCGCATGGTGGTTCAGGCTCGTAGCGCGATCACGATCCAGGGTTCGTGAGGCGTCGCCGGCAGATGAGGGTGCACGCCGAAGAGGGGGCACCAGGACCCTGCCACGGGCCCTAACGGCCTTGTTAACGACCCCTCTCGGCACGATTAACGCCCGGCTAACATCCCCTGGCTACCCTCAAAGGAATCAATCGGCCAAGCGAGTTCCCGCACCACGGCGAGATGCCATTTCGCCGAATTCGAATTGCGCGGTTCGAGGCCTGAGGTCGATTGGGAAGCTGGTTTCCCAACTGCTAACGCGTCGAGGGGTAGGTTCGCCATCGGGTTCGCGGCAATATTCCCGGTGACTTTCTGTCGAGTGGAATGTGAAAGACGGCCCGACAAGAACAGTCCATGCGCGATGGTACTTGGCGGAGAAGGTGGCATCTGATGCGAACTGGCGAGCAGTACTTGGAGTCCCTCAGGGACGGGCGTGTTGTCTGGGTCGGAGGTGATCGGATCGACGACATCACGACACACCCGAAGACCCGGGCAGCGGCCAGGACCATGGCGAAGTTCTACGACCTGCATCACGTGCCCGAGACGCAGGACGTCATGACCTTCGTGGACGACGACGGTGTGCGTCGTTCGATGATGTGGCTCAAGCACGGGGACGTCGAGGGGCTGCGGCGCAAGCGCGTGTACCTGGAGACCGTCGTCCGGGAGCTCGACGGCGGATCGATCGGGCGGACCCCGTGCGCCAACAACTACGGCCTGGTCACCTACGAGGAGGACCCGCAGCCGTGGAGCGACCAGTCGGTGGGTACCGGTGGGCGTGACCTGACCGTGGGCATCCGCAAGTTCCTGGACCTGGTGAAGGAGGGCGACCTCAACTGCGCCTTCGCCTTCATCGACCCCCAGATCGACCGGTCCAAGCAGCACGCGGCCAAGACCGCGCTGCGTGTCGTGGAGACCCGCGACGACGGCATCGTGGTCAACGGTGTCAAGGCCGTCGTCACCGGTGCGCCGTTCGCCGACTACCTGCACATCGGCGTCTTCTACCGCCCGGGCATCGAGAGCGAACAGGTCATCTACGGCGCCTGCCCCGCGAACGCGCCGGGCGTCACGATCACCTCTCGCGAGGCGACGGTCCGCAACGACCCCCACAACCACCCCATCTCCTCGGCCGGCGACGAGCTCGAGTGCACCGTCATCTTCGACAACGTGTTCATCCCGTGGGACCTCGTGTTCCACATCGGAAGCCCCGAGCACGCCTCGCTGTACCCGCAGCGCATCTTCGACTGGACGCACTACGAGGCGCTCATCCGGCAGATGGTCCGGGCCGAGCTCATGGTCGGCCTAGCGATGCTGATGACCGAGCACCTCGGCACCTACCAGATTCCGCCGGTCCAGGCGCGCCTGGCGCGGCTCGTCGAGTTCTACCAGACGATGCGGGCCCACGTGATCGCGTCCGAGACGGAGGGGTTCATCTCGCCGTCGGGGCTCTACAAGCCGAACGTCCTGCTCTTCGACTTCGGCCGGTCGTACTACCTCGAGAAGTACGCGGACATGAGGAACGAGGTGATCGACCTCGCCGGCCGTGCCTCGCTCCTGTTCCCCACCGAGGAGCAGTGGAACAACCCCGAGCTCCACGACTGGCTGGAACCGCTGCAGGCGGGCGCTGTCGGCGAGCCCTACGACCGGCTGCGCATCTCGCGCGTCATCCGTGACCTGTTCCTCTCCGACTTCGGCGACAGAGTGAGCACCTTCGAGCAGTTCAACGGGACCCCGATGCTCGCCACCCGGATGCACACGATGAAGCGCTCGGAGCTGTCACCCTCCGGGCCGCTCACCCAGCTCGCCCGGAAGGTCTGCGGGCTTCCGGAGCCCAGCGCCCCCGAGGTGACGGCCTACACCGAGCAGGCCGAATACGCCCGGCGCCTCGACGGCGCACGGCTCGAGGGCTCACGGGCCCGCTGAACCGACGACGGTGCGGGGGGGGGGGGGGGGGCGCCGCCCCCCCCCCCCCCCCCCCCCCCCCCCCCCGCCCCCCGCGGGGGGGGGGGGGGGGGGGGAGCGCCCCGCCACCCGCCGCAGGCCCGCCCCCGCCA
>NZ_JBIARB010000002.1:500578-614161 GCF_042889545.1 Streptomyces sp. NPDC002574
CGGGCCCCCCGCGGGCGCCCGGCTGGGGGGCACCCGGGCCCGCTCACCCCCCCCGGGGGGGGGGGGGGGTGGGCGCCCCCCCGCGCCCCCCACCCGCCCACCCCCCGCCGTCGCCCTGGGCAGAGGGGCGGATGCCCGATGAGGAACAGCAGCAACCAGCGAGGGATGCCTGCCCTGACATCCCTCGCGTGTGGACGGAGAGAATGACATGGCTTATTACATCGCCCGTGCGGCGGACCGGAAGTTCTTCGACGTCGAGGGCGTGCCGGGACTCCGGCAGGCACTCCTGGTCGGACACGAGCAGGGCGCTTCCCACCTGGAAGTGAGCCTGTACGAGCTGGCTCCCGGCGAGACGACGGGCTGGGCCCGCTGCCCGTTCGAGGAGTCGTGGTTCATCGCCGGCGGATCCGGCGAAGCCGCCTTCGCCGGGCTGCGCTACGAACTCGGTTCCGGCGACTACGGTGTGGCACCGGTCGGCGTCGCCCACTCGCTGTCCGCCGGTGAGCAGGGACTGACCTGGCTCGGCGTACGCGCACCGAAGCCGCCCACGTTCGACGGAGCCCGCACCAGCATCGCCGCCAAGCCCGCTCCGGGTGAGAACCTCGGCCGGCCGTCCGAGACGGACCCCCGGCACCGTTTCGTCGGGCACTTCGAGGACTCGGACATGGCGCCGTACGCGCAGCTGTCGATGCCCGGATACCACGGTCCCAACGTCAAGAACATCAGCCTCAGGATGATGGTCGACCAGCTCGTGGGAGCACAGCACCACACGGTCTTCGTGTGCGAGATCGCGCCGAAGTCCGGCCCGGGCAAGGCGGCCAAGGTCCACTACCACCCGTTCGAGGAGATCTACTACTTCACCTCCGGCGGGATGCGCGGCACCCTCGACGGGAACGACGAGGTCATCGAGACGGGTGACCTGGTGTGGGCCGGCACCAACGGCACCCATGGTTTCGTCAACGAGCGCAACGAGCCGGCCCGCTGGATCGAAGTGCAGTCGCCGATTCCTCCCACTTCGGACGGGTTCTTCTTCCCGGACGACTGGCGTAAGGTCCCGGAAGAGAACTGACGATCACGGAGGCTCGACGATCGATGGGTGACTCCGATTCCGATCGGCCAGGCAGCTCGAGGACGCCAGGTCGGCAGCATCGCGCCATCATCAGACGGAAACTGGCCATGCCGGAGCCGGCGCAAGGCGTCGTCGTCCGGGACAGGCTCAGTCAACGGTTGAGAGGGCTGCTCGACCGCCACACCGTGGTGAATGTCTTCGCGACGGCCGGGGCCGGCAAGACCACGGCGGTGGCCCTGGCCGTCCGGGACCTCGACAGACCGGTCGCCTGGTTGTCACTCGACGGTACCGAGCAGGCGGCGGGCCGCCTGCTCGTCTACCTCGAGGCGGCTGTCGAGGGCATCGTCCCGAGCGCGGCCGATGTGGCGACTGATGCCCTGAGCAGCAGTCTCCACATCGGCGAGGCAGCCGGCCTGCTGGCCGAGAGCCTCCAGGGGAGCCGGCTCATCCTCGTGTGCGACAACGTGGAACGGATCGCCCCCGACGAGACCTGCGTCGCCGTGCTGTCGTCCTTCGCCCGCTACCTGCCCTCCGGGGTGAACCTCGTACTGATCTCGCGCGTCGATGTCCGCCTGGACCTCGGATCGACGAGCGAGCGCGATCGGGTGGGTGAACTGGTCGAGAGCGAACTCGCCATCGACGCCCAGGAAGCCGGCGCGGCACTGCGTACGGTCGGCCATGCCGACGTGAATCCGGCTCAAGCGGTGGCGGCGACAGGGGGCTGGGTCACGGGCGTCCTGTTCGAGGGCTGGCGTCACGCGCGGTCGCGCGAACTGGACCCCGACGCGCTGCGGTCCTATGTCGCCGCGAACGTCTTCAACTCGCTCTCCCTGATGGAGAGGACGTTCCTCCTCCACACCAGCCTGCTGGAGGAGGTATCGGTCGAGGGAGCCCGGGCCCTGGGTCAGGAGAACGCGGCGCGGGTCATGGCGAGCCTCCGCGCCCGGCATCTTCCGGTGACGTGGTCCGAGGACGGCTCGCGCATGACGCCGCACCCGGTCTTCCGCGACTTCCTGCACGAGGCCCTGGGCCAGGAGGACGCCACGACGCTCGGCACGGTGCGTCGCAGGCACGCCGAGGTCCTGATCGCCCGCGGCGAGCACGAGGAAGCCGTCGATGAGCTGATCCGGCTCGGCGACCTGGAGGCGGCGGGGCGGCTGGCTGCCGTGGCCCTCCCCAGCCTCGTCGCGCGGATGGACTTCGCGCCGGCGGCACGCTGGCTCGACGCGCTGGGAGCGTCGGCCCGGACCCCGACCGCGGAGATCGGATCCGTCATCCTGCGCGTCGCGTTCGCCCTCGAGCAATGCGACCGCGGCGTCGAACTCGTCGACCGCCACGGATACGACTGGCTTCCCGAGCCGGAGACCCCCGACTGCGAGGAGGCCCACGTCCTGGCCTGCTGGTGCCTTTGGCACCACGGGCGGATCGAGGAGGCGCGGTCCCTCGCGGACCACCTGCCACCGGGCCGGAACCGGCTCATCGCGCAGACACTGATCGCGATGGCCACCGGCGAGAAGCCGCCACCGTTCCCCGACTTCTCGACCACACCGTCCGGCCCACTCGACGGCTTGCTGATGCGGCTCGCCTTCCTGCGCGGCCGCCTCGAAGGACTCGACGACCCGGGATCGTTCGACCCATGGCGCACGATACTCGGCGGCCCTTGGGTCGTCGCCGCGCTGCGCGCCACCGGGCGACTCGATGCCGCGATGTCGATGTTCGAGCCCCGCCGGGGATCGTCGCAACCGGTCTGGCTGCACGCCGTCGACGCCGTCGATCTCATGCTCGACCTCGGCCGAGGAGAGGAGGCCCGCGCCTCCATCGACCGGGGCAGGGAGCTCATCGCGGCGACCGGCTCGAAGGTGTACAAGAACATGAGCCTGCTCGTCGAGGCCAAGCTGTGGCTGCGCCTCAAGGGCGACACCCAACGCGCCCACCGTGTGCTGGCGGAGGCGAGTGCCAACGGAGCCTCGGACTACATCCTCACGCGGGAGACCTGGCAGATGTGGTCGGGTTTGTCGATGCTGCTGCAGAACAGGGACGCCGAGGGGTACGAGCACCTCGCGGAATGCCTCCGCAGCATGCAGCAGGGAGACCGCCATCTCGATCTCCCGACGGCCGCCGCGTACCTGGCCGAGGCCCAGTGGCGGCTCGGCCTGGAGGACGAGTCCGACGCCACAGCCGACCTCGCGATGGTCTCCGCCTCGGCGCACGGAACACAGCACCTGCTGCTGACGGCCCTGGCGGATGTGCCGTCGGTCGCGGCCAGAGCCGCGGACACCAAGGCCAGTCGCATGTCGCCCTGGCACGAGATCCTGGCCGTCCTCTCGGGCCAGCACTCCGTACGCGTGAACGTCAGTACCCCCCGTCTCGTGCTCGAGGAGTTCGGCGAGCCGACCCTCACCGTCGACGGGAACGCGGCTCAGCCCCGGCTGACGAAGAGCGTCGAGCTCCTCAGCTACCTGCTCGGGACACCCGACCGGAGGGCCAGCCGCGAAGAGCTGCTCGGGGCGCTCTTCGCCGGCCGCAATGACGCTGCCGGCCGCAGCTATCTGCGGCAGGCGCTCTACCGGCTGCGCGAGATACTGCCCGAGGGCCTGGGTCCGGCGCAGGACGGCGATCTCTTCCAACTGGTCGGCCCCGCGCTGGCCATGGGTTCGGCACAACGGGCAGTCGACCTCGTCGCCCAAGCGGGGAGACAGACCGGCGAGATCCGCCTCCAGACGCTGACGCACGCCCTCAGCATCGCCGACAGAGGGCCCTACCTCGCGACGGTTTCCGGCGACTGGGTCGCCGAACGTCGCGTGGTCCTGGCCGAGACCTTCCTGGCCGCCCGCGTCGACGCGGCCCAGCTCGCCTGCCGGATGAACCGCTATCGCGAGGCGAAGGCACTCGTCGACCACGTCCTTCGCGAGGATCCGTACCGCGAGCAGGCCTGGCGGCTCGCCATCAAGCTGGCGCACGCCAGCGGCAGCGACGACGCCGTTCTGGCGCTCTACCAGCGGTACGTCGCACGGATGCGGGAACTCGGCGTGCCGCCGTCCGACGAGGTGCGCCGGCTCGTCATGCAACTGCGCCGATAGGGCCCGGCCCGGGCCGATTTCGCGTCGGTAAACATGCCGCCCGTCACACTCGGGCCACCTGACCGAAGGAACGCTCAAGCCATCTCGTTACCGGCAACGGAGGGCATCATGGGTACATCGACCGCGCAGAACATGGCCGCCACCTACCGAGGGGCGATGTCACGGTTCACGACCGGCGTGACGATCGTGACCACCAGGGCTCCGGACGGAGGACCGGCGGGGATGACGGCCAGCGCTGTCGCGTCCGTTTCGCTGGACCCGCTCATGCTGCTGGTGTGCGTCGGGAACACCCTCGCGACGAGGGACGCGATCTCCGGCTCCGGAGTCTTCGCCGTCAGCGTCCTCGCACAGGGCCAGGAGCACCACGCCCTCCGGTTCGCGAGCCGTTGTGACGACAAGTTCGCCGGCATGGGACTGCGCACCGGCCACGACCTCGCCGTCGTCGACGGCGCGGTCGCCTACTTCGTCTGCGACGTGAAGGAAGAGGTCGCCGGGGGAGACCACACGATCTTCATCGGCGAGGTCGTCAGCTGCGGCTACTCCGCCGACTCGGAGCCCCTCGTCTACTTCGGTGGCAAATTCGGCAGCCTCTGCGACCCCCATTCCCACGCGCAGCTCGCGTTCGACTGGCACCTCGCCGCGTCGATGTAGCGGGACGCCGCCCAGGTGCCCGGAACGGCTGTGCGCGCCCCCGCGCGGCGCCGGGCCCGAACCGGAACAACCAACCCTTGCGCAGGTCGCGCATCGTGTCCTCAGGAGTTCAACGTGAACATATCCGTGCTGGGTCTCGGCCAGATGGGATCCGCCATATCCGAACGCCTCATCAGCGCGGGCCACAAGGTCAGCGTCTGGAACCGCTCGAAGGGCAGGGCAGAAGCCCTGGTCGCCAAGGGCGCGATCGAGCTGACCGACCCCGCTGACGCGTGGGCCCGGTCAGAGGTCTGCATCACGATGGTCGCGGACTCCCAGGCCCTGGCCGATGTCGCGCTCGCGCGCGACGGCGGGCTCGTCCACGCCGCGTCCGGCCGGGGCCGGACCCTCATCGACATGAGCACGGTCTCCGCCGAGGTCTCCCGCGAGGTGGCAGCCGCCGCTGCGGAAGGCGGCGTCCAGTACCTGCGCGCCCCCGTCAGCGGAAACCCGGGTGTCGTGCGAGCCGGGAACCTCACGATCATCGCCTCGGGTGAGGACGCCGTCTTCACCTCCATGGAGAGTCTGCTGCGCGACATCGGTCCCCATGTGTTCTACGTCGGCGAGGGCGATGCCGCCCGCGTCATCAAGCTGGCTCTCAACCTCATGGTCGCCGGGACGGCCGAGCTCCTCGCGGAGTGCGTCGCGCTGGCCGAGGGCCACGGCGTCCAACGCGACAAGCTCCTGGAGGTCGTCGGTGCCTCCGCGGTCGCGTCCCCGCTGGTGAAGTACAAGATCGGGCCCCTGCTGTCGGACGACTACACATCGACGTTCAGTGCACGGCTCATGCGCAAGGACCTGGACCTGGCCCTCGAGTCGGCCGCGGCCGGGGGAGTCCCGCTGCCGCTCACCGGCGTCGTGCAGCAGCTGCTCCAGGCCTGCATCTCGACCGGCCTGGGCGAGCTGGACTTCATGGCCCTCCTCATCCGGCTGAAGCGTGAGGCCGGCCAGATTCCCGCCTGACGGCGCGGGCGGCTGCGGCCGCTCCGTACACACCATGAGGCCGGCCAGACCCTGTCTGACCGGCCTCACTGCCTTGCGCGCTGGATTCAGAGCCGGGCCGCCACGGCCGCGGGCGCCTCCGGCATGTCGAGCTCGAAGGCCATGACACGGTGGAAGCGTGACAGCGCGTTCCACATGCTGATGCACATGACGAGCTCCACCAGCTCCGCCGCGCCGAACACCCGCTGCACCTCGTCGTGG
This sequence comes from Streptomyces sp. NPDC002574, assembly GCF_042889545.1. Classification (NCBI taxonomy): domain Bacteria; kingdom Bacillati; phylum Actinomycetota; class Actinomycetes; order Kitasatosporales; family Streptomycetaceae; genus Streptomyces; species Streptomyces sp. NPDC002574. Next base: position 506,621 of record NZ_JBIARB010000002.1, read on the forward strand.
ACAGGACCCGAGACACCTGTGGGGTCACTGGCCACGGGGACCCGGGGAAGGGAGACCGTCATCTCCTCGGCCAGCCGCAGCGCCAGTCGCTCCTGCTCGGTGAAGCCGTCGAGCTCGCCGTTCGCGACAGCCGCGAGTTCGTCGAGCGCCACCCCCTTGGCCAGCGCGGACGTGCAGCGGTGACTCGCGGTGTAGCGGCAGTGGTTGAGCACGGCGATGCGTACGGCGACCAGCTCCTTGATGCGCTGCTCCAACGCGCCCGGGCCGTTGAGCTGCCCCAGGAACGGCAGGTACTTGGCGAGCAGGCCGGGGCTGTTCCCGATGCCCGCCCAGGTGTTGAGCACGTCGCCGTACATGTTCACCCCCTGCGCGAGAGCGGGTTGGTCGACGGCGGAGAACTGGTCGGACGCGAGGATCGGCACCAGCGACATGGCAATTACCTTTCGACGGTTCCTGCCTGGAAGCGGCAGGTTCGGGGGGAGGGCGGGTCGGACTCCCGGGGGCCGGCTGTGTCCGCGGGCGCGGTCCGGTCACGCGGTGAAGCGCCGGGCTTGCGCAGGCCGATCGCGATGCCCATCGTGGCGTTGAACCAGGGCACCAGGAACGTCAAGGCGACGCGAACCGTGAGTGCCCAGGTGAACGGGGTTTCCCGGACCTGCGAGTACAGGTTGACCATGAACAGGGTCGACCCGACGATCAGGGCGGCGGCGGTTGTCTGCGCCACGGCCCTGCCTCGTACGGCACCGCGCAGGGCCGCACTCCAGGCGACAGGGATGGTCTTCGCTTGAGGGTCATGTTCGGGCAGGCTCATCGCGTCCCTCGACTCTGGACGTCACGTCACGTCACGATCCGCAGCCGGTCCTGCGTCGGACCGATGGAACTCCCGCACCCAGTGGGCCGCGGCCGCACCGTCGACGCGCCGATGGTCCACGGACAGTGTGAAACGCATCGTGTGCGGCAGGGCCTATCGGCCCTGCCGCGGTCGAGGCCGGTGCACGGTCGACCCAAGGCGCCGCGTGAGCCGGGCCAGTGGCGCCGGGTCAGGGTGCGGCTCTCCGGGTTCCGTTGCTCTCTACCGTGGCAGAGAATGGATCCAGTTTCAATCGTCGGCCTAGAAAATCTTGCCTTTTGGGTGGCAGAATGGATCCGAAGTTGTCTCTGGTGGTGGCGACCTGACGTGTGGAGCCTGCCGGCTCGAACCGTGCCCGCGCCGAGCCCGACGGATCGGGCGGCGGTGCCGGAGCGGTCCCACCGACCAGCGAGCCGGGCCGGCGGGAGCGTGTGATGCGTATCCGCGCCATGGCCACTCAGTGTCGGCGGGGTTTCCCACCGGCCCGTCCGCCACTGCTGTCCGCGTCCTGCCGCCCGAAACAGACCGCGAAACCCGGTTTTCCCTTTGCGTATCCCTGACACAGGAGGCCCCCATGAGCGTGTCGACGGAACCCCTCACCCACTCCGACTTCCCCTCCGCCTTCCGCGGCGCGGTGCTGCGGCCCGGCGACGACCAGTACGACGTGGCACGTGCGCTCTACCAAGGCCGTGCCGCCGACGAGGGCCCCGCCCTGATCGCGCAGTGCAGCGACGAAGAGGACGTCGCCACCGTCCTGCGCTACGCCTCCGCCCACGCCGTACCGGTGGCCGTCCGCAGCGGCGGCCACGGCTCCGACGGCTATGCGATGCCCGGTGGCGCGTTGGTCGTCGATCTCTCGGCGATGCGGGCGGTCACCGTCGATCCCGAGACCCGGGTGCTGCGGGCCGAACCAGGCGTCAAGCTCGGTGAGATGGACGCCGCCGCACAGCAGCACGGCCTGGCCGTACCCGCCGGGACGGTCAGCAGCACCGGCGTCGCCGGGCTGACTCTGGGCGGCGGCATCGGCTTTCTCATGCGCCGCTACGGCGCCACCGTCGACAATCTGCTGGCCTGCGACATGATCACCGTGGACGGCCGCAAGGTCCGCGCCGACGAGACCGAGAATCCGGAGCTGTTCTGGGCGCTCCGCGGCGGGGGCGGCAACTTCGGGGTCGTCACCTCGCTCGAGTACCGCGCGCATCCGGTGGGCCCCGACGTCGTCGCCGGGCAGTTGATCTTCCCGTTCGACCAGGCCGCCGACGTCCTCGGCAGGCTGTCGGCGCACCTGGCGACAGCCCCGCGGGAGCTGGGCCTGCTGGTGGCGATCGCTCCCGCCCCGCCGCTGCCGATGCTGCCCGGGCACGTGCACGGCAAGCCGGTGCTGATTCTCGTCGTGGTCCACACCGGAGAGCCCGCCGCGGCCCATGAGGTCGTTCAGTCGCTCGCCGCGCTCGGCCAACCGCTCGCCAACCTGGTCACGGAGACCACCTGGGTCCGGGCGAACAGCATGCTCGACGCCGTCGCCCCCTACGGCATGCGCATGAACCTCCGCGGCGGGTACTTGTCGACGCTGTCAGCCAGTGCCGTCGACGTGCTGCTGGAGAATGTCGCAGCCGTGCCGCCGAACCCCGGCATCATCTACTCGATCAACATCTCGTTCATGGGCGGCGCGATCTGCGAGGACGTCGACGAGGACGCCATGGCCTTCTCCCGTGAGGGAGCAACCTGGCTGTGGGAATCCATCTGCAAGTGGGACGCGCCCGAGCACGACGCGCAGTACGACGCATGGGCGACGACCCTCACCGAGGCGATGCGGCCGCACGCCCTGACCAACGGGTACATCAACCTCACCGACGACCTGGGCGAAGAATGGCGCCGCGGAGTGCACGGCAGCGACGCCAAGCACCAGCGGCTGCGTTCGGTCAAGGCTGCCTGGGACCCCCACAACCTGCTGCGCTTCAACAAGAACATCGCCCCTGGGACCACCGACTGACTCCGGCAGCCCGGACACCCTCAGGTCCGCGGCCTCTGCGCGCGATGCGCAAACGCGATCCCCCACCCCGTCCACGTGGACGGCCGGTGGGGGATCGCGTTCGCGGTCAGAGGGCGGCGGTGTCGTTCCGGTGGCTGGAACGGCTCCCGGTGAGCGTGTTCAGATGCGACTGGGAGTCGCGCTGGGTCGACAGCGGCCCCGAGACGGTGAAGTAACGCTGGCCGGCGACGAGAAGCTCCTCCGCCGGGAACTTGGTGATCACCTCGCACCCGTCGGCGGTCACCACGAGTTCCTCCTCGATCCGGGCCGCGCCCCAGCCGTCCTTCGACGGCCAGTAGGTCTCCAGCGCGAAGACCATGCCCTCCTCGAGCACCTCGGGGTGCTCGAGGGACACCAGCCTGGAGAACACCGGCTTCTCCCAGATCGACAGCCCGACACCGTGGCCGTACTGGAGCGCGAAGGCCGCCTCCTCGTCGGCGAACCCGAACTCCTGGGCCGTCGGCCACACCGACACGATGTCGGCCGTCGTGGCTCCGGGCCGGACGAGGCTGATCGCCTCGTCCATGTACTCGCGGCACCGTGTGTAGGCGTCGCGCTGGGCGGAGGAGGCGCTGCCGACGGCGAACGTGCGGTAGTAGCAGGTGCGGTAGCCGTTGTAGCTGTGCAGGATGTCGAAGAACGCCGGATCCCCGGGCCGCACGATGCGGTCGGAGAAGACGTGGGGGTGCGGTGCGCACCGCTCGCCGGAGATCGCGTTGACGCCTTCGACGAACTCCGAGCCGAGGTCGTAGAGGGTCTTGGCCACCACGCCCACGCACTCGTTCTCGCGCACGCCCGGCCGGAGGAACTCGTAGAGGTTCTCGTAGGCGGCGTCGACCATCGAGCAGGCGTGGGTGAGCAGATGGATCTCGTCGCGCGTCTTGATGCGTCGCGCCTCCAGGAACACCTGCTGGCCGTCCACTACCGTGATGCCCGCGTTCTGCAGGGCCATCAGGACCGGGAGCTCGATGACGTCGACGCCGAGCGGCTCGTCCAGGAGGCCGTAGAGCTCGAGCTCGTGCTTGATCTTCCGGGCGACGGAGTCGGCCATCCCGACCAGGGGATTGATGGCGCCGCGCAGCGTCGAGATACCGGCGCGGGCGCCGCTCGGGTTGCGGGCGTCGGTGCCGTGGTGGGCCGCGTGCGGATCGCCGTCGGACTGGGCCTTGGAGTAGTCCAGCCACGGGTTGTACAGCTGGTGGTGCTTGGCGGCTGAACCGAAGTCCCAGACAATCGGCTCGCCTCCCCTGACCAGCAGGGAGAACCGGATCATCTTGTCGATGGCCCATGTGCCGATGTTCGTCGAGGTCATGTAGCGGATGTTGGCGAAGTCGAAGGCCAGCACGGCGCCGAGGTCGGACTGCTCCAACGACTCGCGCAGACGGGCCAGCCGTTCGTCGCGGAGCCTGCTCATGTCGACGCGGGTTTCCCAGTCGACTGCGTTCGGGCCAAACGTCGGTATCGCCATCACACGTCCTTTGCCAAGCGGACAGTTGCGGGTATGGGGGACGCACGCGCATCGTCCACACTCCGAGTGGTGGCGCGTGTTCAGTGTGACTTAACACCTGAGGGGCGGGCGACGTCAACCATGACGGGGGCCGGGTTCTCCGTCGCCGGGCCACCGTTGCCGGCGACCACATACCACAGGCCGCTGGCCGGCTCGTCGCTCTCGTTCACGTACAGGTGGGGGACGGCGGAGTCGAAGCTGATGGACGAGCCGGGTTCCAGGGTGTGAGTCTCGAAACCGAGGCGGACGGTCAGGCGCCCCGACGTCAGATAGCCGTACTCCCGGCCCTGGTGACTCATCAGCCCTCCGTTCGTCGAGGAGCTGCTGCCCGGCGGGTAGGTCACGAGCAGCGCGTCGACGAGCGGGTCGGGGCTGGGAGTGAGCCGCTCCCAGGTGACGCCGCTGTCCATGACGAGGACGGCCCGGTTCTCGGGCGTGACGACGGGCGACGCGGGGGCCGTCACCGGGCCGGGACCGCGCTGCGCTCCCGGTCCGGCGAGGAGCTGGTCCAGCGAGATCGAGAGTTCGGACACCAGGGCGTAGAGGGTGGCCACCGAGGGTTCGCAGTGCCCGTTCTCGATCTGGGACAGCATGCTCGGTGAAATGCCGACGCGGCGGCTCAGTTCACGAACGCTGAACTTGGCCTCGGTGCGGGCGGTGCGCAAGCGGGCGCGTGCTTCGGGTTCCACGGGTCCGTTCCCTCCTCGATCCCGCATGCGGCACACGGGCACTCGTCGACGGGCGTCGGACGGCGCCCGGACTGCTGTGCAGTAATACTAAACGAGGGAGAGGGTGCTCGGCCCGTCAGGCTCGCCTCACGAACGTCACCTCGACGTGGCTGCCGGTCCGCGCCGTGCTCATGACTCCGACCGTGCGGTCCTGGCACACGCGAAGGGCGCACGGGTGACGGTCGACGCAGCCGAGATAGCGCCCGGGCGCGGGGCGCGCGAACTCGGACGAGATCAGCAGCCGGCCGTCGTCGCCCACGGCAGCCGGAAGGACGAGGGAGGCCCCCAGCAGGTCGGCGGCCTCTTCGACGTCGCCCTCGTCGATCAGCCGGCGGATGCGCGTCGACGAGATCGGCTCACCGGCCGGACCCCGCCTGACCAGCGGGACGACCCGGGTGCTCAGCCCGGGATACCGGTCGAAAGTGGCGGTCGTCCCGGCACCCCGGGCGCCGAATCGAAAGCCCTGGCCGACACTGATGAACTCCGCCCCGAGCCGGTCGACAAGCACGCCTTCGACGAAGTCCTCGGCGGAAAGACGAGACCAGGCGTGGTCGAACGGGACGATCGCCACACGCCGGATCCCCAGGGCACGGAGCTTCTGGAGCTTCCGCCGGCGATCGCTGAGCAGGCCCGGTACCCGGCCTGGCGCGAGCACCCGCATCGGGTGCGGGTCGAAGGTGAGCACCGTGTCGCACCCGCGCAGGACCTGACGGTGGCCCAGGTGGACGCCGTCGAAGGTCCCCAGCGCAACTTTGGCGCGTGCGCCTGTTCCAGCGGTGCGGCCACTGCCGGTGTCCCGCTTCCCGGGCGGGATCCCGACGCTGAGGACCTCCATGACTCACCTCTCTTCCAGCCTCGGATCGGCTGCGCGCCGGACAGTGTGTGCCCCGCGCCGTTAACCGTTCGAAAGGTGCGACGAGGCCCGGCAGCCCGCGTGTGAAACGGGCGTTAGCCGTGCTTGCAGCGGCCTCGGCGCTTCGGTCCACTCTCTGGCAGACGCAACACAGCGCTGACTGGAGGAATCGAACATGGCTGCAGGTTGGAATTTGGAGGGCCGCACGGCTTTCGTGACCGGTGGTAGTCGAGGCCTGGGCTTCGCCATCGCACAGGCGCTGCTCGAGCGTGGCGCCAAGGTGGCGATCGCAGCCAGGGACGAAGCCGCCGTCAAGGCCGCGGCCGGCCGGCTCAGCGCAGGAGCCGGCGCCGAGGACGTACTCCCGGTCGTCATGGACGTCACCGACGCGGACTCCGTCAACGGCGCGCTGGCAGAGGTGCACGCCTGGCAGGGCGGCATCGACATCCTCGTGAACAACGCGGGCCCCCAGCTCGCGCCGTCCACCCTGGACAACGTCGACGAGACGGTCGTCGCGGCGGCCTTCGACACGAAGCTGCTCGGGTTCCTTCGTGTCTCGCGGGCCGCTCTGCCGTTCCTGAGCCGGAATGGCAGCGGCGCCATCGTCAACGTCGTCGGTGCCACCGCACACGCGGTGATCCCCAACACCGGCCCCACGGCCATCGTGAACGCGGGCGTGGTCGCGCTCACCAGCTACCTGGCGAGCGAGGCGGCTCCGAGCAACATCCGGGTCAACGCGATCTCCCCCGGGATGACCAGGACCGAGGGCTGGCTCACCAAGACCGAGGCCATGGGCAAGCAGCAGGGCAAGAGCGCGGAAGAGGTCCGGGCCGGCATGGCCAAGGGGCTCGGCATCCGCCTCGACCGCTGGGCCGAGCCCACCGAGATCGGCTCCGCCGCGGCGTTCCTGGCGTCCGACGACGCCTCCTACGTGACCGGTCAGGTCCTGCGTGTCGACGGCGGGCTGTCGAAGCCCGTCGCCTGATCCCGGGCACCCGGGCAATCGCCGTCCAGGGCCCGCACTCGCCCTGGACGGCGCTCATGGTTCGCGTACCCGAGGTCCGCCGAGTGCCCCGCAACATCGACAGCCTGGAGTCATGGGAATGTTGATCGGAATCGTGAGCGAAGCCCGCCGCGGCGAGACGCGCGTTGCCGCGACTCCAGCCACGGTGGTCCAGCTGGTGAAGCTGGGGTACGACGTCGTGGTGGAGCCGGGTGCCGGCGCGTTGTCGCGACTCCCGGACGAGGCGTACGCCGAGGCCGGTGCGAGCATCGGCGACCCGCTGGCAGCGGACGTCGTGCTCGGTGTGAACGCCCTCTCGCCGGAGCAGTTGGACGGGCTGAAGCCGGGAGCGACGGTCGTCGGCATCATGAGCCCGGCGTTGAACCCGGCGCTGGTGGAGGACCTGGCGAAGCGGCCGATCACGGCGCTGGCGATGGACGCGGTCCCGCGTATCTCCCGGGCGCAGTCATTGGACGTGTTGTCGTCGATGGCGAACATCGCGGGATACCGGGCGGTGGTGGAGGCAGCTCACGTCTTCGGACGGTTCTTCACCGGCCAGGTCACGGCCGCGGGCAAGGTGCCGCCGGCCAAGGTCCTCGTCTGCGGCGCCGGGGTGGCCGGTCTGGCCGCGATCGGCGCGGCGGGAAGCCTGGGCGCCGTCGTGTACGCCACCGACCCACGGCCGGAGGTCGCCGACCAGGTCAGGTCGCTGGGCGGTGAGTACCTCTCGGTCGAGCCCGAGGACGCCGGCGAGCTGGAGGTGTCCGCGACGGGCTACGCCAAGGAGATGTCGCGGGACTACAACACCCGCGCGGCCCAGCTGTACACGGACCGGATCGCCGGGATGGACATCGTGATCACGACGGCGCAGATCCCCGGCCGGCCCGCGCCGACGCTGATCACCGCGGACATGGTGGCGGCGATGAGGTCGGGCAGCGTGATCGTGGACATGGCCGCCGCGAGCGGCGGCAACGTCGAGGGCATGGTCAGGGACAAGGCGGTGGTCACGGCCAACGGCGTGACGATCATCGGCTACACCGACCTGCCCGGCCGGTTGCCCGCCCAGGCCTCCCAGCTGTACGGCACCAACCTGGTCAACCTGATCAAGCTGATGACGCCGGACAAGGACGGCCTGCTGGTCCTGGACTTCGACGACGTGGTGCAGCGGTCGATGACCGTGGTCCGCGACGGCGAGTCGACCTGGCCGCCGCCGCCGGTCCAGGTGTCGGCCGCTCCAGCGGCCGCTTCCGCTTCCGCGTCCTCCGGGGCGAAGCCGGTAGCGCCGCAGGCGAAGCCGGTGTCGGCCGAGCGGCGGTTCGCCGCGGTCGGGGTCGGTGCGACCGTGCTGTTCCTGCTCGCGGCCCTGTCCCCGGCGGCACTGCGGGGACACCTGACGGTGTTCGCGCTGGCGATCGTGATCGGCTACTACGTGATCGGGCATGTCCACCACGCCCTGCACACGCCCCTGATGAGCGTGACCAACGCGATCTCGGGAATCATCGTGGTCGGCGCCCTGATGCAGATCGGGCACGGTGACGCCGCCCATGGCGACGCGGTCACGGCGCTGTCGACGATCGCGATCCTGCTGGCCTCGGTCAACATCTTCGGTGGCTTCTCGGTGACCCGCCGGATGCTCTCCATGTTCTCGAGAAGCTGAAGGGCCCTGCCATGTCTGACCTCATGTCCGTCGAGGCCGCCGCGGCGGGTGCCTTCATCGTCGCGGCCCTGCTCTTCATCCTGGCGCTGGCCGGACTGTCCCGTCACGAGACCGCCAAGGCCGGCAAGACCTTCGGCATCGCCGGCATGGCGGTGGCGTTGGCCGCGACGATCGGGCTCGCGGTCCACCGTGACATCTCCGGAGCCGGTCTGGCGTTGATGATCGGCGCCGTGGCGATCGGTGCCGCGATCGGGCTGTGGCGGGCCCGGGTCGTGGAGATGACCGGGATGCCCGAACTGATCGCCCTGCTGCACTCCTTCGTGGGACTGGCCGCGGTGCTGGTGGGCTGGAACGGCTACCTGAACGTCGAGGCCACCCTGGACGGCCCGGTCGGTGCCGAGGCCAAGGTGCTGGAGGCCCAGGAGCTGCTCGGGATCCATTCCGCCGAGGTGTTCATCGGCGTGTTCATCGGCGCGGTCACCTTCACCGGCTCGATCGTGGCGTTCCTGAAGCTCTCGGCGCGGATCAAGTCGTCGCCGCTGATGCTGCCCGGCAAGAACATCCTCAACCTCGGTGCCCTGGCCGCGTTCGCGGTGCTGACCACGTGGTTCGTGATCGACCCGGCGCTGTGGCTGCTGATCGCCGTCACGGCCGTCGCGCTGGCCCTGGGCTGGCACCTGGTCGCCTCGATCGGCGGCGGTGACATGCCCGTCGTGGTCTCGATGCTCAACTCCTACTCCGGCTGGGCGGCCGCGGCGTCGGGATTCCTGCTGGAGAACGACCTGCTGATCATCACCGGCGCCCTGGTCGGCTCCTCGGGCGCCTACCTGTCCTCCGTCATGTGCAAGGCGATGAACCGGTCCTTCCTCTCCGTGATCGCCGGCGGGTTCGGCATCGAGGCCGGCCCGGCCGACGACAAGGACTACGGCGAGCACCGCGAGATCACCGCCGAGGGAGTCGCCGAGCTCCTCGGGTCGGCCCAGTCGGTGATCATCACCCCCGGCTACGGCATGGCCGTGGCCCAGGCCCAGTACGGCGTCGCCGAGCTGACCCGCAAACTCCGGGACCGGGACGTCGACGTGCGCTTCGGCATCCACCCGGTCGCGGGCCGGCTGCCGGGCCACATGAACGTGCTGCTCGCCGAGGCGAAGGTCCCCTACGACATCGTGCTGGAGATGGACGAGATCAACGGCGACTTCGACGACACCACCGTCGTCCTCGTCATAGGCGCCAACGACACCGTCAATCCCGCCGCCGCCGAGGACCCTGACTCACCCATCGCGGGCATGCCCGTACTCCAGGTCTGGAACGCCGAGAACGTCATCGTCTTCAAACGCTCCATGGCCTCCGGGTACGCCGGCGTCCAGAACCCGCTCTTCTACCGCGAGAACTCCGCCATGCTCTTCGGCGACGCGAAAGACCGCGTCGAAGACATCCTCCGAGTCCTCTGACACCCCGGCGTGAACGCGGTGGCGACGCGCCGTCTTCGACCGACAGACCAGAACGAAGTGAGAGGACTCGGATGATGACGAACGGCGAGGACGGCGTCTGGAGTGGCGCCGTGGAGCAGGAAACGATCGGTGCCATCAGCGTCCTGACCCTTCGCAACGGCGAGCGGAACCTGCTGAACCCAGCCATCCTCACCGACATCCGCACCCGGCTGCAGGAGTGCGACGACAACCCGGACATCCGCGCTGTCCTGCTCACCGGCGCGGGTGAGACCTTCTGCGGCGGCCTCGACATCGCTCCCATCAAGGCGGGTGCCGACCCGGCCCCGTTCGGCAGGGCACTGATGGAGACCCTCCGGATCTTCCCTCGGCTGGGTCTGCCGGTCGCGGCCGCCGTCAACGGCGACGCGCTCGCCGGGGGCGCCTCGTTCGTCGCGGCCTGCGACTTCGCCGTCGCGGTGGACACCGCGCGCATCGGCACGATGGAGGTCAGCGCCGGGATGTGGCCGATGATCGCGCAAGTGCCCATCATCCACCGGCTCGGGCCGCGCCTGGCGATGGAGAACATAGGTTCCGGCGAGCCGTTCACCGCCGAGCGGGCCCGCGAGGTCGGTCTCGTGCAGGCCGTGGTCGAGGCCGGCCGGGCAGCTGCGGTCGCCAGGGAGTGGCTCGACAAGGCACTGCGGGCGGCCGGCGCTGGTGCCCCAGGCCGTCGCTCCGTCTACGAGTTGGCGTCGATGTCGTACGACGACGCGTTCGACGCGGCGCTGCCACGCTTCACCGGGCTTTTCGGCCACTGACCCCTCGGCAGGCCGCGCGGGTGACGTGCGACGATCCCAACCTCGTCCGGAAGGGCGAGGTTGGGATCGTTTGCGGGTCCTGAGTCACGTGCCCGCGCCGATGACGACGGGACCGGGCGCGAGGAGCCGGCAGGCAGTGCCAGGACCCCTCGCGCCCAGCCCGGGGAAACCGAGCGTTCCCGTCAGCTCTTCCAGACCGTCTTGAGGTTGCAGAACTCCCGGATGCCTTCCGCGGCGAGTTCGCGGCCGATGCCGGAGTCCTTGATGCCGCCGAAGGGCAGCTGGGGGTAGGAGACGGTCATCCCGTTGACGAAGACGGCACCGGCCGTGAGACGGCTGATCAGGAACCGCTCCTCGTCCGGGTCGTCGGTCCACACCGACGAGCTCAGGCCGAACGTCGTGTCGTTGGCGAGCCTCACGGCCTGCTCGACGTCGTCGACCCGGTGGACCACCGCCAGGGGACCGAAGGCCTCCTCCCGGTACACGCGCATCTCGGGGGTGACCTCCTCCAGCACGGCCGGCTCGAAGAACCACCCCTTGGTTCCGACCGCCGACCCACCGCACCGCAGGACGGCACCCTTCGCGACGGCGTCGCCGACCAGGCCGACGAGCTCGCGCCGGCCGGACTCCGTGGCGATCGGCCCGATCTCGGTCTGCTCGTCGAGCGGGTCGCCGACGGTCAGCGCCTTCGTGCCCGCGACGAAGGCCTCGACGAACTCCTCGTACACGTCCGTGTGGACGATGAACCGCTTGGCCGCGATGCAGGACTGACCGTTGTTGATGGTGCGGGCGGTCACGGCGGTGCGGGCGGCCGCGCCGACATCGGCGGAGGACAGCACGACGAACGGGTCGGACCCGCCCAGTTCCAGCACGACCTTCTTGACCTCGGAGCCGGCGACGGCCGCCACCGACCGGCCGGCCGGCTCCGAACCGGTCAGCGTCGCGGCGGCGACGCGCCGGTCGCGGAGGACCGGCTCGACGTCGGCCGCTCCGATGAGGAGCGTCTGGAACGACCCGGAGGGGAAACCCGCCCGTTCGAAGAGCGTGTCGAGGTACAGCGCGGACTGCGGCACGTTCGAGGCATGCTTGAGGAGGCCGACGTTGCCGGCCATCAGCGCGGGCGCCGCGAAGCGGATCACCTGCCACATCGGATAGTTCCAAGGCATCACGGCGAGGACGACGCCGAGGGGCTCGTACGTCGTGTACGCAGCCGAGGCTCCGACCGTGCCCGGGTCGGCGAGTGGCTGGTCGGCCAGCATGCTCTCGGCGTTGTCGGCGTAGAACCGCATCGCGTAGGCGCACTTGAGGACTTCTCCGCGGGCCTGCGCGATGGGCTTGCCCATCTCGATCGTGAGCATGCGCGCGGTGTCGGCCGCTTCGGCCTCGACGAGGTCCGCGGCTGCCCGCATCCAGCGGGCGCGTGTGGCGAAGTCGGTCGCCCGCAGCGCAGCGACCGCGGCCTCCGCTCGCGCCAGCCGCTGATCGACCTGTTCCTTCGTGAGTGAGGCGAACTCTGCGACGAGCTCACCTGTAGCGGGGTTGACAGTGGCGATGGGCACGGTGCTCTCCTCGTGGGGTGGGGCTCTCCATGATTCTTGATTGGATCCATTCTAGGTTCGGTGGAAGAGGTGTGCCAGGGTAAAGGTGCAGCGATTTCGTTTCGCGTGACCATAATTGGATACATTCATGGGCGCGCAGGCTGCGTCTCGGAGCAGTTCGCGATGCGTCGGGAGGGGTGGCCGCGTGCGCGCCGGATCCAGGGCGCGCCGACATTCACCCCTGGGCCGCGGGGTGTTCGGGAGGGTGTTCGGAGGACCGGCCTCGACCGGCTCGGCCTGGGTGCGGACGCCGTCGCGGGAGTCCGCCCCGCGTCAGCGCTTTTCGGTGAAGAGTTCGGAGTGCGCGGTGAGTTCGACCCTCGTACGACGGATGTGCCCCGTGAGGTACCGCTCGCCGTCCTCAGGATCGCGGCGCCGCACGGCGTCGAGGATCAGCCGGTGTTCGGCGTTGACGATCGTGGCCCGGTCGGGGTCCGTGAGCACCATGAACGCACGGCGGTAGTGCTGGGTCGAGTTCCACAGCCGCTCCGTCATCGCCAGCAGGTGGTCGCTGGGGCAGCCCGCGTAGGTGGTCATGTGGAAGTCGCGATCCAGCAGAAGGAACCGATTGACGTCGCTCTGGTTCTCGATCTCGTCCTGGACGCGCTCCAGATGGGCGAAGTGGTGATCCGTGAGGTGGGGGAGGCTCTCGGCGAGTGTCAGCGGCTCGAGTCGCTCGCGCATCCGGTAGTACGTGTTCACGTCCTGGAGGCTGAGCACGGGAACCCGCGACCCGCGATTGGGGAACGACTCGGCGAGACCCTCGGACTCCAGGATCCGCAGCGCTTCGCGGACCGGGATGCGGCTCGTGCCGAGGCGCTCGGCGAGTTCGTCCTGGCGCAGCCACGTGCCGGGAGTCAGTTCGCCCGCGAGGATCTCCTCGCGGAGGGTGCCGGCGATGCGCTGACTGCTGACGCTGTCCGATCCGCGCGGATCGCGAGCGTGCTCAGGAGTCAAGAGCGGTCACCTCTGAACGTGGACGGGTCGCGGTCGAAGGCCTTGCCGCCAGGATAGGACACCAGCTCAAAGTGCATCCCCCACGGCGAGAGGAAGTAGACCCACCGCTGCCCCTCCGACGGGCCGGAGCTGACGGTCGGGTCGCCCAGCACGGGAACGTCCCTCGCTCGCAGGTACGACACGGCTTCGTCCAGGTCCTCGACGTACAGCGCGACATGGTGACCGCCGACGTCGCTGTTGCGCGGGACGACCTGCTGCTGCGCCTCCGCCCGGTACTCGAAGACCTCGAACACGGCCTGTTCGCCGCACCGGTAGAAGCGCAGTTGGCGCATGACCGTGCTCGCGTCCACGTTCAGGTGTTCCGACATCCAGTCGCCTGCCGAACGGAACGGGCCGAGCGAGTACAGGTACTCGCAACCCAGGACGTCCACGAGCCAGGCGTGCGCCTGGTCCAGGTCCGGCACCGTGAATCCGATGTGGTCCAGGCGCATGAGGCCGGGTAGAGCCATGGTCTTCCTCCTTTGGATACAAACATGTCCCATGGTGGCGTCTCTAGTACTGAAAGTCGAGCGTGGTCTTGTAATTGGATCCAACCTTGTGGCAGGGTCGGGTGCACTCCGGTCGACTGAAGGGGGCTCCCCATGCCTGCGGAACACCAACTCGAAGCGAAGGCCGCGTGGTCGGAGTTCGTCGTCACACAGGACGACTGGGACGCCGCGGCTCCCGACCTCCTGACGGGCATGTTCAGCCAGCTGGTGCTGATCCGGACCTTCGAGGAGTACGTCCTGGAGCTCGCCGCGGACGGGCTCATCCACGGCCCCGCGCACTCCAGCATCGGCCAGGAGGGCGGCGCGGTCGGCGCGTGCTTCGCCCTGACCTCGGAAGACACCGTGAACGGGTCGCACCGTGGCCATCACCAGTTCCTCGCCAAGGTGCTCGCCCATCTGCACCCCAAGGGCATGGACCCCACGAAGCCGATCCCCGAGGACGTGCGGGCCGTGCTCCTGCGCAGCCTGCGCGAGATCTGCGGACTGGACCAGGGCTTCAGCCACGGTCGAGGCGGCAGCATGCACCTCCAGTGGCACGAGGCCGGCGCCATCGGGACCAACGCGATCGTCGGTGGCGGGGTGCCGCTCGCGGCCGGATCCGCGTGGGCCCACAAGAAGGCCGGCACCGATGCGGTGACCTTCACGTTCTTCGGCGACGGCGCGATCAACATCGGATCCACGCTGGAAACCCTCAACCTCGCGGCGGCGTGGTCGCTGCCCTTGTGCTTCTTCGTCGAGAACAACCTGTACGCCGTCTCCACCCACGTCTCCGAAGTCACCGCCGAGCCACGGCTGTCCGGCCGCGGCCCGGGCTTCGGCATCCGCAGCTGGAAGGTCGACGGCATGGATCCGCTGGCCGTCCACCTGGTGACGCAGCAGGCCCTCGCCCACATGCGCCGCGGTGACGGCCCGACGGTCATCGAAGCCGACGTGTACCGCTACTTCCACCAGAACGGCCCCTTTCCCGGTTCGGCGTTCCGGTACCGCACCAAGGAAGAGGAAGCGCAGTGGCGCGCCCGGGATCCGATCGACACCCTGGTCGACCACCTGGTGCGACGCAGGATCCTCACCAAGAGGGCGGTCGCCGAGACGATCAAGCGCGCCAAGACCCTGATGTCCGAACTCGGCGACGTCCTCCTGGAACCGCGGCAGGGCGGCAAGCCGGGGGAGCGACGTATCCGGCCCTCCGAGTGGCCGGACCCGGCGTTCGTCGACCAAGGTGTCCGGGGCGACCTGTCGGAGCTGGCCGGGATCGAGTTCACCGACACCGAGGACTTCGCCGGCGGCCTGACCGACGTCAAGTTCATCGGCGCCGTCGCCGGCGTGATGGGACGCCGCATGGAGACCGATCCTCGTGTCGTGGTCTTGGGGGAGGACGTGCACCGGCTCAACGGCGGCACCAATGGCGCCACCCGCGGCCTGAGCGAGCAGTTCCCCGACCGCGTGCTGGGGACCCCGATCTCGGAGAACGCGTTCGCCGGCCTCGGCGGCGGACTGGCCCTGGACGGCCGGTTCCGCCCGATCGTCGAGTTCATGTACGCCGACTTCATGTGGGTGGCGGCGGACCAGCTGTTCAACCAGATCGGAAAAGCCCGCCACATGTTCGGAGGTGAGGGCAAGGTGCCGTTCGTCCTGCGCAGCAAGGTCGCCACCGGTACCGGGTACGGATCCCAGCACTCGATGGACCCGGCAGGCATCTTCGCGACGGCGGCGGGCTGGCGCATCGTCGCTCCGTCGACGCCGTTCGACTACGTCGGCCTGATGAACACGGCTCTGGCCTGCGACGACCCGGTCGTGGTCCTCGAACACGTGGACCTGTACAACTCCAGCGGTCCCGGACTGCCGGACAACTACGACCACTACCTCCCGGTCGGCAAGGCCGCCGTACGCCGCGAGGGCGCGGCCATGACCATCCTCACGTACCTGTCGACGACGCAGGCCGTCCTCACCGCCGTCGAACAGACGGGAGTGGACGCCGAGGTCATCGACCTGCGCTGGCTGGACCGGGCCAGCCTGGACTGGGACACCGTCACCCGGTCGGTGCGGAAGACCAACAACGTGCTCATCGCCGAGCAGGGCGCCCTCGGCACCTCCTACGGTGGCTGGCTCGCGGACGAGATCCAGCGCCGGCTGTTCGACTGGCTCGACGCCCCGATCGAGCGCGTCACCGGTGGCGAGGCGTCACCGAGCATCAGCAAGGTACTGGAGCGTGCCGCGTTCGCCTCCACGGAGGAAGTCGTCGCCAAGCTCCGCGAGATCGCGCAGGGGCAGAACAATGGCTGAGATCCTGCGCATGCCCGAGGTCGCCGCCAACACGACAGAGGCGATCCTGGAGTCCTGGAACGTCGGCCTGAACACCCCTTATGCGGCCGGCGACACGATCGTCACGGTGGAGACCGAGAAGGCCGCGGTCGACGTGGAAGCCGAGAAGGACGGAGTCCTGCTGCGCCTCCTGGTCGAAGCGGGCACGACAGTGGCGGTGGGTACACCGATCGCGGTCTGGAGTGCTTCGGAGGAGCCGGCGTCCGAGGTCGACGCCCTGATGGCCTCGCTGGGTATCGGAGAAGCGCCGGCGACGACCACCGCCGCACCGGCATCGGTACCGGTACCGGCACCGGCAGAGCCCGCGACGCCGGGGGGCACGGTCACTCCGCCGCCCGCCGTCGCGGCCCCGGACAGCAGCGAGCGCATCTTCGCCAGCCCGCTGGCGAGACGTCTCGCGCGGGAACTCGGAGTCGATCTGAACGCTGTGACGGGCAGCGGCCCGCACGGACGAATCCGGCGCGCCGACATCCAAGCGGCCGCCGTCACCTCCGTGGAGCCGGAGGAGACGCTGCCGGCCGACGACACCACCGCGGAGGCCCCGCGAAACGAGACAGCGGCCGTCGGCGCGCGATTCGTCGACGTGCCCAACACACGGATGAGGTCGGCGATCGCCCGCCGGCTGACGGAGAGCAAGCAGAACACGCCGCACTTCTACCTGCGCGCCGGCGCACGCGTCGACGCATTGCTCGAACTGCGGCAGCGGATCAACGCAGGTCAGGGCGTGAAGACTTCGATCAACGACCTGCTCGTCAAGGCGATCGCGTCCGCACACACGAGCGTTCCCGCGATGAACACGCAGTGGAACGGCACCTCGATCCGGCACTTCTCGGACGTCGACATCGCTGTGGCCGTCGCCACCGACGGCGGGTTGGTCACCCCGGTGGTCCGCGGCGTGGACTCCCTGTCGATGAGCGGCGTGGCCAAGGCCACGAAGGACCTGATCGCCCGTGCGAAGGAGCGCCGGCTCCGGCAGGACGAGCTGGAAGGCGGCACGATCACGATCACCAACCTCGGCATGTACGGCACCGAGGACTTCGCGGCGATCATCAACCCGCCGCAGGCCGCGATCCTGGCCGTCGGCGCGATACGGCAAGAGGCGGTCGTCGACGAGGGTGCGGTCACGGTCGCGTCCGTTCTGCGACTGACCCTCGCCGTCGACCACCGGTCGGTGGACGGCGCCACCGCGGCCGAGTGGATGAAGGCGTTCGTCGACGTCCTCGAGCACCCGCTCCGGATCCTGCTGTGAGTGCCGGCGCACGCGAAGGCGCGGACAGGGCGCACGGAGTGCTGCGCTGCCACGGATCGCCGTTGCCGCAGCGCGTACTCGGGTTCGGCAGTCAGGACGGCTGGACCTGGTCGAAGAGAGCCAGGGCTTCGGCGGGGTCCGGGCTCACGAGGCGCTCCAGGCCGTCCGTCGTCGTTTTCGCCCACCGGCCGGCCCGTGCCCACATCTGTTCCTCGAAGGCGCGGACGGCCTCGTCCGGATCCCCCGGGCCGGCGGCGATGGACTCGGCGAGTTCTGCGCCCTCCAGCATCGCGAGGTTCGCGCCCGCCCCCAACGGCGGCATCAGATGGGCCGCGTCGCCCAGGAGCGTCACACCGGGCACGTGGGTCCAGGTGTGGGCCACGGGCAGGACGTAGAGGGGGCGGTGGACGAAAGCGGTGCCGTGACGGAGGAGGTCGAGGACGGGAGCGGCCCAGCCGTCGAACAGGGCCAGCAGACTCGATCGCACGGCCTCGGCGTCAGCCGGGTCCAGGTCCGTGTGCCAGTCCAGCGGCACACGGAACTGGGCGTACACCTTGACGTGGCCGCCGCTGTTGCGCTGGGCGACGAGGCTACGGTTCACGCCGTACACGGCGACCGAACCGTCGCCGATCAACCGGGCGAGGTCGGGGTGGCGGGTGTCGACGTCGTCCAGGGAAGTCTCGACCGAGGTGACGCCGGTGTAGTGCGGCGTCACCGGCGAGACGGCCCGGCGGATCCGGGACCAAGCGCCGTCCGCGCCGACCACGAGGTCGAACGCCTCCTGATGCCCGTCTGCGAAATGGACCCCTACACCCTCCGGGGTCCCCGGCACCACCTGTGTCACGCCGTGGCCCCATCGGACGTCGAGAGGACCGAGCAGCAGGTCACGCAGTTGCCCGCGGTCGATCTCGGGATTGGCCCGGTCGTCCGGACGGGGCCGCCAGTCGCGCAGGACGGTCCCGGCCGTGTCCAGGATCCGCATGGCCTGCCCCTCGGGACGGGACAGTGCCTGGAACTCCGCCAGCAGTCCCGCCTTGTCCAGGGCGCGTTGGCCCAGCCCCTCGTGCAGGTCCAGCGTGCCGCCCGGGGGGCGGGCGTCGGGGGAGGGGTCGCGTTCGAGGACGGTGACGGGGTAGTCGTGGCGGTGCAGGACGCGGGCGAAGGTGAGGCCGGCGGGGCCGCTCCCGACCACAGCGATGCGTTGTCTCATGTCGATACACTGTATTGGTTCGCTACGAAGTATCGCAACGGTACGGTGAGGGCATGACTGTGTGGGACCGGCCGGAGCCGCCGACTCGCCCCGTGCCGCTCGACCGGGAGCGGATCGTCGCCGCCGCCATCGCCCTGGCCGACGAAGGCGGGCTGGAGGCGGTGTCGTTGCGCAAGGTCGCCGCCCGGCTGAACGCCGGCCCGATGCGGCTGTACGGATACATCTCCACCAAGGAAGAGATCTTCGACCTCATGATGGACGAGGTCCAGGCCGAGATCCTCCCCGAGGAGCAGCCCGAGGACTGGCGGGACGCGCTGCGCGTCCTCGCCCACCGCACCCGGCGGGCCGCCCTCCGCCACGAATGGCTGGCCGACCTGCTCGGCGGCCGCCCGACCCTGGGCCCGAACGGCCTCGCCGTGACCGAGGCCACGCTGGCCGCCCTCGACGGACTCGCCGACATCGACACCGTCATGCGCGCTATGGAGACCGTCAGCGCCTACTTCACCGGTGCGATCAGACGCGAGATCGCGAACCTGCGGGCCGAACGCGCCACCGGCCTGTCCAAGCGCGACTGGCAGCGCGCCTACGGCCCGCACGTGACGAGAATGCTGGCCACGGGTCGCTTCCCGGCACTGGCCAAGGCCGTCCACGACGGCACGGACGTGGACGCCGAGACATCCTTCGCGACCGGCCTGGAGTGGGTCCTCGACGCCGTGGCCGCGAAACTCACCCCGCCACGGGCGTGACGCTCAGATCCCAGCCGGCCTGTCAGCCGGCGTTGGGCGGGCCGAGGCCGTAGCGCCGTTCACGGACGGCCGCCACGACCCCGGCGATGCGGGCGTCGAAGGCCTCGAGTTCCGCCGCTTCGGCCGCGCTGGCGACGAACGGCCGTCGGTCGCACAGGACGCCTGCCCGCCAGATCCGTTCGATGGCTCGGGTCGCGGTGACGTCGGTCAACGGGTCGCCGGACACGAGCACGAGGTCCGCGCGCCGACCCGGTGCGACGGATCCGCGGTCGGCGAGGCCGAACACGCGCGCCGGAGCGGCGGTCGCGGCGTTCAGCGCTTGAGCGGGCGTCAGGCCGCAGCGGCCGAGCAGTTCCAACTCCCGGTGCAGACTTGCTCCGAACACGGTCCCCGGGTTCGGGGCATCGGTGCCCGCCAGGATCGTGACGCCCGCGTCGACCAAGCGGCCGACATTCTCCTCCGCACGGGAATAGGGCGGCGTCTTCCGCCCCTGCTGCCCTGCTGCGCCAGAGGTCAGCCGCCGTACCTGCGCGTCCCCGAGTTCCGCGGCGAGTCGCGGGTCCGCGACCACGGCGGCCCCGCCCGATGCACCCAGGACGTTCTCGAGCGTTGCCAGCGTCGGGCCGACCGCGATTCCGGCCTCGGCGATGCGCCCGGCCAGGGCACTGTCCAGTTCGCCGTCCACGGGCACATGCGCAATGACATCGACGCCCGCGGACACGACCTCGCCCACCCCGGCCACGGAGTTGATGTGCCCGACGACCACGAGCCCGCGCCTGTGCGCCGCCTCGGTCAACGCGGTGATCGTGTCCAGGTCCAAGGACGGTGCCGCCCAGGGACCCCGCGGGCCCGAGGGGCCGAAGATCTTCACATAGTCCGAGCCTTCGGCGACCCGGTCCGCGACGAACCGCTCGGCCTGCTCCGGCCCGGTCACGGTCGGGAAGGGGTCGTACATCATTGAGGGATGCCCACCCGGTGCAGTGGCACCGATCCCCGCGGAACGCACGTCGGCCACGTCCGACCGGCCGTCGGCTTGTCGCTTGGCCACCGCCATCGTGTCGGCCTGGCTGAACATGTCCAGTGCAGTGGTCACACCGAAGACGAGCCCCTGCGCCAGAGCGCCGGGCACCAGATGGATGTGCGTGTCGATCAGCCCCGGGAGGAGGGTGCCGCCCTCGGCGTCGATCACCTCGTCGCCGTCTTGGGCTGCGGGACCGGTGGCGCAGTCGGTGATGACGCCGCCGGCGAACCGGACCGACGTCCAGTCCCGCAGCCGGGTTCCGTCGAAAACCCTCGCGTTGACGACCGCCGTTGCTCCGGTCACCAGGCTCCCCCCGAACGGACGCGGTGGATGGTCAAGGCAGGGACGCTAGAGCGTCACACACCGCAGGTCAACTCGACTCCCAGCGACGACATGCGCAACGGCCATGTCCGGGGCACACTGGCATGGCACGGCGCGCACCCCTCCCTGCGCCTCCCGACATCGGAAACCCCGCAGCCTCAGTCGTGCTGACAAGAGCCGGGTTGTCCGTCGGATCCGATTCTTCGAAGGTGAAAAAGATGGATCTGAAGCTCGAAGTCATCGTGCTGCCCGTCACCGACGTCGATCGTGCCAAGAGCTTCTACGAGGCGGTGGGATTCCGTCTGGACGTCGACAACACCTTCAGCGATGACTACCGGCTGGTCCACTTCACGCCCCCCGGCTCCGCGTGCTCGATCATCTTCGGCAAGGGAGTGATCTCCGCCGCTCCCGGATCGTCCCAGGGCCTGTACCTCATCGTCTCGGACATCGAACAGGCGCGGGCCGAACTCGCCGGCCGCGGCATCGAGGTGAGCGAGGTATTCCATGACGCCGGGGGACTTCTCCACCACGGTCACGAGGCCGGGGACGCCGTCCACCATGGCGCCGACCAGGAGCGGATCAGCGGCCCGCACCCCGACCGCACCTCCTACGCTTCCTACGCCACCTTCAGCGACCCGGACGGCAACGGTTGGGTGCTGCAGGAGATCACGGAGCGCCAGCCAGGGCGGTGACGTCACGTCAGCCGACGCCGCAATACCTCCTTGGCAAAACACCGGGAATTTCAGAACGGTCGCGTATCGACCGTCACCCTGAGCCCGGCCATGGGCGAGGGCGCCGCAAGTCAGGCCTGCGTCGACATCGATGTTGAGCCGAGGTGGGCGCGGTCGTCGGCGTGGTGACCGGGCGGTGGCAGCCCCAGGTCCGGGCCCGCCGGCGGGCTCCGGTGCCGCGGGGGTGAGGATCTCCAGCACATAGGCGTTGCAGCCGACCCGGGCTGGTAGGGGGCGGTCAGCGACAGGGTGTGCGCCGCGTGGATCGCCTGGTCGTCCAGGTCGTGTCGTCGAGCGAGTCGACATGGTCCCGGGAGTTGCGGTCGCGCCAGGACGCTGGGTTGGTGTGGCGGCATAGCGCGTGACCTCACCGCCTCCGGCGCGGTCTTCGCCTCCGGCTTTCGATGACGGCCGGCTCACCCCGTCGGGCCCGACCGGTGAGCTGCTTCCGGCCTGATCCGTTGTCGTGGGGGCCCTGCGGTCCGCCGCCTTGGGCCGGCTCCCTGCCCACGGGCGTGGACGGCGGTCTTGGCGGCCGTTTCAGCGCGAGGGCCGCAGGCTTGCCAGCCCCCGCAGACAGGAGACGGCCGCGATGGCGACGGCCGCGGCCATGACGGCGGCGTAGAGCGTCAGCACAGCCGTCGGCCCCTGGCCAGGTCCACGCAGTTCGCTCATGAGGGCCGCGCCGGTTGCCGCGGCCATCAAAACGACGGCACCGGCACCTGCCACGACCGCGGCCGCCAAGGACGGCTCTCGCGGGCGTGAGCGGGCCAGGGCCGCCGCGGGACCGGCAGCGCACAGCAGAGCAGTAGCCACCCCGAGCACTGCCAGCACCGAGAACGCCACGGCTCCGAAACCATGCCCCGAACCGACCAGCGCAGAGGCCGCCGCCACACTTGCCAGGAAGGTCGGCGGGACCACCAACGGCACGGCAAGCAACACCAAGGTGCCGCGCAGGCGCCCAGCAGCGCGAGCCGCCCCCGGGACCGCGGCCAGCAGAGGCGACATACCGAGCCCCAAAGTCACCACCGACGCGCCGCAGACGAAGACGAATACGTCGTACCATCGCGCCGCCCCCGAGCCGGTCCGACCGTCGGCGCTCCACGCACCGTCGTGGGTGATCTTGGCGAAGAGCACCGCACCGGCGGCCAGTACGGTCCAAGCGAACAGGGCGGCCGTCACGCTGACGCGAAGTCGGGCCTGCCGATCGTGGAGACGGCGCGCAGGCCGGACCCACGCCGCTGCCGCGCCGACGGCGATGTCGAGCAACTGGCGCGGACCGGGGCGCATGTCGTCCAGCAGCGCGCGGAACTCCTCGCCGTAGCGGGCCCGCCAGGCCGGCGGGTACAGCAGGACGACCGTGTGGGCGGTGCGCCGGGCGGTCACGGATGCGCCCCGGCCGCACCCAGGCGCCGCAGACCCAGTTCGGCGATCTGGCGCATGCGCTGCGCCTGTTCAGCCAGTGCGGTCCGCCCGGCGGCGGTGATGCGGTACGGCCGGCGGCGTCCCTCGGCGGGCATGGGCTCGATCAGGCCCTCGTCCTCCAGCCGGGACAGGGCGCCGTACAAAGTGCCGGGACCGAGGGCGGCCCCGACCGTGTCGGCGATGTCGCGGGTGATCGCGTACCCGTGCTTGGGCCCTTCGGCCAGGCTCGTCAGCACAAGTACCGCTGGATCGTTCTCGGATGCCATGGCGGTGGGCGGTTCCTCACGTCGAAGCGTCTCTTCCCCTACACGGTACAACGCGAGCCGTTATATCGTCCCGCGTAGTAGATTGTGGATGCGGAACCGCGAACGCGACCGGAGGACACCCATGACATCCGACGACCCCCACACCCCTGCCGCGGGGGAGGAACGCGCCCTGCGCGCCTCGGCTGCCGCCCTCCTCGCAACGGCGGTGTGCGTGACGGCCTTCACCGCCTTCGCTGTCGTCACCACGCAGGACAAGAGCATCCGTGCCGTCAGCCCATGGCAGAACGACCCCTACGACGGGGTGGTCTCCTTCACGGTCTTCTTGGTGCCCTTCTTGGCCGGCCTGGTGACACTGCGCGCGCTGGGCCGTAAGGACCGCTGGCGGCATGGGCCCCGGCCTCACCAGATGCTGCGTGGCGCTCTCGCGGCCACGGTGTTGATCGCCGCGACGGTCCTCACGGACTGGACAGCCGTCGCCGCGGGCGCGGACAGGCACGCATGGACCGGGACGACCCACTGGCTGATCGGCTCCCTGGCCGTGCTGACCGGTTCGACCTTGGCCGTATGGGCCACCGTGCGGTGGGCCCTGCGCCTGGTGCTCGTCGCTTCCTCACCGGGTCGCGAGGGCGACTGGCTCGACGATCTGCCGCTGCCGGTCCCACCGCGACTGGTCCGGATGGCGAGGCAGCACGTGGTCGGTGTTCTCGCGGGCCTGGCCCTCTTCTCCGGCCTCGCCGTCACCACCATGCAGGCCGTGGGTGAGGACTGGACGAGTCCTGTGCTGTTTGTGACCAGCACCGCCATCGGCGCCGGCGGCTTCTTTGCCCTGGGCACGATCTGCAATGCCTTCCTGCACATCGCCCGTCCCGCCCCTGGGACCGCACGACCTGCCACCGGGGTTGGCCGGGCCGGACGGCTCGCCGTGGTGGCTGCCGCCCTGGGTCTCCCCGCCGCGGCCGTGCTGCGGGACGGCGTGTGGAGCGTCACCGGACTTGCCGGGGCCGTCGACTCACCCGGGAGGTTCGCCGCCGTCACCTTCGGCGGCGCGACGGTCATTGGACTGCTGGTCTTCTCCGCGGTGTTGACGACGGCGCGGGGCACGGGCCATGGCCGCTCACACCGTCAGTTCGGCATGCACTGACAGGCCGATCACCCGAGCACTGCGGGGACCGTGTCGTGCGCCCCTCCACCCAAGGGGCGCTCGGCGCGACAACCGAACCCTCGGCGCAGACGAATGGGTCAGCGGCCGGTAGCCGTGCCCGCGCGAAGTGGTCTCTCCGGTGGACGGACGTCCGCAGGGAGAGAGGGCGGTGCTGCGCGGAGTCCTCGGGGAGAGGCTCGATGAGACGTCCCTGCATGGCGGCTCCCACCAATCGACACCAATCGTCGCCTTGAGGGCCGGCAACCGGGGTGGTGGGGCCGGACCACGGTCGAACCCGGGCGACGGGTGAGCCAGGACGTGATGATCCGCGCGCTGCAGAGGGTTGCCGTTCCCGGTGGAGGCTACTTCTGCAGGAAGGACTGCAGCATCGCCGTCACTTCCTGCGGCTTCTCCTCGGTCACCCAGTGACCCGAACCCTTCAGGACCCGGCCGTCGACGTTCACGGCGTACTCGCGCCATTGGTCGGCGATCTTGCCGCCGAAGGACGCCTGGCCGCCGATCGCCAGGACGGGCATCCTCAGCTTGCCCTTGGCCAGGAACTTCTTGTTCTGCTGGACGTCGTCACGGAGCTGGCGGTACATGTTCATCCAGGCCGTTGTGTGGCCCGGCTGCTTCAGGTAGTGGGCGTAGAGGTCGTAGTCAGCGGGGGTGAACGCGGACTTGTTGGCCAGGAGTTCGCCGATGAAACCCTGGACGAAGGGGCGCTCGTGACCGGCTATGAGCTGCTCGGCGAGAGGCAACTGGAACAGGCCGAAGTGCCACATCGACGGGGTTTTCGGGTTGGCATTCAGCGCCGGGAAGCTGTACAGGCTGTCGTCCGGGATGGGAGCCTCCATCACGGCCATGCGGCGCACCTCGGACGGCCACTGGGCCGTGTAGGCGTAGCTGACCCACAGACCGACGTCGTGGCCCACGACCTGCACGCCGTTGTTCAATTTCAGCTGCTTCAGCAACTGATGCACGTCCCCGGCCATCTGCGCCTTCTGGTAACCGCTCTTGGTGACCTGGGAGTTGCCGGCACCGCGCAGGTCGACGGCGATCACGGTGTGGTTCTTGGCGAGCGGCCCCATCTGATGCCGCCACTCGGCCCATGTCTGCGGGAACCCGTGGATCAGCACGACCGGTGAACCCTTGCCGCCTCGCAGGTAGTGCATGCGGAAACCATTCACCTCCGCGTACTTGGACTGGAATCCGGGCGGCGCTTTCGCCTGCGGGCCGGGCGACGGCGACTGCGTCCCTGCGGTGCCGTGCCCGCGACCCTCGCTCCATGCTCCGGCGCTGGAACTGACGGACACCACCAGAAAGGTCACCATTGCCGCGGTCATCGCGACGAGCCTGTTGGTCTTCCTTGTTCGGGTAGCCATGTTTCACCTACCTGAAGTGACGTACCTTCCTGCAAGCCAATTGGGGGCACGGCGAAAGCCACCCGTACAACCCCCCGAGGACACGAACACGCAGTCGGCTCCGGCGACGTCGCACATGACCCCAAGGTCGCGAGAAACCCAGGAGCAATGGCGGGAGCGCGGGCACGACGCGACATGGCGTGTCGCGAAAGTCGACCGCACCGAACCATCATGTGCACAGCACGCGGGGATCCGCCATTGGGGGGACGGCAGGATTGGTACGCGCTTACGCCGGAACGGGCTCGGCCGGTCCCCGGCCGCTTGCCTGTCATCCTGGCGACGATAAGTGCTCTGGTGTGGCGACATGTCCGTGCCCGGGGCCGCCTTCTTGTGGCCTCCGCAGACCATCGCCATCGGTGAGGACCAGCCAGTCCCAGGAATCGGCGGTAGGCCTGACCGGCACAGAGGGTTCGGGACCGTGCGGGGCTGCGTGCGCCCGTCGCGCGGGAGCACCGCGATGACCGTCAGGCTCGTGGAGCGATCAGTTCGCCGCGGTGCAGCCCGTCCGCTGTCCCGGCCCATGCGAATGGGTTGCGAAGGGTTGTTTCAGGCCGAGGTGACGGCGACCTTCCTGCGAAGGGCGGTCATGGGCAGATGGTCCGGGTGCGGGACTGCCGAGGTGGCTTCCTTCGGCTGGTGCCCGGAAAGATGGGTGAGCTGCCAGCGCGGCAGGATCGTGGCCATCGCAATGATGACGGCAGTCCAGGCGAAGGCGTCGCCGATGCACTTGCGATTACCGGCGCCGAAGGGGACGAACGACTCGCGAGGCCTGCTGCCGACATTTTCCGGCAGCCAGCGATCGGGGTCGAACCGCTCGGGGTCGGTATACGCCCGGGGGTCCCGGTGCAGGGCGTAGAGGCTGAAGGCGACCTCGGTTCCGGGGGGCACGATGTGGCCGCCCAGGTCGACCGGCTTGACGGCGCGTCGCATCAGCAGGGTGACGCCGTGCAGACGGATCGTCTCGTCCAGGACGTGCTGGAGGAACGGGAGTTGCCGGACGTGCTCGAAGGTGACCGGGCCGTCGCCGACGACGGAGGCTATCTCGGCGACCAGGCGTTCCTCTGTCTGCGGGTCGCGGGCTATTTCGTGAAAGGCCCACGCCAGCGTGCTGGCCGTGGCCTCGACGCCGGCGAAGAGGATGGTGCCGAGTTCGTCGCGGATCTCGGAGTCCGTCAGGGCGGCTCCTGTTTCGGGGTCTCGGGCCTCGAGGAGGGTGGACAGCACGTCCGGGACGTCCGGCGCGTAGGCCGCCCCGGCGTTGCGTGCCTCGGCGATGACGTCGTCCAGCACCTGGTGCAGTTCGCGTGTCGCGGCGTCGAAGTGACGGTTGGCCGGGATCGGAAGACGGTCGAGCACCTTGGGGGACACCGTGCGCAGAAGCAGGTTCTTGATGATGACCGGAACGTTTCGCTGGACGCAGTCCCGGGCGGGTGCTCCGATGTCGCTGGAGAACATGGCGGAGGCCACCGTGGTGACGACGAAGGCGTTCATCACCTCCTCCACCGCGACGGTCGATCCGGCGCTCCAGGAATCGGCCATCTGCTGAGCTTGGTCGCTCATCAGGCGGGCGTAGCCGGCGATTCGGTCACGATGGAACATCGGCTGCATCAGGCGGCGGTGCACCCGGTGGGTCTGGGCGTCCGCGGTGGCCAGGCCGTTGCCGACCAGGTCGCGCAGCCGGTCGAAGAACCGGCCCTTCTCAAAGCTGGAGGCCTTGGCGACCATCACTTCGTGGGCGAGTTCGAAGGAGTTGACGAAGTAGACGGGCAGCGTGCCGATGTCGACCCGGACGAGGTCCCCCGACTCTCGCAACGAGGTCACGAACGCCAGGGGCGACCGTGCCAGGGGGAGGGCGTGCCCGAGCAACGGCAGTCGGCCGGGGGCCCGGGGGACGGACTGCAACCCTGTCATGCGGCATCCCTTCGTGACCCACCCCGGGTCGGCAGGGGGAACCGGACGACGCGGCTGTACGCCATGACGACGGCGCTGGTGCCGGCCCGGGGTGGGGCGCTCCACACGCGATCGCTCTGGCTGGTCAGTCGGCGCCGGCTCCTACTGCCGCTGGGAGCGGATCGAGTAGTTCATATGACAGGGTCAATGCTCCAACCTGGGGTGATCACGTCAAGGGCCCAAATCCGCCAAGATGGTTCCCGATTCTGTTGCATCGGATGCGCTCTCTGACAACTTCCGTCGCAGCATGGGTGCCGGCATGGACGGAAAGAGCGTCAAGGGGGCGGCTCCGTGGACTGTCGGCCAGACACACGAGACGCCGCCCGCATCTGGACCATGTCCCTGATGCGGGCGGCGTATTGATCGCCTAGGGGAGGCGGGTCACCGGCGGAACAGTCGCTGCCACCACCTGGTGCGCGTGGCCGATACGGGGGGCCGCGCCGGCACGGGCGGCATCGCGGCCGCCGCAGGAAGGGGCCCGTTGGCCGCCGGGGCGGTCTTTGAGGCGCCAACGGGGTCCGCCGTCAGCGGGGCCTTCCGCGTGAACGCCACCGGGAGCGTGATCAGCGGGTGGCTGAGCCAGGTGAAGACGCGCTGGCCCTCCCCGGAGGCGTGCAGGTCCGGGAGTCGGGTCAGCAGCACGTCGGCCGCGGTCTCGACGACCGCACGGCCGATGTCCTGTCCCGGACACTCGTGACCGCCTCCGCTGAAGGACAGGTGCGAGCGGTTGCCGTGCATCGAGGCGGTGGGGTCCGGCCGGACCTCCGGGTCCCGGTTCCCGGCCGCAAGGCCGAGGAGGACCATGTCGCCCTCCTCGATGTCCTGATCACCGAGTTTCGTGGGGCCGGTCGCGTAGCGGGCCGGCAAGACGCTCAGCGGCGGCTGATCCCACAGGATGTGGTCGACGGACGTCTCCAGCGTCTGCGCCCCGCCGGCCAGCTGGGCACGAGTGGTGGCGTTGGTGAGGTAGAAGTGCAGAGTGTCGGCAAGCAGGACGCTGGTGGTCGTGTGGGCCGCCACGAGAGTGTGCCGCAGGTGTTCCGCGACCTCGAGGTCCGTGAGCTGAGCCTCGTGCTGGATCAGGAACGACGGAAGGTCGTTGTCCGCGGCCGTCTTGCGCGCGGCCACCAGGTCCTGCAGGACCTGCATGACGTACTGGTTGGAGGAAGCGGCGCTCGCCGTGCCGGCGATCAGGTCCTGGCAGGCCGCGATCAACTTCGGCGCGGTACCTTCGGGCACGCCGAGCAGCCGCATCATCGTCAGCATCGGCAGCTGTTGTGTGTACTGGGAGACCAGGTCGGCCTGGCCGTCCTGGCAGAAGCCGTCGATCAGCGTGTTGGCGATGTACTGGATCCGCCGGCGGACCCCGATGTTGTTGAACTTCGCCAGGCTGCCGTTGACGGCGCCCCGCAACCGTCGTTGGTCGGGTCCCTCGGCGAAGTTCACCAGCGGCTGCCAGGCGATGAGCGGAGCCAGCGGGTGCTCCAGGCTGAGGGTTGTGGCGTCTCGCCACAGACGGGAGTCCGCCGAGAACCGCGACGGTGTCCGCAGGACTTCCAGGTTCTCCCGGTAACCCAGGACCAGCCAGGCCCGCACGCCGCCTGGGACCTCGACGGGGGCCACCGACCCGTGGACCTTCCGCAGGTCTTCATAGAGCTGGTTGGAGTTCTCCACTGCCGTCGGCGCGTGCAGCTGCTGCAGTCCGGTAGCCGCGTACAGGCCGTGCGCCGGGCAGCCCGGGGGAGGACTCGCGGGAGCCGGCCGGGGCTGTTCGGGAGGAGAGGTGGTCACGAGACCTCCGGGGTCACAGTGGGGATCCGAAGAGTGCGAAACAGCAGGACACCAGGTTGATCCGGGGGCCTCGCCACCCCATGGAGGCAGGGCTCGCCGCACCTGCCCAAGTAGCCTTGCAGCAAAGCGAGTTGGAAGCATATCCGTGCCCGGATCGGTCCTTGCCGTGCATCTGCCGTGCCGCACCGCCCGCCGGAAGGCCTGCCGCCCGTCGCGGAGCGCCACGGATGGACGCGGCACCCGGCTGTCCGGCAGTGGGAGTGGCGGTGAGGGGGCATGCGGCGGAGGGTAACCGGAACGCCGATCCCGAGTGACCTGAATCGCGATCCGCCCCCCGATCGAGTGGAACGAACCGCGGTTGGAACCTTCGGCCCGCCGTGAAGGCGTAGGCACCCACTGGCCTGGCTCAGATGCCCGCGGAGCCGGCAGCCCGGCCGCCGCGCCGGCGACGATGTTCAAGCTCGTCGAGTCCGCCCAGACCGGCTGGCGCGCGACCACCGCACCTTGTCGAGCCAGGTCCGGTGGGACTCCTCGGCGTACACGAGAAGGTGCCCGGCTACTGACGTAGGGGGACTGTTCGTGGGCAGTTCGCCGCCGGCCGTTAGGGCCGGCGGGCGGGCAGCCCCGCTTCGGCACGCCAGTAGTCCGCGTCGCGCGGGTCGGCCAGCCATCCGATCAGACGTTCAGCCCCCGCCCGGAATGCCTGGGGCAGGGAGGCCGCGTCACCGACGACAAGACTCCATGCGTCAACGTCGTGGGTGGCGTGATCGGCGTCGCACCAGCAGGCCACGTTCACTGCCGCGTTGACCGAGAGGTGACCCAGGTCTGTCCATGCCACCTGAAGCAGGAACTCCGGCTGGTCAGCCCCGTCGGCATACTCAATGACATCCAGGCCGATGATGACGGGCGTCCACGGTTACGGGCCAGGGAAGGCCGCGTGCGTCATGCGTCGATCATCCGTTCTCCCTCAGCTCGAACAGCAAGGAGCTTCTGACTTCTCCCCTACCGCAACACGACGGCTTGGCGACCACCAAGCCGAGCACGTTCATCCGCACCTCGCTGAGCACTTCAACGAGTACACCGACAGGACGGGTCAATCGATGATGACGCCGTGGGCCCGGGCGAGTGCGTCGAGGCCGTCGGCCCAGCCTTGGCCGATGGCGCGGAGTTTCCAGACGGGCACGTCGCCACTGTTGTGGCGGTAGATCTCGGCGATGACCATGGCGCGGATGTGGGGGTCGGCGGGTGGCTGGAAGGTCCAGGCGGGTCCGGTGGCGCAGTTGATGTGCAGGGCGGCATGGGTCAGGGCGCCGCACGTCAGGCCGGCGTCGACATCCATGTTGATGGCGATGGTGACGCGCTGGATGTGCGGCGGCAGGGCAGCGGGGTGGAGGGCTGCCCGCTCCACGGTGTGGGGGCCTTCGGTCTGCTTGCCGAGCAGACGGGCCGCCCCTTGGGCGGTGGAGGGCTGGTTGTAGAAGACGAAGTCCTCGTCGCAGGTGACCCGGCCGTCGGTGTCGGTGAGGAAGAGGGTGAGGTCGGCGTCGGCGCCGGCGAAGCTGAAGGCGATGAACAGTTGCTGCCAGGCCTCCTCCGGCAGGACGAGATTCTGTCCCGGGGCGAGCGCGGTCGCCGGCGTGGGGGAGAGCACGGCGGAAGCGTGGGTGGATGCCGGGGCAGTGGCCGGCGGGCTCTCGTGGGGGACGCCGTGGTTCTTCCACTCGGCGAATGGGCGGATCCGGTAGGGATCCGGCGGGGGAGCGGCCCGTCCGCCGGGTACGTCGGCGTGGAGGTCGGTGTCCAGGCCGGCCAGGGTCGCGTCACCGGAGGCGGTGTCGTCCTGGGCGTGGTCGAGGAGACTCTGCAGTCCGGGCAGGCGTCGGGTGTCCAGGGGCTTGATGGCGCTGGACAGGTTCCCCGACGCGGTGGTGGTGACCGAACAGGCGACGTCCTGGCCGATGTCGAGGAACCGCAGAGCGTCGTTCGTGTCCCGCCAGGAGGTGGTGTCGACGGCCTGGCGGGTCCAGCGGCCGTAGGCCACGAACCCGAGCCGCTGGGTGTCCGGCAGGCGGGTGAGAACCGCCAGGTCGACGGCGGTGATCCCGGGTGCGGTGGCGAAGGCTTCCTTGAGGGTGGCGATGATGTTCGATCCCATGGAGGTGAGCCACCACAGGGTGCGGTCCCGTTTGCTCAGCGTCTTCAGGGTCGGGCGGCCGCTGGAGGTGACCCCCGCTGTCTGATCCGGCAGGGAGTCGATGTCCTGCTGCCGCATCACCACGGACAGGACCGAGCCGTCCACCCCGACCGCGCAGCCCGCGGCGGGGTTGTCGGCGAAGGCGTGGTTGACGACCTCGCACACGGTCTCCTCGTTGTTGCCGATCAGGGCCTGCCACCACTGATCGCCCTCGGTGACGAGCGTGCCGTGGACGGCCTGCAGGCGGGCCTGTTCCGAGGCGAGGTAGACCGGGGCGTCCTCCGCGGCCTTCCGCTTGGCTGCCGCCCGCTCCGTACGGGCGAACACGCCCAGCCCGGCAAGATGGTGAGCCTGCGCTTCGGCCAGGGCCCAGGCCAGCCCGAGCTGTGGTGGCCCCGGGACGACCGGCGCGTGGACCGGGGTGAAGGACTGCAGGTGCACGCTGGTCGTCTGCCGACGCAGCTCCTTCAACTGGGCGAGCGCCGCATCGCGTTGGGCTTCCTGTTGCGCCCGCTCCGCCTGCCGGCGGGCACGGTCCAGCTGTGCGGGGGAGGGGGCGACGGCTCTCGTCCTGGTCGTGCGGCTCGTGCTGGTGCGGCTGCGTCCGCCGCCGAGTGAGCTGGAGGCGTAGAACGGACCGACCCCGGACGAGAGCCGCGTACCGCCGCTGCCCACGCTGACGCGCGCGGCCCGGGGACCGACGGACGTCCGCACGCCCAGGGTCGAGACCCGCACACTCATCCCCGGCACACCGACACGAAAACCGAACGCCATCGTCCCACCCCGTCCTTGCCGTACATCGAGATCTGCAGCCACACGCAGGCCACCCGCCTGCCAGGCCGCGCCCGCGGTGCCCGCGGGCCGGCTGCCGTCTGGGCTACCGGTAGAAGACGGCGACGCCGTGGTGATGAGAGCACGCGCCCTGGTGGTGAGCGGCGTAGCTGTAGGTCCCGTCGTTGCACAGGGCGGTCGCTCCCGCCGGGTGCGACGTCCCGCCACCGGAACCACCCGAGGAGCCCCCCGACGACGAGCCGCCGCTGCCGCCCCCCGACGAACCCCCGCTGCCACCGCTGGTGGAGCCGGCCGCCGACTTGTGAGTCGCCGTCGACGCGGGCTTCGCCGTCTTCGTCACGGTCACGGTGGGATGCGGCGTGGCGGTCGTGGTCACCGTCACGGTGGGGGCCGGAGCGGCCGTCTTCGTCGCGGTGGCGGTCGCGGTGACGGTGACCGCGGGGCGAGGTGCCGGAGCGGCTGTGCTCGAGCCCCCGCTGCCGAACGCGGCGCCCACGACGAGCAGCACAACGCCACCCACCCACACGCGCTTGCGCTGGTACAGCGGTCGGATGTCAGGCATGCGGACAGGCTCCGGCGGACGTACCGCCCACTGTGGTCCCTGCTGGTACTGGCTCATGTGACAACCCCCCACGACAACACCGGGCTCCTTTGCCCGGACAGTTGAGAACTTTACAAATTCTCCTCACGAAGCATGCGGCTCCGTTACATAATTGGGACCACCTCGCGCGGCTGCCCTCACCGGTCCGAGCCGGCCGCGCCGTGAGGGGCGCGACGATTGCCGCACGTCTGCCGTACAACGGCCCATCGCTGTGGTGGGCTTGGGAACGGTCCCGCCCCGCCGCGGGCTCCACTCAGTGGAGGTCGACCTGGAAGGGGTGTCGGTGGTCATTCGGGCAGACGAAGATCCTCAGCTCGCCCGCGCGCCCCACAACGACACCCGTGACGAGGTCATCGCCGGCGACAGTGAACAGCAGGACCATTCGCGTGCCGCACGCGTCGCAGCGCAGGGCCAGCGGATGGGCGAGATGCCACGTGGGCCAGCCACCGACCTTCCAGCCGGCGACACGAGTGATCACGTCACCGCCGCCGGGGCTGGTGTCCTCGACGAGCTGCTGCAGCCCAGGCCGCAATTCCTCGGGCAACTCCTCGCGGTAGGGGAAGTCGACGAGGGGCTCGGGCGTGACCGTGCAGGGGTTGGGCAGGTAGCCGTAGTCGTAGTGCCGTAGCGGCGCCGGCAGGGTGCCGATCAGGGTTGCCACGTCCGCAGCGCGGCGCCAACGGATTTCCACTACCGGGCTCACATCGGCTTGTTGGGCAGGCGCGTCCCAGTGCTCGTTCGGGCACCAGACGAGCTGCAGGAGATCGACGCCGGACGGCCACCACGGCCCGGGGACATCGCGGGCGTAGATCTGGGCTACCGGGACCATGGCGGAGGGTGGCATGCCGGTCGGCTCCTCGTCGTCCGGCGCCGAACAGGTCGGCCACGGCTCGTCCGCGGGCCACCACAACGGACCGCCGATCGAGCTGTCCTCCACCCCCGGGTTCCCGCGGGCGGGACGGAGCAGTGCGGCCTGACGCCCGAATGGGGCCAGTTCAGGCAACCGCGCGACTATCTCATCCGCTGAGGGGCGCGTGAGGGACACCGTGAGGCCTTCCTGGTCGAGATGCGGCGGGACGGCCACACGCTACCTGCGTGGGCCGACGGGTCGGCCCTCCGCGAGCGGTCGCTCTCCGACCATCGGCGCGAGCACGCCCATCACCGGCCCGACCGAGTGCGGCAGCTCTGGCCATTGCGGCACGCCCGGGCTGGGCACCACGGGCCCCTGTCGAGAGTTCAGCAGGGGCCCACGGTGTGCAGAGCTGCGGATGGCCGGACTTACGCCCGGTGAGTGGCATGCCGACCGGCGTCAGCTACCGTCTGCTGCCGGCCGCCCTGCCGGTCCGCCCTCATTTCAGGTGTCGGGTGAAGAACTGGGCAGCGCCTTCCCCCGCGAACTGCGGGACGCCGGTGTGCCCGCCGAGATGGGCGTGCAGGGACTTCTCCTTGGAGCCGAAGGCGTCGAACAGGTCCAGGGCCGCCTGCCGGTCGTTCCCTTCGTCGTCCCACTGCAGCAGGACGTGCAGGGGAACGGTGACCTGCCGGGCCTCCTCGAACATGGTGCGAGGCACGAAACTCCCGGCGAACAGAGCGGCGGCCGAGAGGCGGGGTTCGACCACCGCCAGGCGGACGCCGATGGAGATCACTCCTCCCGAGTAGCCGACCGGGCCGTCGATCTCGGGCTGTGAAAGGAGGGCGTCCAGGGCGGCCTGCCATTCCGGGACCGCCTTGTCGACCAGCGGGAGGATGAGGGCGTCGATGATCTCGTCGCTGACCGGCGCGCCGGCCTCCATCGCCCGGCGCAGGTCGGCACGGGCCTGTTCGAGGGCGGGCCAACGGGGCCGGTCCCCGCTTCCGGGGAGCTCGATGGTCGCCGTGGCGAAGCCCTCCGCTGCGGAGTGCCGGGCGCGGGCCACGAGTCGCGGGTACATCCTGCCCAGCCCGAGGGGAGGGTGGCCGAGCAGGATCAGCGGCGCCGGTGCGGATGCGGATGTCGATGCCGGTGTCCACAGGAAGCCGGGGATGTCACCGAGGGTGAATGCGCGTTCGAGGACGCCGTCGTCAAGGCGCTGCTCGGAAGTGAACTGCATGGTCGTGCCTTTCGGGAGTGCACTGAAGTGGCGCTCCCGGACGACCTGCCTATCGCCCGACCGTGACCCCGGAGGGGAGCACCCACGTCGATACTGCGTTCACGGGTACCACCTCCTCGATCTCTCGCACGGCCCCCGGAACCTAGCAGTGGCCGCTCCCGTCCGCCAACGGGTTTTCGCGGAGCCCCCGCCGCGGAGGGTGCTCGCGCGGCATGGGCGATTCGCTCGGCTATCGATGATGTAGCAGGAGTCGACGCAGACCTGTCCCAGGCTGCGCACGGGCGAGGCCCCTCACCCGGGGAGGGGCCGCGTTTCCGCCGATCTGCCGTGGCGCCCGCGGCGGTGCGGTGGCGGGCCGCGACCCCTGGCGCCTCCCGTCGCGTCAGTCGCCGGCGATGCCGTCGTCACCGCGTGCGTGCGCGGCGAACTGGGCCGCGGCGGCGTCCGGGCCGGCGGATTCGAGAGCCGAGAGCAGCTCCGCGTGGGAGTCGGCCATCCTGCCCCAGTCGCCGGTGAACAGCGGGTCCGACACCACGCGCAAGGCGCGCAGGCTGGGCTCCATCACCGCCCAGACCTTGGGGAGGAAGGGATTGCCGCTGGCTTCGCAGACGAGCCGGTGGAAGCTGATGTCGGCGTCCCGGAAGCGTCCGACGTCGCCTTCGCTCGCGGCCTCCCGCATCGCTTCGACCTGCGCGCGGAGCCCTTCCATCGCGGCCTGCGGCGGGTTCTCGGCGACGGTGCGCGCGGCGAGTTCCTCGATGGCCACCCGGACGGAACGGGCGGAGTGGGCGTCGCTCTGCGACACCGTGGCGACGAAGCTGCCGCGGCGCGGGACGTGCTCGGCCAGGCCCTCGTGCGCGAGTCGTCGCACCGCCTCCCGGACCGGCGCCTGGGAGACGCCGAGCTGGCGGGCGATCGCCGATTCCACCAGCCGGTCACCGGGCATGAGTTCACCGCTGATGATCAGGCCGCGCACCCTCGTGTACACCTGGTCGGACAGCAGGACCCGCGTCAGCGGCTGACCGATGGCGCTTGCCATGATGCCTCCCTGGGTAGATCGCTCGATTCTATCGATGATCGCTTTGATTTTGTTGCCGACTCTTGACATCCGAGTGAAGGGCTACATCATATCGTCTATCGATAGTCGTGAATCGACCGGGAGGGTGTCATGAGCCGCAGCAGACCCAGTGGGCCCATCAGCCACAGCAGACTCGGCAGTTCCATGGGCGTGGCGGGGGCGACGATGCTCGTCCTCGCTCTGGTCGCCGGCTGCGGGGGCGGAGGCTTCGAGTCCACCGACTCCAGCGATCCGGACTCGGGCTCTACGGGCACGGTGCGGATGCTGGTCAACATCACACCCAACCTGACCAAGTCCTACTGGAAGGGCCTGGTCGCCCCGTTCGAGAAGGCCAATCCGGGGATCAAGGTGCAGATCGACGCCCCCACCTCGTCCGACGGCGGCGTCGACACCACGCTCCCGCAACTGCTCGCCGCGGGAAGCCCCCCGGACGTGGTCGAGGGCTCCCACAGCGTCAAGGTCCTGCCGCAGCTGCGAGACCTGTCCGACCTGACGTGGGCCGCCTCGGCTCCCATGGCCGACGCGCAGCGGCGCGACGGGCACCTGTACGACGTGGCGATCGGTCAGCAGGCCCAGTCGCTGATCTTCTACAACAAGACGGCCTTCACCAAGGCGGGCATCGACAAGCCGCCCGCCACCATGCAGGAACTCACCGCCGACATGGCCAAGCTCAAGAAGGCCGGCTACCTGCCCATGCAGACGGCGGGGGAGTGGGTCACCCAGGCCCAGGTGATGATGCTGTTCGACGCGACCCTCACAGCCGACGACGCCGACTGGTTCCGGAAGGCGGCCGACGGCAAGCAGTCGCTGAGCAGGGACCTGGGACCGTCGCTGGCCCTGTACAAGTCCTGGCTGGACAAGGGCTACCTGGACAAGAACGCGCTGGGGGTGAAGTACCCCGAGGGCGAGTCCGAGTTCCTGTCCGGCACGTCGGCCCTGTACCCGATGGGCTGCTGGTTCGTGGCCGCCGAGGCCCAGGCCAAGAAGAACTTCGACGTCGGCGTGTTCGCCGCGCCGCAGCTCAACAGCAGCAACCCCCCGCGCCTCGCGGTCACGCCCGGCGCCAACTACCGCATCTTCAAGGCGAGCAAGCACCAGAGCGCCGCGGCCAAGCTGGTGGAGTTCCTGACCACCGACCACGCCGCGGTCGAGAGCCAGCTCAAGCAGGACTCCTCCTTCCGCACCGGCTACCCGTACCAGCTCTCCCCGCTGGCCGACGAGGTGCAGAAGCTCTTCGACGCCTCGAAGGACAACCAGGCGATCGTCGGCAGCGGTGAGTACCAGATGCCCGCGGGCTTCGAGGACGCGGAGAACAAGGAGATCCAGAGCCTGTACACCGGGGCGGACCCGGCCACGGCGCTGAAGAACGTCGACAACTGGCTGAAGGCGCAGCCGAAGTGAGCAGTCAACCCTCCCAGCCCGCGATCGCACCACGCCGGGTCCCGTTGCTGTCGGCCCGCACCCGCGACCGACTGGCCGGCGTGGTGATGACCGCACCCGCGATCGTGCTGTTCGCCGTCATGATGCTGGTCCCGCTGCTGTTGTCCGGCTACCTGAGCCTGACCGACTGGGACGGCTACTCCGCCAGCCCCGCGGTGATCGGACTGCACAACTACCGGGTACTGCTGCACGATCCCGAGGTCCGTCAGGCCGCGTTGACCACGGCGGTGATCGCCGTGGTCGGCACCGTGGCCATCAATCTCGCCGGTCTCGGAGCCGCGCTGGCCATCTCCGCGCCCGGCCGCGTCAACACGCTGCTGCGGACCGTGTTCTTCTACCCGTACGTCGTCAGCGCCCTGATCATCGGCTTCCTGTGGTCCGCGCTGCTGTCGACCAACGGCGCCGTCAACACCGTGCTGGAAGCGCTCGGCCACTCCGGACTGCCGTTCCTGTCCATGCCGGGCTGGGCACTGGCCAGCCTCATCACCGTCATCGTCTGGTCCGGGTTCGGCTTCTCCCTGGTTCTCTACATCGCCGGTCTGCAGACCGTCCCCGTCTCCCTCATGGAGGCGGCGCGCATCGACGGCGCCGGCCGGTGGCGGACGCTGCGCAGCGTGACCCTGCCCATGATCGCGCCGATCGTCACCGTGAACCTGGTGCTCACACTGGTCTCACTGCTGCGCAGCTACGACCTCGTGCTGTCGCTCACCGGCGGCGGTCCGGCCGGCAGGACACAGACCGCGGCGTACCTGATCCTCTCCGAGTCCTTCCAGAACAACGTGCTGGGCTACGGCTCGGCCCAGTCGGTGGTGCTGACCGTGGTCACCGGAGTCGCCGCCCTGGCCGTCACCTTGCTGCGTCGCCGCGCTGATTCAGGAGCCACGGCATGACCCGCCGGCCACCGTCCACCCTGACCCGAACCGACGACGTCCCCGCCCCGGCGCCCACAGCCGGGCCGCCGCCCGGCCCGTCCGCCGGGACGCCGGGTCGCACCGTCCGGTCGGTCGGATGGGTCAGGGCGGTCCGGGCCGTCGTGCTGGCCGCCGGGGCGCTGGTCATGCTGGTCCCGCTGTGGCTCCTGGTGGTGAACGCGTTCAAGTCCGAACAGGACATCCGCACCTCGCCGTTCGGACTGCCACTGTCGCGGCTCAGCCTGTCCCACCTGGGCGACGCCCTGCACAACCCGGACTTCGACGTGGTGAAGGCGTACGGCATCACCGCGCTCTTCGTGGTCCTGGTCAACGTGCTGTCGCTGGTGGTGTCGGCGCCGGTCTCGTACGTCATCGCCCGCGGCACCAGCCGGTGGCACACCGCGCTGCTGCTGCTGTTCGTCGCCGGAACCTTCGTCCCCAGCCAGGTCCTGCTCATCCCCGTCGTCTACGTCCTGAAGTACCTCGGTCTGATGGGCACCGTCCCCGGCTTCGTGCTGTTCGAGACCGCTCTGACCCTGCCGGTCTCGGTCTTCCTGTACAGCGCCTACATCCGCACGGTGCCCCGCGAGCTCGACCAGGCCGCCGCGGTCGACGGCGCGGGACGGCTGCGGACCTTCTGGCTGATCGTCTTCCCGCTGATGCGGCCCATCGTCGCGACCGCGGTCATCCTGCACACGCTCGGCGTCTGGAACGACTTCGCGAACCCGCAGATCATCCTCGGCCCGGGCAGCGGCCTCTACACCGTCACCACCGGGGTGTACGCGGCCGTCGGCAAGTACTCCACGCACTACGCGGTGGTCTTCCCCAACCTGCTGCTCGCCATCGCCCCCGCGCTCGCCTTCTTCGTGATCATGCAGCGGCACATCATCAGCGGCCTCACGGCCGGCGCGACAAAGGGGTGACGTGACTCCCGACCTGACGATCGGCCCCGCACCAGCGGTGCCCGCGATCATCGCCACCACCCCCACCGGCCCCCCGCCCGCCTGGGCAGTCCTCCAGCGCAGGCTGTTCGACGATCTCGACACCGCCTGGCGTGCCTTCAGCGACCGCTACACCGAAGCCGACGGCCGTCTGCGCCACGAGGGAACGATCGAGGACCGCGACGGCGCAGACGACTTCTACGAGGCGTTCTTCAACTGGCCCGCGCTCTACCTGCTCGGCGGCGCGGACGACCTGCTGCCGGCGGTCAAGCGCCACTGGGAGGGGGTCACCGCACAGCTCACCGAGCTCGGCCTGTTCAAGGACGAGTTCGAGCGCGGCTACGACTGGTTCCACCAGGGTGAGGCGCTGCTGATGTTCTACGGCATCTGCGCCGCCGACCCCGCGGACGAGGCGTTCCGGCGCCGCGCCGTCCGCTTCGCCGAGCAGTACCTGCCCGGCAGCGGCACCGGCACCTACGACCCGCACGCCCGTGTCGTCCGGGCACCCCACAACGGCGCGGACGGCCCCAGGCCGGGCCTCGGCCCGCAGTGGGACGACGGGTTCGCCGCCGACCAGCCCGGCATGCGCGTGTACGGCCTGCCCCTGCAGGACGTCCCCGGCATCGAGAAGTGGGAGGACCTCGACGACCCCGCCCTCGCCGTGCGGATGGGGCACGCCATGCGCGACCGCCTCGGCCGCGGCGACACCGCCGTCAATCTGGCCGCGACCGCGCTCGCGGTCAACGCCTGGCTGTACGACCACGACCCCCGCTTCTCCTCCTGGGTGACCGAGTACGTCGACGCGTGGCGCGAACGAGCCGGCGCCTGCGGCGCGATGCCCGACAACGTCGGCCTGACGGGCACCGTGGGGGAGTACCACGACGGCCGCTGGTTCGGCGGCCACTACGGCTGGACCTGGCCGCACGGCGTCCACTCGGTCGGCGCGGCCGCCCTCGTCGGTGCCATCAGCGCTTGTCTCGTCGCAGGTGACCTCGCACCCCTGGACCTGGCCCGCCGTCCGCTCGACCAGGTCTGGGAACACCGCCGCACCGGCCTGATCGGCAAGGAGCCGGCCAGCCAGGACCACACCTGGCGGCCGATCCTCCAGGGAGAGGCGGAACACCCCGTCGGCCTGCTGCCCACCCGCGTCGGACTCCAAGGGTGGTTCGACCACCAGCCCGCCCAGGTCGCCTACTGGACCTGGCTGTGGTGGTTCGGCATGCAGGACCAGGACCGGGCCCGGCTGCACGCCCTGCGCGACGAGGCCGGCTACGACTGGACCGCGGTACGCGCGTTCCGCGGCAAGGAGGAGGCCGGGCACGAACCACCGTGGCTCGCCTACCTCGCGGGGGACAACCCCGGCTATCCCGAAGCGGCACTGCGTCTCGCCCTGGCCCAGGTCTCCCGCCGCATGGCACTGATCGACGCCGACGACACCCCGCCGGAGAAGACCGACCTGCACCACTGGCAGCGTCTCAACCCCGTCGTGACCGAGATCCTCACCCAGCTCACCACCGGGGCCCCGCAGAGCATCTACAACGGCGGCCTGCCCCTGGCCAGGCTGCGCTGGTTCGACCTCGACGCCGGCCGGCCGGGCCTGCCCGCCGACGTCGCCGCGCTCGTCGAGCACCTCGGCCCGGCCTCCACCACCGTCCGGGTCGTCAACCTCGCTCTCTCCCGCACCCGTCGGCTGGGCCTGCGCGCAGGGGCGTTCGGCGAGCACCTCATCACCACCGCGCACTGGTCCGGGGCCGAGGCCCGCGACACCTATCCCGGGGACGCGCACGACTACCGGATTCCCGCACCGGAGCCCACGGACCACTCCCTGGAAGTGCAGGGCAACCGGATCGACGTCACCCTGCCCCCCGGACACGGGATCCGGCTCGTCCTCGACATGCGCCTGAACGCCCTCACCCCCGCCCACCACGTTCCCTCCCACCCCTCCCGGAGCCACCCGTGACCGACCGGTCCGCCACCTTTCCCCCCGACACCGCACCCACCGGCTCCGCCGCAGACGAAGCCCCCGTCGTGTGGCCGCTGCCCGTCCGCGGGGAGGCATGGACCCGCCCCGACAGCACCCTGGTCGACGGCCTCAGCCGCGTGAGCTCCGCGACCGCATGCGCC
The DNA here is from genome assembly GCF_042889545.1 of Streptomyces sp. NPDC002574. Taxonomy (NCBI): domain Bacteria; kingdom Bacillati; phylum Actinomycetota; class Actinomycetes; order Kitasatosporales; family Streptomycetaceae; genus Streptomyces; species Streptomyces sp. NPDC002574. The sequence goes on from NZ_JBIARB010000002.1 coordinate 548,370, forward strand.
AAACTCCACGAACTCGGCATCCGGCGCAGCTTCATCGAGGGACCCACGTCGATGAAGCCCGGGACCAGGATCACCGGGCCCGCCCTCACCCTGCAGTTCATGCCCCAGCGCGAGGACGTGGCCAGCGGGCTCAGCCAGGAGTACGTCGAGCGCAACACCGCCCTGTGGGCCGTGCTGGAGGCCGTCCAGCCCGGGGACGTCCTGGTCGTCCAGGCGTACGGCAGCGCCTTCACCGGCTGTTTCGGCGACATGCTCGTGCGCTACTTCAAGAAGAAGGGCGGCGCCGGGATCGTCGTCGACGGACGCATCCGCGACGCCGAACGCGTACGCCGCCTGGGCGTCCCCATCTGGTGCACCGGAACGACGCCGCACTACGCCTCCCAGTCCGAACTCTTCCCCTGGGCCTACGACGTCCCCGTCGCGGCCGGCGGAGTGCTCTGCCTGCCAGGAGACATGGTCGTGGCCGACGACGACGGCGCGGTCGTCGTGCCCCGCGCCAAGTCCGAGCAGGTCGTGCGCAGCGCCTCGGACCACGAGGAATGGGAGGTCTTCAGCCGGATGCGCATCGACGCCGGGGCGCGCCTGTCCGACTACTACCCCCTCAGCCCGGACAGCCGGGCCGAGTACGAGCAGTGGCGGGCGGCCCGGCCCTCATGACCGACGCCCGCACGACCGACCGCACGAAGGCCCCGATGGGCCTGGGATGTGCCCCCATCGGGGACCTGTACGGGCCGGTCGACCCCGCGACGGCCGTGGCCACGGTGGTCGCCGCCGTCGAAGCGGAAGCCGCTCTGCTGGACACGGCACCCAAGTACGGCGACGGGCTGTCCGAGCGACGGGTCGGCCAGGCCCTCGCCGCGACCGGCCGCCGCACGTTCCGGCTGTCGACGAAGGTGGGGTGGGCGATCGGCGAAGGACGCCCGCCCCGCCCCGCGTTCGGCGCCGACGACGTCCGGCGCGGCCTCGAGGACAGCATGCGCCGGCTCGGGGTCGACCACATCGACGTCGTCCATGTCCACGACCCGGACGACCATCTCGACGAGGCCGTCACCCGCACCGTGCCGGCCCTCGTCCGGCTGCGGGACGAGGGCGTCATCGGGGCCGTCGGCGCGGGCATGAACAGCAACCGGCTCCTCCACGAACTGGTACGGCGGACGGACCTGGACTGCGTCCTCATCGCCGGGCGCTACACCTTGCTGGAACAGCCCGCCCTGGCCGACCTGCTGCCCCTGTGCGCTCAGCGAGGCGTGGAGGTCATCGCCGCCGGGGTGTACAACTCCGGGCTGCTCGCCGACCCCCGGCCCGGCGCCCCGTACAACTACCGCCCCGTCCCGGACGACGTCCTCGCACGCGCCCTGAGGATCAAGGAGATCTGCGAGCGCCACTCCGTGCCACTGAGGGCGGCCGCCGTGCAGTTCCCTCTCGCGCACCCCGCGGTGACCACCGTCCTGGTCGGCGCGGCGACCCCCGAGGAGGTCGCCGACAACCTGCGCCTGGCCCGGCTGCCGCTCCCCGCCCTGCTGTGGGAGGAACTTCGGGAGGCGGGCCTGCTCGACCCCCTGGCCCCGCTGCCGTGATCATCGACGCCCACTGCCATCAGTGGAACCTCGCCCTCGGCCGGCACGCATGGCTCGACGCCCCGGACGCGGGTCCACTGCGCCGCACCTTCGACCGCGCCGACCACTACGCCGCGTCGCACGGCCTGCCACTGGACGGGACGGTGTGCGTCCAAGCCGAGGAGTCCGCGGCCGAACTCGCCTGGCTGCGCCGGCCGCGGACCTCGCCCGGCGTGCCCGTCCTGGGCGTGGTCGCGGCCGTCGACCTGTGCGGCCCACAACTGGGCGCCTACGTCGAGTCGTTCGGTGACCGGGAGTCCGCCACCGCCCACGGCATCGTTCCGGTGGTGGGCGTGCGGGACTCCCGCATGCTCGCCACCGGCCCGCGGCCCGCGCCCTCCACGATGGCGCTGCTCGCCGCACGAGGCCTGACCGTGGACCTGCTCGTCCCGGACCCCGGACGGCTGGGCGCCGCCGTCGACCTCGTCGCCGCCCATCCCGCCAACAGCTTCGTCCTCGACCACCTGCCGCAGGTGTCCGCGCCGGCCCGGACGGCTGCCGCCCACCGCGCCGCCCTGGGCGCACTGGCGGAACTGCCCAACCTCACCGTCAAGGTCTCGGGGCTGCGGGCATCGCCCGACTCCCACGGCGAACCACTGCGGCGCCTGCTCGCCGCCGCCTTCGGGGTGTTCGGACCGCGCAGGCTGATGTACGGCTCCGACTGGCCCGTCTCCACGCCCGGCCGCGCGCCGGCGGCGAGCGTCGACACGCTCCGGGAGCACCTGCCGGACCTCACCGGCACCGAGCAGGACGCCTTCTGGCACCGCACGGCCCGCACCGCCTACGGGCTGTCGCCCGGCCCGGATGCCCAGGACCGCCACCGGCATCCCGGCCACCTTCCGCCGCACACAGAGGACGGACCCGAGGCACCATGACGACACCCATCACCATCAGCGCCGACCGGCAGGACCCCGGCCGCCCCTTCACGCACTTCTGGAGCACCTGCGTCGGCGCCGGCCGTGCCGCCGAAGGGCTGCGGGCCTCCTGGCAGGAGCACCTGCGCACCGTGGCCGACGCCGCCGGCTTCCGGTACGTCCGCTTCCACGGTCTCCTGCACGACGACATGTTCGTCCACCGGCGGAACGAGGACGGCCCCACCGTCCTGAACTTCCAGTACGTCGACGACCTGTTCGACCGGCTGCTCGACGCCGGCGTGCGCCCCTTCGTGGAACTGGGCTTCAGCCCCCGCGACCTGGCCCGCGACCCGAGCACGACCTTCTGGTGGAAGGCCAACGTCGCCCCGCCCGCCGACCTCGACGCCTGGGCGGACCTCGTCCGGCGCCTCGTCGGGCACTGGCTGGCCCGCTACGGCCGCGACGAGGTGCGCCGCTGGTACTTCGAGGTCTGGAACGAGCCCAATCTCAGTCCCTTCTTCAAGGGCTCCAAGAGCGAGTACTTCGCCCTCTACGAGATCACCGCCCGTACGCTCAAGGACGTCGACGCCGAGCTGCGGGTCGGTGGGCCCGCCACCAGTAACTTCGTCCCCGACGCCCGCTTCGCGGGGGAGTACGAGGACACTTCCCAGCACGCCGTCGTCTCCGAGGCCGCGGATCTGGACGCCCTGGACTGGCGTCCCGTCTGGGTCGAGGACTTCCTCGCGTTCTGCCACAGCCGCCGACTGCCGGTCGACTTCGTGTCCTGCCACCCCTACCCCACCGACTGGGCACTGGACGGCCACGGAACGACCCGGCAGCACACCCGCGCCGCCGACGCGACCACCCGCGACCTGCGCACACTGCGCCGGATCGTCGACACCGGCCCCTACCCGGACGCCGAGATCCACCTCACGGAGTGGAACTCCAGCCCGTCCTCCAGGGACCACTCCCACGACCACCTGCAGGCCGCGACCTTCGTGGCCAGGACGGTGCTGGAATCGATCGGACTGGTCGACTCCCTCGCGTACTGGGTGTTCACCGACGTCTTCGAGGAGGAAGGCGCCGGCGACACCGCCTTCCACGGCGGATTCGGGATGCTCACCCTCCAGGGCGTGCCCAAGCCCGTCTTCCACGTCTACCGGATGCTGCACCGACTCGGCGGCGAACTGCTCGCCCGGACCGAGGGCGCCGTCGTCACCCGGGACAGTTCCGACGGCAGTCTCTCCGCGCTCGCGTACCACTACCCGCCGGAGGTCATCCAGGCGCCTCCAGGGTCGTTCGGCAGCCGCGAGGTCGCCGAACAGACGCTCGCCACGGGCGAGCCGCGACTGCTGAAGGTCGAACTGACCGGACTGCGCCCGGGCGCCGCCGTCGCCGTCACCACAATGGACCACACCCATGGCAACGCCCTCGCCGCCTGGAGGGGCATGGGCGCTCCCGAGCCCCTCACGAGGGAGCAGACGGCGGCGCTGCGCGAGGCCGCGCACGCGACCGGTCATGAGGTCCGGCACGCCGACGACGCGGGCCGCTTCCTCGTCGAGGAGGCGATCGCGCCGTGGGCTGTCCTGCTGTTCGCGGAACTCTGACGGGTGTCGATCCGGATCTCGAACGGCTGCCGCGATTTCTGGGGGCCTACCGTCGGGCGGGGCCTCCGTCGACCGGGATCCGGTAGAGCACGTAGGGCTTGCGCCGAAGATCGACACCGGCGTTGTAGGCGGCCTGGCGGTTGAGCTGATTGGCCATCACGTACAGGTTCCGGTCGTAGCCGATCGACAACGTATCCGGCCAGATCAGCCGGTTGTCGTGGACCAGGGTGCGGAATCGCCCGTCGGTGTCGCGGAAGACGAGCGCGTTGTGTTCGATGTCGCCTCCGTAGACGCGGCCCGCGTTGTCCATCTCCAGCCCGTCGGACATCCCCTTCGTGCCGAGATCGCGAACGGTCTTCGCGATCTTGGAATCGGCTATCCGGCGGTCTGTCAGACCGCTCGTCGGCACGGAGTACAGGGTGCGGCTGGAAAGGGGGCAGTAGTAGAGGGTCTTGCCGTCCGGGCTCAGGGCGATGCCGTCCGACCCGATGTTGATGGGGCTGGTGGGGCCGTGCGCCGGCCGGTTGAGCATCCGTTTCCCGTCGATGACGGGGACGAAGTCGGGCACCGGTCGCACCGAGGGCGCGTTGTCGAGTCGCCGCCAGGACGTCCCGGACGCCAGATCCACGATGATCAGACCGTTGGGGCCGTCCGAGGAGGCGTCCGTGAGGTAGGCGGTGCCTGCCTTGCCACGGGTGAGGTCGAATCGCACATCGTTCACGAAACTGCGGGGACCTGCGACCTGACGGGGCAGCAGGATGGTGCGGACGACCTTGTTGGTTCGCAGGTCTATGGCGACGAGCTTGGGCCCGCCCACCGGTGCGTTGCCGAACTGGATCCGCCCGGTGTCCACCACCCACAGCCGGTCGGCGGCGTCGACGACGACACTCTGCACCCCCAGGAAGTGGTGCGCGGGGTCGTGTGTGTCTGCGGTGTTGATCTCACGGTTCGGGTAGGGGACGGCCTTTCCGTCGCGCACCTCGGCGACCGAGAACGTCACCTTGTCGCCCCAGTGGGGGAAGTTGACGAACACCCGGCCCGTGCGCGAGACGCTCACCCCTGTGGGCATCGCCCCGTTGAACTCCGCCACGGGCTCCAGGCGTTCCTTGTTCTGCGCGGGTGCGCCGGGCGGTTCGCCGGAATCGGCCGGAGCGCTCCCGTAGGAGCCCTGGGCGGCGCTGCCACCGATACAGAGGGCCGCCAGCAGCGCGACAACGCTGCGGCTCGGTATTTTTCTCCCAGTCACGTCCTGCTCCTGTTCGGGAATTCGAGGAACGATGATTTCAGGGTAATTGATCCATCGGTTCATTCGCGGTCATGGAAATCCATACGAACCTATGACCGGCGAGCGGGGATCGCAACCGGGACATTTTCGTGCCGACCGGAGGCTATGGGCCCGCAAACACGCTCGGCGTCTGTTCCGGCGCTCTCTGGAATTCGCAAAATCGCAGGGTAACGCCCGGCCGGATCAGAGGCAAAAGCATCATGCGCGTTTCTGCGGGTCGCGCAGGCGCTCCGCCACGTGCGCGGGCATCAGGGGGGCATGGGCGCCGAGGACGTCGAGGAAGGAACTGGTGACTGGGTCGGGACTGGTCCGGGTGTATCCGCTCAGTTGCCGGTGCACGGGCGGATCGGGGCGCAGGACAGTGCCGGCGAAGTGCGGTGGGATGGTGTTGGCGGGCACGAGCGTCGGCCCGAGCCCGGCTCCGGCGTACTCGACGGCGGAGGGTGCCTGTTCGGTGCGCACCGCGATGCGGGGCTGGAAACCGGCGGCGGCGCAGGCTTTGTCGAGGACTTCGGAGAGACCGCTGTCGGGGGTGAAGTGGACCCAGTCCCGTTCCGCGAGATCGGTGAGCCGGACGCCCGGCGCCTCGGCGACGGCGGCCACGGGGTCGTCGACGTGCGTGACGACCAGGAACTCCTCGGCCCCGATGTGCCGGGCGGTGCCCTCCCAGTCCTGGGGCAGGGGTCCCACCGCGACGTCCGCCTGGCCGGCGGCCATGGCCTGGGCCAGTTCGTCCCACCGGCGGTGCTCGAACAACCGGATCCGCACCTGCGGGTGCTGCTGCCGCCACACGCCCAGGACCGTGGGCAGCACGCCGGAACTGACCGAGTAGAGCGCCGCCAGGTGCAGCTCGCCGGCGGACACCCCGGTGGCGCGCCGGGCGGACGTCGTCGCGCGGGTCGCTTCGGCCAGAGCGGCGCGGGCGTGCGGCAGCATCGACCGGCCGGCCGGAGTGAGCCGGACGCCGCGGGGCAGCCGTTCCAGCAGGGGACCGCCCACCTCGCGTTCCAGTGCCTGGAGCTGGTGCGAGAGCCCGGGCTGGGTGACGTGGAGGCTTTCGGCGGCCCGCGTGAACGATCCCTCGTCCACGATGGCCACCAGATATTCCAGCTGTCTCAGCGTTGCCATGAACTCAGCATATAGAAACCATGCCGAATATTTCTTGGACTTATGGGTGGCGCTGGGAGAGGGTGGCTCTAATGCGGCGATCCGACCGGCTCGAGTTTCGGTCGGGTTGCGGTCGTGTCGACCGGAGTGAAATAGGAATTGATGTTCTCAAGGAGGCGTGATGTCCGTCGCTGCGTCTGACCCGATCATCGTGGGAAATATTTCCCTGTCCTTTCACCGTGCCGCCGCCGGTGTCACCCGCCGGGTCCTCGAATCCCGCGGTCACCGGGTGAAGAGCGTCGAAGCCAAGCACGAGGAGCTCTTCGATCTGCTCAGGAACGGGGATGTCGAACTCCATGTGGGCAACGACGGTATCGAGGAGATCGACACCCTCATCAACGTCAGCGGGATGAGCCCGCTGCGGGCCGCCGACCGCTACCTCGCCGACCACCACCCCGAAGTCCTGCTCTGACCCGGGCCGCGGCAGCACGCGGCCTCTCGCTCACCGATCGCACCGAAGAAGAGGAATCACCCATGAACGCCACGTCCATGCGCGCCGTCGGCTACCGCAGGAGCCTGCCGCTCAGCGACGCGGAGAGCCTGATCGACCTGGAGCTGCCGGTTCCGGAGCCCGGACCGTACGACCTGCTGGTCAAGGTGGAGGCCGTCGCCCTCAACCCCGTTGACTACAAGGTCCGCCAGAGCACCGATCCGGCCGGCGAGCCGAAGGTCCTCGGCTGGGACGCGGCAGGCAGCGTCGTCGCCGTCGGCGAGAAGGTGCGGCGATTCGAAGTCGGCGACGACGTCTACTACGCCGGTGCCATCGACCGGCCCGGAAGCAACTCCGAGTACCACACGGTCGATGAGCGCATCGCGGCGCTCAAGCCGTCCACCCTGTCCTTCACCGCGGCCGCCGCGCTGCCGCTGACCTCGCTGACCGCCTGGGAAGGCCTGTTCGAGCGCCTGGGTCTGGAGAGCGGCGGCATGAATGAGCAGGGCGCCCTGCTGATCACCGCGGCGGCCGGTGGTGTCGGGGCGATGGTCGCCCAGCTCGCTCGCGCCCTGACCAGTCTGACGGTGATCGGCACCGCCTCGCGCCAGGAGACGATCGACTTCGCCACCCGCATGGGTGTCCAGCACATCGTGAACCATCACAAGCCGCTGGCGCCGCAGCTCGCGGAGGTCGCCCCGGAGGGGGTGACCCATGTGTTCAGCACCACCAACACCGACCGCAACCTGCCCGACTACGCCGAGGCCCTGCGTCCGTTCGGCCGCATCGTCGCCATCGACGACCACGACAGCCTGCCCCTGGGTCTGCTCAAGCCGAAGTGCATCTCCTTCCACTGGGAGTTCATGTTCACCCGGTCCCTCTTCCAGGCTCCCGACCAGGACAGGCAGCACCACATCCTGACCCAGGTCGCCCGCCTCGCGGACGCCGGCATCCTGCGCTCCACGGCCACCAACGATCTGGGGCCGATCAACGCGGCCAACCTCCGCGAGGCGCACGGCATCCTCGAATCCGGCACCGCCATCGGGAAGATCACCCTCACCGGCTTCTGAACCGGCGGCCGGGTCCCCTCGCGGTGACGGTGCACCCCCGGGCCGGGTGCGGATCGGTCCCGGGGGCGTGTGTTCCTCCACTCACCGTGAGGGGAACGAGACCCCGGTCAGTTCTTCGGAGATCGCCCACAGCCGGCGCTGGAGCGACGCATCGTAGGACTGATCGCTCGACCGCAGCGCCTTCGGATAGCCCCTGCTCTGCTGGAATCCGCGCGGGCCGTAGAACTCCCCTCCCTGGACGCCCGGGTCCGTCGCGGCACGGAGGACGGTCAGCGCTCCCATCGCCGGCGACTGGAGGAGGAGTGGCCGGACGGCCGCGAACGCCGTACGGGTGAGAGCGGACGCGTGCGTCATCGCGTCCTTGGATCCGGTGGTGTCGGCGCCGCCGGGATGCGCGGCGACGGCCAACGGGCCGCCCGGGGGCAGCCTGCGCTGAAGCTCGTAGGTGAAGAGCAGATTGGCCGGCTTGGAGTGCCCGTACGCGGCCGTCCGGTTGTAAGGGCGCGTCTGCCATCCGAGATCGGTCAGATCGATCGGACCCCCCCATACGGTGCCCGGCGCTGCTGACGGTGACGACGCGCGAGCCCGCGGAAGCGGGCAGCAGGTCGAGCAGCAGGCCGGTGAGCGCGAAGTGCCCGAGGTGGTTGGTCCCGAACTGGAGCTCGAAGCCGTCCGCGGTCGTCCCGTGCGGCGTGTACATCACGCCGGCGTTGTTGATCAGCAGATCGATCCGGGAGCAGCTGCCGTGCAACTCGTCGGCGGCGCCACGGACGGAGGCCAGAGAGCTCAGAGCCAGGCGCAGCACACGCACCTCCGCCGCCGGTACGGCGGAGGTGATCTCTGACGCGGCCCGATTGCCCTTGTCCGGGGCGCGGACGGCGAGGACCACGGATGCGCCGTGCCGCGCGAGGGCCTTGGCGGTCTGGAACCCGATGCCGGTGTTGGCGCCGGTCACGACCGCGGTGCGGCCGCGCTGGTCGGGCATGTGGCCTGCGGTCCAGCGTGCGGGGGCCAGTCGGGGCATGTCGTCTCCACGTGTCGTGCAGGCGGCGCGGCCACGAGTCGGGCACGCCACGAGGTAAATGTCATTCACCTCGTGGTTAATAGTGTTAACCTCGGCGGCGTGACAGTCAACCGGCGCCCCAGCGGCACCCACCACGGAGATCTGCGCAACGCGCTCGAAGAGGCCGCACTCGCCCTGGTGGCGGAGCGCGGCCCGCACGGATTCACCCTCGCCGAGGCGTGCCGGCGGGCCGGGGTGAGCGTGTCGGCTCCCTACAAGCACTTCGCCGACCGGGATGCCCTGCTCGTCTCGCTGGCACTGAAGGGCTACCAGGAGCAACGGCGCCGCTACAGGGCCGCGCTGTCCTCCAGTACGGACCCGGCGGACCAGTTGGCCGCGTTCGCCGCCGCCTACGTACGCTTCGCCGCCGAGGAGCGCGCGCTCTTCGACATCACGTTCCTGGCCGGTCTGGACAAGGGCCGACACCCTGAACTGGCTCAGGCGGGTGGCGCCCTCCACGACGACCTGATGCCCGTCACCGGTCGGCTCGCCGGCGGCCCCGAGGCGGCCTTCGACCTGCTCGTCCGTATCTCCGCCGCCGCCCACGGACTTGCCCTGTTCCTCCAGCAGGACATGCTCCCGGGCGCCTGGAACACGCTGGCGGCGGTCGAGGCCCAGGCGGCACTCACGGCCCGCGCCCTCATCGACCACCTGGCGCACGCCACCAGCACGGAAGGCGGCCATGTCCACCACGACCGATGACTTCGGCCCCGCTCTCGACCGCATCGGCCGAGGCAAGTACGTCAGCCTGACCACTCTCCGCAGGGACGGGCGCGCGGTCGCCACGCCCGTCGGCTGTCTGGTCCGGCACGGCATCCTTTACGTCCTCACGCCGCCGGACTCCGGCAAGGCCAAGCGGATCCGCAGCAATCCCCACGTCACCCTCGCACCCTGCCGCATGAACGGCACGGTTCCCGCCGGCGCACCCGTCACGGCCGGTACCGCCCGGCTTCTCGGCGAGACGGAGACCGCCGGCGTACGCGACCTGATGCGGCAACGGTTCCTCATGTACCGCCTGGTAGTGCTGACCGACCGGGTCCTGCGCCGTGAACGCCCGCTGGTGGCCATCGCCGTCTCGGCGTGAAACGGGCTCCTGGCGGTGACCGACGGCCGGGTGGGGGACCGGTTCCTGCGTGAGCGGCGTGTCGGCCCTACTCGGCCGCGTACCCCGCACCGCTAACTTTATTGATCAATCCAGAATCGTGGTAGCCTTCCCTCACGGCACGGATCGGGGAGTTCGGTGTCGACCAGGCGGCCGATCGCGTTCGGCGCGGGCCTGGTCGATGCGTCGCGGGGTGAGGTGGCGCAGGAGGGGAACCCGATGCGGCCGTCTCGGGCGGACCTCCGTCGAGGGTGCCCTCGCGGTCACGATGAGGCGCCCCGGACCGACCTCGGCCGAGCTTCCGCTTGCCGTAATTCTGTATTGATCACTCCATAAAGGATTCCTCATGGAACTGCGCCCCAAGGACAAGGCCGCCGCCGGAACCGGAGCCGCCACGGGCACGGGCCCGGCCGTCGGCGACTCGATCACACCCGAGCCGATCCTCCAGCTCGGCCTGGGATTCATGGCCTCGAAGACCCTGCTGAGCGCGGTGGAACTGGGCATCTTCACCGTCCTGGCGCGGGGCGGCCGGGACCGCGCGTCCCTCGCCGGGGAAGTGGGGCTCCACCCCAGGTCCTCCGCGGACTTCCTCGACGCTCTCGTGTCGCTGGGTCTGCTGGACCGCGACGATGACGACGTCTATCGCAACAGCCCCGCGTCCGGGGTCTTCCTGGACCGGGCCAAGCCCTCCTACATCGGCGGGATCCTGGAGATGGCCAACGCCCGCCTCTTCGGGTTCTGGGACAACCTCACCGACGCCCTGCGAACCGGCACCCAGCAGAACGAGGTCACCCACACCGGGGCCCCCTTCTTCGCCACCCTGAGCCAAGACCCTGTCGCCTGGCGCAACTTCCTCAACGGCATGAACGGTGTCAGCACCCCCCTCGCCGGCGCACTCGCCGCCGACTTCGACTGGACCGGCCGCCGGCACGTGGTCGACCTCGGCGGCGCTCTTGGCGCCGTACCCGCTGCGGTACTGCGATCCCACCCCGAGATGACCGGCACCGTCTTCGAACTTCCGCCGGTACAGCCCGTGTTCGATGAGTTCGCCGCGGCGCACGGCCTGGCCGACCGCCTCTCCTTCCACGGAGGCGACTTCTTCTCCGACCCCCTTCCCCCGGCCGACGTCTACGTCATGGGACAGATCCTCCACGACTGGAACCCCGAGCAGCGGCAGTTCCTGCTCCGCAAGGCCTACGACGCCCTGCCCGCGGGCGGCACGCTCATCGTCTACGACGCCATGATCGACGACGACCGACGACGCAACACCTACGGCTTCATGGTGTCGCTCAACATGCTCATCGACACGGAGGGCGGATCCGAGTACACCGTCGCCGACGCTACCCGCTGGCTGGGGGCGGCAGGCTTCTCCACGACGGAGGCCCGTCCCCTGATCGGCGGCTACACCGCCGTCTACGCCACCAAGTGATCTGATCTGCCGCCGAGTCAGGCTCGGCGTCAGCTCACCGCCGCGGGGTCTGTCCCATGAACGGACTCCGGTGTGGTCCCTGGGATGACGACGTGAAACGCAGCCCAAGGCCCACAGTCAGGCCTTCGCGACGCGGCTGTCGTGCTGCTCCGACAGCCGCGTCGTGAAGGCTGTGCCGGCTGTACCTCCGGCCGGCGGCGACGGCGGATCATCGCGTCCACTCAAGGGCCGGCGGCGCGCCGCAGTCGACCGCCACCACCCTCGCCGCATGTCGCCCGGGCCGACGACGACAACGCCCGTCGCGGGCGGCCGTGCCGAGCGATGTCGTGGAGGTCGCCTCCCGATCGTCCGCCGTGGCGACACCACTGCGGTCCACTTCGACATCGCACTGGGCTGAGCCGGCCTTTGCCCGATTGGCCCCGGGATCAAGAGAGGCGTCGGTACGCTGGCCGTTCCAATGGGGCCTGTATGACCCGGAGGTCTGTATGGCTGACGAGCCCCTCAAGGCGCACTTCTCGGAGACCGTCGAGATTCCGGACGGCCGGAAGGTTCGCGTCATGGCCTATCCCGACGGCAGTATCCGCTTTCGGGTGGACGGCCTGCCGTACGTCCTGACCGAGGCGTATCTCACCGGTAACGCCGAGAAGGACAAGGCGATCCTCAAGATCTCGCCCGGCAAGCAGGGCAGCAACGCCGCGTACAACTACGTGGAAGAGCTGCAGAAGAGGGACCGCAGTTAGACGAACGAAAGCGCCCCCCCCGGACCTCCACGAGAGAGATCGGGGCGCCTGTCCTCACTCAGCTCGGCGGGCTACCTCTGGTGGCCCTCGTCCTCCAGGACGGTCCGCGCCTCCTCGGTACAGGCGCCCAGGCCGCGTTCTCCACTGAAGCCCTCCCGGGGGAGTCGGCGACCGCCTTCGGACCCCTGGAAATGACGGACCCCGCGCGTGGGGCGTCATGACCCTGGGCGGGTGTCCAGGGGTCCGGACGATGCCGGGTAGCGCCGAGGGGTGGTACTCGCGGTACCGTCAGTACATGACGACGACCAAGGGCATGAACGTCCCCTTCGCGGACGACGACGAGCTCGACGTGGTGCGGCGTGCGGCCGCGGCCGCGGGGATGTCCACCCGCGAGTACATCCGCCAGGCCGCTCTCACGCAGGCCAATGCCGTACCCACCGCGTTCCTGGAAGCCGCCTTGGAGGCCCACGCATACGTGAAGGACGCGTTCGCCGAGGTCCTGCCCGAGGACGGGCGCCCGAACGAGGCGTACCGTGCCGCGGACGCCGAGGCCGGCCGCCGTCTGGCCGAGCTCGACGCCGGCGACCAGGCCCGCGGAACCGCCGCGTGAGCCGAGCCCGCCCCGACGGGGTGATCTACGCGACGGTCCCGATGTTGCTGCAGGTCGCGGAGCACATCACCGGCGACCCGCAGGCCGACGACCTCGGAGTACTCGATGCCGCGGTCGCCCGTCACCGCGCGGAGGCCATGGGCCAGGAGATCTACGGCTCGATCTGGCTCAAGGCGGCCGCGCTGGTTCACACCCTGGTCAGGCTCCCGGCCCTGGAGCACTCCAACGGCCAGTTCGGATGGTCGGCCGCCGTCGCGTTCCTCCAGGTGAACGGCCGGACCCTGGCCTACGAGCCGAAGGACGCCGCGATCCTCGTGCGTGGCGTCATCGCCGGCGACGTCCCCGTGCGGCAGATCGCCCTGCAGCTCCGCCAGTGGGCGCAGGCCTGAAAAGGATCGCCGACCGTCGTCGGGGATCGGTCTGCCGGCTCAAAGGGTGAGCGCACCTCCGCGTCCAGCACCCCAGGCAAGGAACTGCCGGGGTGTTTGCGGCCATTGCGGCTCAGGCGGCGGGAAAGGGGGGATGCGGACAAGGGTCCGCTGACCCGCCCCGACCACATCCTCACGATCGCCCAGCGCATCCGGCGAACCCAAGGCCGGGCCCGGGAAGGCTGAGCGCCGAGCCGGCACCCGCCGTGGTGCCGGCCGACAAGCCTGATCCGTGCCTAAAAGGGCAGTTTGTCCCCCGTGTCAGGGGTAGGCGCACAGTGTCTCCGGTGAACGGAGGAGAGCCATGGCGAGACAGAGATCGCGGACTCGTTGAGTGCGTGGTGCGGGAGACTCCCAGAGAGCCGCGTGCTGTCACGTCGTGATCCTCAGGAGCTTCCGCGAGGAGCAGCACATGATCTATTCAGCCGATATTCGGGAGTGGCGCGACCGCGATGTCGTGGACCCGAAGGGCCACAAGATCGGCGCGCTGGAGGCCGTGTACGTCGACACCGCCACCGACCAACCGGCCATGGCGACGATCCGCACCGGTCTGCCCACACGGCAGCGCCTGGTCTTCGTCCCCCTCGACGAGGTGATCGTGGGGCCTGGCTACGTCAAGGTCGCGCTGTCCAAGGGACTGGTGAAGAAGGCCCCGTCGATCGGGACGGACGAGATCCTGCCGGCGGAACAAGAGGTCGAGATCTTCCAGTACTACGACATGGCCTACCAACCGGGCGCCGGGGGCGAACGACGGCTTGCTCGCCGCTGATCGGCTCTCGCCGAGCTGAGGAGGTGCTTGGACATGGCGCTCTTCCTGTTCCTCGTACTCGTGGCCGTCATCCTGGGCCTGATCGGCGTGGTCGCCCACGGCCTGTTCTACCTCTTGATCATTGGCATCGTGGTGCTCGTGCTCGACGTGGTCTACATCGTCGCGAGAGGACGTCGCAGGCGCCAAGCCCCCCTCCGCTGACCCGGCTCGCCGCGCGGGGACGGAGGCCCTCCGGGCCGGTGGGACGTCGCCGTCCACACCGGGCCCGGAGGGTCTTCGCTCGTTCGCGAACCGTCAGCCGTACACCTGCATCTCGTAGAGCGAGTAGCCCCACTGGCCTGACAGTTGACTGCCCTGCATGCGGACGTATCTCGCCTGCCCGCTGACGGGGATCTTCTCGGTACCTCCCGAGGAGTCGGGCCGGGTGGAGAGGTCACGCCAGGTGGAGCCGTCCGTGGAGCCCTGCACCTTGTAGGACTTCGCGTACGACGCCTCCCACATCAGGTCGACCTCGGAGAGGTTGTACGTGCTGCCGAGGTCCACCTGGATCCAGCTGTTCGGGTCCTGGCCGGCGCTCCACCGGGTGCTCAGGTCCCCGTCGAAGGCCTTGGTCGCCGACTGGGTGTCGCTGGACTGGGACGAGGCGGTCGCGGGCCTGCCCTGTGCGAGGTTGGCCCGCGGGGCGTTCATGGTGAGGTTGACGGTCACGGTCTTGCCGGCCTGGAGCGGCAGGACGCGTGCGATGCCGCCCAGCGGGGAGGCCTGGACGGTCACGCCGTCACCGGTGATCGAGGAGATGCCGGAGCGCTGGATCAGGGTCAGGTTCTGGTTGATCTTCGAGGTGAGTGTGACCTTCGCGGTGTGGGCGTCGGTGTCCCACGTCAGGTTGTTGATGGTGAACTGGCTCTTGCCGAGCATCCCGGAGACGGACCCCTTGTTCAGGCCCTTCGGCAGACCGGGCAGCAGTTCCAGCGTGCCGGGCTTGGTGGCGGCCAGCATCTCCATCATCACGGTGGGCACGGAGTTGACGACGTCCGTGGCGAAGGTGTTGTGGTTGTTGTAGTGGGAGGTCGCCATGCTGCTGTAGTAGTAGTCGTCCTTGGCGAAGCGCAGCAGCTTCGCGCCGACCGAGTCCGGCATGTCGAGGTCGGCCGCGATCAGGGCCCCGTGCAGCAGGCCGTGTCCGGCGTTCTCGTACGAGCCCTGGTCCTTCTTCTGCAGGAAGACCTGCGCGGCCTTGAACTGCGCGGAGTTGGTCTCCGGCGTGAGCTCGCGGTAGGGCCACACCGGCATCAGGCCGCTGGAGTGGCGGTGCTGGTAGTTGTTCTTGTTCGCCAGGTCGGGCCACGCCCACTCGGCCAGCGCGCCGTCGTTGTTGATCAGGTACGGCGGCAGGTGGTCCAGCTTCTCCTGCCAGACCGGGATCCTGTCGGCGTCGCGGCCGAGGGTCTTCGCGGTCTGGATCAGCGTCGTCAGCGCGAACTTGGCGCCGGAGACGTCGTAGACGGAGTTGACCGCGAGCGGCACCCCGCCCGGCGGGGTGTTCTCCGGGGAGATGGAGCCGGCGAGGACGTAGTTGCCGTTGCCGTCCTTCTTGGTGAGGAAGTCCTCGTAGAAGTCGCCCATGTCGCGGATCAGCGGGTAGTACTTGTCGGCCAGGAACGTGGTGTCCCCGGTGATCTGGTAGTACTCCCAGAACGGTTCGAGCAGCCAGGACTCCCCGCCCGTCACGTACTGGTAGGGGTAGTCGAAGTTGATGTTGGAGATGAGGCCCTCGCCGTTGGGGGTGTTGCCGCCGGTGAGCATGCCGCGGGTGCCGAGGAGCTTCTTGGCGTTGGTCTCGAAGTCCTTCTGCCATTGCTGGTTGAGCCAGAAGTAACCCGCCATGGCCTCCGGCATGTTGCCGATGTTGCCGCTGGAGATCTGCAGGTTGAGGTTGGCGTCCAGGTGGTAGTAGCCGTCCCAGCCGACGTTGCTGTCACCCGTCCAGTTGCCGAGCAGGTCCGGGGCCTGCGTGGGCCCGCTGGAGCCGAGCAGGTGGTAGCGGCCGGCGTAGAACATCCGCTCGTACAGTGCCGGGACCGGTGTCGAGGAGGACTTCTGTTCGGCGAGCAGCTGCTCGGTGGACTTCGCGCGGTCGGCGGGGGAGGCGCCGAAGTCGATCGACACCCGGCCGAAGATCGAGCTGTGCGCGGCGGTGTGCCGGTTGAGCAGCGTGGGGTAGTCGGTGGTGAGCCCGGCGAGCTTCTGCTGCAGCAGGTTCTTGCCCCACTCCTGCTCGGCCGGGACACCGCCGTTGTAGGTGCCGTTGTAGCGCTGGGTCAGGGACAGCAACAGCACGTAACTGGCGTTCGAGACGGTCACCTGGCCGTTGCTGAGGGTCTTGGTGCCGTCGGTGACGATGCGGGTGACGCCCTCGTATCCGGCGTTGTAGCTGCCGCTGGGGTACTTGGCCCGCAGGTTCAGGTAGTCGGTGGTGGAGTTGTTGGTGGAGGTGACGCCCTTGTTGAGGAGGTTCATGCCGGGGTCGATGGACAGGCCCAGCGTCATGGTCTCCTTCTGACCCGCGGGCGCCGCCTGGTACTGGACGGTGACGCCGTCGGCGCGGGAGACGAAGGAGTCCCGTTCCCACGAGCCCTTGCTGTCCGCCCAGTTGACCTTCACCACGCCCGCCGAGTAATCGGTCGAGCGGACGTAGTTGCTGATCGTCCCGGCGTCCGGCATCGCGATGGTCATCTTGTAGCCGGGGTGCTTGCTGCCCTCGCCGCCGCCCTGGTAGCCCTGCACGTCGGCGGCGAGCTGGTTGGCCTGCTGGTACTGGCCGGAGAGCAGCTGGTCGCGGATCTTGTTGATGTTGTCCTGGCTGACGGTGTTGAAGGTGCGGTGCGGACGGGCCTCCGTACGCGCCATGAAGAAGTCCTTGTCGTCGAAGACGACGGTGTCGTTGTGCGGGTTGCCGAAGACGATGACGCCCTGCTTGCCGTTGCCGGCCAGGAGGCCGTCCTGCCAGTTGCCGTACGTCGTGGGGTAGGTGGTGGACGGCGCGACGGTCGGTGAACCGACGGAGGGGCCGCCGCCCGTGGTGCCGTAGACCGCGAACTCCCACAGGGAGTACCCGTACGCGGTCGCGGGTGTGACGCCCTGTATGCGTACGTAGCGGGCGGTTCTGCCCACGTTGACGGTTTCGGTGCCGCCCTGGCCGTTGGTGGTGGAGTAGGCGTCGGTCCAGGTGGAGGCGTTGTCCGACACCTGGATCTTGTATGCCTTCCCGTATGCCGCCTCCCAGGTGAGTACGGCGGTCGACACCGCGTACTGCGCGCCGAGGTCGACCTGGAGCCAGGCGCCGGGGTCGTTGCTGTGGTCGCTCGACCAGCGGGTGCCGGTGTTGCCGTCGATGGCGTTGGACGCCACGTAGCTGCCGTCCTGGTACGAGGCGACGGCGCGGGCGCCCGGATTGCGGGCGAGGTTGACGGGGGCGTCGGCGGCGTTCGACCGGGACGCCTGCAATGCCATGGTGAGCAGCAGGAGCAAGGTCGCGGCGACGCCGAGCAACGCTCTTCCCGTGCGCGGGGTGCGGGATCTTTCGAGGATCATGGGTGACTCGCCTCTCAGCTGCCGTTGGCGGTGACGCGCAGGGAGGAGATGGCGTCGTTGTTGCCCGTGGTGGTCAGGTTCGGGGCGTCGCCGGTGAAGGTCCAGGCGGTCCCGGAGAAGCCCGCGTCAGCGTAGCCGGTCAGGGTGCAGCCCGCCGGGACGCGGAGCGAGGAGATGGAGTCGTTGGCGATGCCCTTGGCCTGGAGCGCCGGCAGGTCGTAACTGCCGGGTGCGAGGGCGGCCGAGGCCCCGCTGTAGTTGGCGTCGCCGTAGACGGTGGCGCTGGTGCCGGTGCCGCCGACGGGGGTGCCGTAGATCTCGAACTCGTAGAGCGAGTAGCCGTATCCGGTCGCGGGTGTGACGCCCTGCATGCGTACGTAGCGGGCGGTTCTGCCCACGTTGACGGTTTCGGTGCCGCCCTGGCCGTTGGTGGTGGAGTAGGCGTCGGTCCAGGTGGAGGCGTTGTCCGACACCTGGATCTTGTATGCCTTCGCGTACGCCGCCTCCCAGGTGAGTACGGCGGTGGACACCGTGTACTGCGCGCCGAGGTCGACCTGGAGCCAGGCGCCGGGGTCGTTGCTGTGGTCGCTCGACCAGCGCGAGGAGCTGTTGCCGTCGATGGCGTTGGAGGCCAGGTAGCTGCCGTCCTGGTAGGAGGCGACCGCCTTGGCGTCGGCTCCGAGCGACAGGTTCACCGGGGTGCCGGTCGGCGGGGGCGGCGGGGTGGGCACGGTCTGGCCCGCCGGCGGCCACAGCGTGAAGGAGTTGCTGCCGGCCCGGGCCGCGGCGAACGGGCCGGCCATGGTGTCGGTGCCGCTGACCTGCCGGCCGAAGAAGTCGGTGGTGACGTCGGCCTGGATGCTCTGGTTGGCCGGCGGGATGGTGCCGACCCTGGCCTGGGTGACCGGGGTGTTGCCGTGGATGCCGGAGGCGTCCAGATCGAAGCTCAGCGACATCTGGGTGTTCGTCGCGGTGTAGCGCACGTTCGAGATCGTGCCGGCGGAATTGCCTTCCTTCACCTGGGTCTTGTCCGTGGTGGTGTCCGGCAGCGTCGAGCCTTGGACCAGGTTGTTGTACCAGAAGAACTTCTCGGGCGAGGTGAGCGCGGTGGTCTCGTTCATCGTGCCCGGTTGGAAGTAGTACGCGTTCCGGCCGCTGCCGTCGATGTGGATGTTCGCGTTGTCGAGGAAGAGATTGTTGGCGAAGACGACGCCGGTGGCGTCCAGGGTCCGGATGTCGCTGTTGCCGATGAAGACGTTGTTGTCGACCAGGATGGGGCCGAAGACCGCTTCGGCGTAGTAGCCCCAAGGGCTGTTCATCACGATGTTGCCGGTGATGCGGACGTTCTGGTTGCCCCAGTCGGTCCAGATGCCGGCCGAGTTCCCGCCCTTGGAGTTCTTGACGTAATTGCCCTTGATCAGGCCCTCGTTCATGTAGTGGACCTTGATCGGGGCGGTCTCGGCACCGCTGAACTCATTGCGGTAGTTGGTGTCCTCGATCATGTTGTAGAGGATCTGCGAGTGCCAGGAGAAGACGCCCGCGATACCCGACTGGCCACTTTTCGCGATGTAGTTGTTGCGCACGATGTGGGAGCCGTAGGCGCTCGTGTTGTGGAAGTCCGTGCGCGGTGTGCCAGGGCGGTTGCCGGCCCAGGTGTCATTGCTGAGGCCGATGTCGATGCCGATGGTCCTGGCGTTGATGACGATGTTGTTCTGGATGATCCACTTCAGGCCGCCGTAGACGCTGATCGCCCCGGCCTGCCGGCGGTCGGGGCTGTCGGGGAAGTCCGAGTAGGTGTTGGCCGCGTGCTTGATCGTGAAGCCGTTGACGGTGATGTACCCGAGGCCCCACACGTCGGGCGCGAACACCTGCCGGCGGACGTTGATCTCGGCGAGCCGGGCGTTGGGGTCGGCACCGCTGAAGTTGGCCCAAATGGTTGTGCTGGACGAACCGACCTGGGAGTACCAGGTGTTCGCGGCGCTGTTCACGGCGCTGAGCGATGGCTTCTCGTAGTACGCGCTCTCGTCGAGGTAGACGTCACCGGCGGTGTAGCCGGCGAAGGTGCCACCGCCGCCGCCGTTCGGCTGCCCCTGGGCGTACGGGTTCCAGTCGCCGAAGTAGCTGTTGGGCAGGGTGACGCTCCAGACGTTGCCGCTGCCGCGGGTCCAGGAGTTGATCTCCTCGGAGCCCTTGATGCTCACCGTGCCGTCGCCGGCGTTGGTGTAGGTGATCCGGTGCTGCTCGTCGGTGCCGCCACGCGCGGGCTTGACCGTCTCGCGGTACAGCCCGGCGTGGACCATCACGGTGTCGCCGGGCTGCGCCACCTGGGCGGCGCGGTTGATCGTCAGATACGGGGCGGCCTGGGTGCCGGCGTTGCCGTCGCTGCCGTTCTTGGCCACGTGGATGACGCGCGGGGCGTCGGCCGCGTGGGCCGGGACGGCCGCGGGCAGCGCCAGCACGGCGAGCGCGGCGGCGGCGACCATGGCGCACATCGCGCGGCAGGCGGCGGCCACGCGTGAGGCTCTGCGGTCGCGGCCGGGCGCGGCATGGCCGGGCGGGCTGTCGGTGTGTCTCATCGGGCTCCTTCGGGGGAGGTGAGGGGCGCCGCGGAGGCCGGGTTGGCGCGAGAGCCCCAAAAGGGCTTGAGGCTTAGTTTCTTAATTAATCTATGAAACTCCGACGCGTCATGGCCCGCACGTGCCAGCGGTCGAGCACCGTACCCGCGCGTCGGCGCGGCATCAATACATCGGACCAAAGTGGCCGCTGCCGGGCGGAAGATGAGCGTCCGTCAGGGGGTGGCCGCGTGCGCGCCGAGCGACCCCCGGGGGCCTCAGGGGCTAGGCGCGAGCCGCCAGTTCGGGACCGTGGCCCGGGGCCACCGAGCCCTGGAGCACCAGCGCCGCGCCACCGATGGCCGCTGCGTCCCGGGGGTTGCTCGACAGGTCCACCTGCACGCCGTGCACGTCACGGGTGTACGCATGCGCGGCGAGTTGCCGCCTGACCTCGCTGACGTAGATCGACCCGGCGACCACGAAACCCGGCCCGGCCAGCACCAACGTGTCGAGGTCCCACACGTTCACCAACGCCACCGCACCCTCCGCGAGCAGCGCCGCCGACTCGTCGACGAGCGCGCGGGCCTCCTCGTCGCCGTAGAGCGCGGCGCGCGCCAGTACGTCGAAGGCGCGGGTGTCCGCGTCGTCGGGGCTGATCCGCAATCGGTCCGCGAGCCCCGGCACCGCACGGGCCCGGCCCACCACGGCGCGCGGCGCGGCGTACATCTCCAGGCAGCCGCGGTTGCCGCACGGGCAGGGTTCACCGTCACGGATCACGGCCAGATGTCCGATCTTTCCCGCGTTGGAGCTCGACCCCCGGTGCAGCGCACCGTCCAGGACGACGCCCGAGCCGATGCCGGAATTCATGTACAGGCAGCCGAAAGTGCGGTCCCGGGAGACCTGCCGGCTCCAGAACTCGCCGACCGTCGCGGCCGCCGCGTCGCTGTCGACCAGCACCGGGATGTCGAGGCGGCCGGCCAGCGCGTCCGCGAGGTCGAGTCCCGCCCACTGCGGCAGGCCCGGCGGGGCGAGGAAGCCACCGCGCGCCAGGTCCACGGGCCCGGGGCCGACCACCGCGAGCCCGGCGACGCTCTGCTTCTCCAGGCCCAGACCCTCCGTCACGTCGCGGTAGAGCGAGGCCAGTTGCTCGACCGGGTCCTCGGTGCCGCCGGAGCCCGTACCTTCCGGCTCCGCCCCGGAATCGGCACCGCCGGCGCCCGGGCCCGCGACGAGGGCGCGGCCCACCGTGCCGCCGCGGGTGTCGGTGACCACGCAGGTCAGCGCGTCGGCACCGACGTGGATGCCGACGCCGTAGGCCGCTCGCGAGTTGATGATCAGCATGGTGCGCGGCTTGCCCCGGGTGGCCACCGTGTCGCCGGTCTCGCGCACCACGCCGTCGTCGATCAGCCGCCGCACGATGGTGGAGATCGTCGGCTGTGTCAGCCCCGTCGCGTTGACCAGCTCCACCCGGCTGATCGGCCCGGACGACCGGATGAGGTCGACGATGAGTGCGCGGCTGCCGGGTCCCGCTGCCGTGGACTCCCGTCGGGCCATCCTCGTCCACCTTCCGCTTCGCCGTACGCTGTCGTACCACTACGTCAAGCACGAGGTTAGACGAGACCCGCGACCGGGAGGCCATCATGCCCGCGATCAACAACGGGGCCCGCCCGCTGCGTGGCACTCCGGTCGGGCTCGCCCTGGTACGGGACGCCGAGGTACTGGGCGCGGAGCCGTTCTTCCACGATTTCATCGCCGGCATGGAGCGCGTCCTGGTACCGCTCGGGGTGCCGGTGCTGCTCCAGGTCGTGGCCACGGTGGAGCAGGCCGTCGAGCGGATGCGGGCCTGGTCGCAGCACGGCCAGGTCCAGGGCGTGATCCTCATCGACCTGCTGCCGGGAGACGAGCGGGTGGCACTGGTCAAGGAACTCGGCATGCCGACCGTGGTGATCGGCGACCCGGAGACCGCGGGCGGGCTGCCGGCCGTGTGGACGCAGGACGACGTGGCGATGCAGGACGTGGTGGACAAGCTGGTCGCCGCGGGGCACGCTCACCTCGGGCACGTCGCCGGCCCGGCGCAGATGGCGCACACGATCATCCGCCGGCGTACGTTCCTGGCGGCGGCCGCCAGGAACGGGGTGCGCACCACGACCTTCGAGGGGGACTACTCGGAAGCCGCGGGCATCCGGGCGCTGACCGCGCTGGGCGCGCTGGAGGACCGGCCGACCGCGGTGGTCTTCGACAACGACGTGATGGCGCTGGGCGCCCTGCACGAAGCGGGCCGGATCGGGCTCACCGTGCCGGCCGACCTGTCGCTGGTGGCCTGGGACGACTCCGCCCTGTGTCAGCTCGCCGCGCCGCCGCTCAGCGCGGTCAGCCATGACGTCCAGGAATTGGGCGAGTTGGCCGGCCGCACTCTGGCGGACGCCCTGGTTGCCGCCCCTGCCACCACAGTTGACGCGCCGCCGGCCCGTTTGGTGATGCGCGGCAGCGTCTGAAGTCTGCGCTCCTGCCCATGCCTCGCACTTTGATAGATTACTAATCTTTCTTATTGACTTCCGCTGGGGGCTCGTGGACGCTGTGTCGCGTTCGCAGCGTCCTCGAGCAAAGGAAGCTCTATGAACCACCGCACCAGGCCCTGGGCCGTGCGCGTCATGGCCGGGTCCGTTGTCAGCGTCCTCACCCTCGCCCTGGGCGGCTGCGGCACGAGCGGCGACTCGGTGAGCGGCACCGGCGGCAGCAACTCGATCGACGTCGTCACCCGCTGGTCGGCCGGCAACACCGCGGCGGCCGCGCAGGACCGCGTCTTCACGTCCTTCACCAAGGAGACCGGCGTCAAGGTCAACGCGACCGACGGCCTGGAGACCATCGACGACCAGGTCGAGAACGCCGTCGCGGCCGGCAAGTCCCCTGACGTGGTGATCGTCAATCTCTACGACAAGACGCTCGGCTGGCAGGACGCCGGCCTCACCGTCCCGGTCGACGACTACCTCGAGCAGTGGGGTCTCGCCGACAAGATGAAGCCCGGCGCCCTCGACGAGTGGCGGGTCGGCGGCAAGCCCGACGGCAAGCTCCAGGGCCTGCCCTTCTCCGGCTTCAGCTGGCCTGTCTGGTACAACACCGACCTGCTCAGGACAGCCGGCGTCGACACGATCCCGACCACCACCGACGAGCTGATCGACGCCTCCAAGAAGCTGCGCGCCGCCCACATCCAGCCGCTCACCGTCGGCGGCAACGACTGGACCGGGCAGAAGCTCTTCTACCAGATCGCGCAGTCCTACACCGACGCCGCGACCATGGAGAAGGTCATGCAGAGCGGCGGCTACTGCGCCACCCCGTCCGTGATGCAGGGCATCAAGCTCTTCACCCAGCTGCGCGACGCCGGCGTCTTCGCCGACAACGCGGCCGGCCTGAACGCCGACGCGATGTACGCGGCCTACTACTCCGGCAAGGCCGCCATGATGTCCGCCGGTTCCTGGGCGTACACCGACGCCAAGAAGTCGGGCACCGGCGTCGAGACCCGCACCACGCTCGCCGGCCTGCCGCTGCCCTCCGGCTCGGCGTACAAGAACCCGACCGCCTTCCAGGGCTTCACCGGCGTCGGCTTCATGATCACCAAGCGCGGGGCGTCGAAGGACCGCATCGACAACGTGCGCAAGTTCATCACCTCCTTCTACAAGGACCCGACCGTCGGCGACTTCGTGAAGGACGCCGGCATCCTGCCCCCCACCGCCGGTGACTTCCAGACGTACGCCACCGACCCGCTGCTGTCGCAGTCGCTCAAGCTCGACAAGACCGTCGACTACGCCGTGGTGCCCGACGTGTGGATCGGCTCGGCATCCGACCCGATCATCCAGGTCCTGACCGGGGCGTACGGCAAGTCCTCCGCCGACACGATCTGCAAGGGCCTCGACGACGCCACCACCAGCGCCAAGAACTGACGTTGCCAGACCGCGCCGCTCCCGGGGGCCGCCGTCCCGCGGCGTCCCCCGCGGCCCGTGCCCCGTACCGCCGGCCCGAACCGCGTCGCCCTCCCCGTACCGGACCGACCGGCCCCCGCGCGTATCGCCAGTCCCTCCCCGGCCGAAAGAAACCCATGTCATCGACCAGCACACTGGCCGCCACCCGCGCCGCGCCCGAGCCCGCACGGCCGGCCGCCCGCCGACCCGCACGGCGCCGCGGCGGCCTGAACACCCCCCGTCTGCTGTGGCTGACGGTCCCGTCCCTGCTGTGGTTCGCCGTCTTCTCGGTGGGGCCGCTGGTGGCGATGTTCGTCATCGCCACCCTGCGTTGGAAGGGCCTCATCTACGACCCCGCCTTCGTCGGCACCGACAACCTCCGGCACGTCCTGGGCGACCCGGTCTTCCACGACGCGCTGCGCAACAGCGCCGTGCAGGTCGCCGTCGTCATCCCGGTGATGATCCCGCTGGCCTTCATGCTCGGCTACCACCTCAGCACCAAACCGCGCGGCTACCGCCTGCTGTCCGTGCTGTACTTCTCGCCCGGCCTGATCTCCATCTCCATCACCGGGATGATCTTCTACGGTGTGCTGTCGCCGGACGGCGGCACCAACGGCCTGCTGAAAGCGGCCGGCCTGGACTCGCTCACGCACTCCTGGCTCGCCGACCCCAGTACCGCACTGCCCAGCCTGATCGCCATCGACCTGTGGCGCGGCATCGGCTGGACCGCCGTGCTGTTCGCCTCCCGCCTGGCCAGTCTCCCCGGCGACGTGATCGAGGCGGCCAGGATCGACGGCGCCGGACGCTTCCGCATCATGTGGCAGGTCGCCTTCCCGATGGTGAAGGACTATCTGCGCACCCTCACGATGCTCCAGTTCCTGTGGACACTGTTCACCTCCGCCGCGCTGATCCTGCTGCTCACCAAGGGCGGACCCGGCACTTCGTCCACCACGTTGTCCTACCTCGTGTACGAGAAGGCCTTCTCGCAGAGCGACCTCGGATACAGCCAGGTCGTCGGCGTCGTCCTGCTGCTGGTCGGCATCGCCGGGATGCTGCTGATCCGCACGCTGCTGCGCAGCCCTGAGGAGAAGACCCGATGACCACCTCCACCTCCTCGCGGCGCCCCCAACGCGTCCGCCCCGTACGGCGATCACGACAGCGCGGCGCCGGACCGCTCGCCATCCCGCTGTCCTGGCTGTACGCGCTGCTGCTCGCCGCGCCGCTCTACTACCTCGCGGTGAGCGCGCTCAAGACCAACATCGAGATCTTCAACCATCCCTTCGCGCTGCCCGAGCACTGGCTGTGGCACAACTTCCGCACCGCCTGGCAGACCGCGGACCTCGGACAGGCGCTGCTGAACTCGCTGCTGATCTCCGCCGTCGCGATCCTGCTGACGCTGGGCCTCGCGCTGCCCGCGTCCTTCGCGCTGGCCCGGCTGGACAACCGGCTCTCGCGGCTGGTCACCGGTGCCTTCTCGGCGGGCTTCCTGATCCCGCCGTTCGCGGCCCTGATCCCCACCGTCATCCTCGCGATCAAGCTCCACATGTTCTACACGCGCGAGTTCCAGATGCTCTTCCTCCCGGCGAGCGCGCTGCCGCTGTCGGTGCTGCTGCTCACGCAGTTCATGAGGACCGTGCCGCCTGCCCTGGTGGAGTCCGCGGCGCTGGACGGCGCAGGCAACTGGCCGCTGCTGATCCATGTGTTCATCCCGATCGCGATGCCTGGCGTCATCAGCGTGGCGATCCTCCAGCTGCTCACCTTCTGGAACGAGTACCTCTTCTCCCTGACCATCACCGGCACCGCACCCGACATCCGCACCGCGCAGGTCGCGCTGCCCACCCTGATCTCCGACTCGACCGACTTCGGCGTGCTCACCGCCGGCACCGTGCTGACCCTCGTGCCGGTGTACGTCGCCTACACGCTCGCCAACCGCCGTATGCAGGAAGCACTCACCGCAGGGGCAGTCAAGGGATGACACTCAGTACCGAACTCAGCACCGGCTCCGCCACGAGCTTCGACGCCGATACCGGCACCGCCGCGTCGACGCCGCCCGCAACCCGCCACGACCTCGGCGGTGAGTGGCAGTTGACCTGGCTGGCGGGCCCGGACGGCACGCCCGCCGGGGTCCGGGACGCCGCGCTCCCCGCCCGGGTACCCGGCGAGGTGCACACCGCACTGCTCGCCGCGGGACACCTCGCCGACCCCGACGTGGGACTCGGCGAGAGCGCGCAGGACTGGGTGGGCCGCTCCCAGTGGTCCTACCGCCGCTCCTTCCACTTCACGCCCACGCCCGGCGCCCGCACCGACCTGGTCGCCGACGGCCTGGACACGGTCGCCGAGGTGTACATCAACGGCCGGCACGTCGGCGCCGCCCGCGACCAGCACCTCGCCTACCGCTGGCCGGTGGACGACGTGCTGCAGCCGGGCGACAACACCGTCGAAGTGCGCTTCGCCTCGGCCTGGGACGCCGCGCTCGCCCACGAGCGCGCGCACGGCCCGCTGCCCTCGCCGTACGACGAGCCGTACGCCCACATCCGCAAGGCGGCCGCCAACTTCGGCTGGGACTGGGGACCCCACTACGTCACCGCCGGCATCTGGCAGGCCATCGGACTGGAGACCTCCGCGGGCCGGATCGACCACCTACGCCCGCTGGTCCGGCTCGCCCCCGACCACGGCACCGCCGAGGTCACCACCCACGTACGGACCGAAGCCCCCGAGGGCACCCGCGTCCGCGTCGAACTGACCGGCCCGGACGGCCAGTCCGTCGCGAGCGCCACCGGCCAGGTCGTGGGGGAGGAGACGGTGCTGACGCTCACCGTCACGCACCCGGAACTGTGGTGGCCGGTGGGCCTGGGCGCCCAGCCGCTCTACCGGCTCACCGCCCGCCTCGACACCCCGGACGGCACGATGCTGGACGAGGCGTCAGCACGCGTCGGGCTGCGCTCGGTCGCCGTGGACGAGACCCCGGACGCGCTGGGCACCCGCTGGGCGCTCGTCGTCAACGGCCGGAAGGTACGGGTCCGCGGCTACAACTGGATCCCCGACGACACCCTGCCCAGCCGCGAGACACCACGGCGCGTCGTCACCCGCATCGACCAGGCCCTGGCCGGCAACGCCAACCTGCTGCGCGTGTGGGGCGGCGGCCACTTCGCCGACGAGCACTTCCTTAACGCGTGCGACGAGCGGGGCCTCCTGGTCTGGCACGACTTCCTCTTCGCCTGCGCCGCCTACTGCGAGGACGAGGACACCGCGGCGCTGGTCACCGCGGAGGCCGAGCAGGCGGTGGCCAGAATGTCCCCCCACCCCAGCCTGGTGGTGTGGTGCGGCGGCAACGAGACGGTACTCGGCCGGCACCACTGGGGCTGGGCGGACCAGATCGGCGAACGGGGCTGGGGCGCGCACTACTACCTGGACGTCCTGCCCGACGTACTGGCCCGGCTCGACCCGACCCGCCCCTACCTGCCCAACTCGCCCTGGTCCGGGTCCCTCGACGCCGACCCGGCGGCCGACACCCACGGCGTGAGCCACCTGTGGGACGCCTGGAACGAGGCGGACTACGCGCACTACCGGGACCACGACCCGTCCTTCGTCGCCGAGATGGGATGGTGCGGACCCGCCGCCTGGACCACCCTCGAGCGCGTGCTCGGCGGGGAGACCCCCGGCCCCAGCTCGCCGCTGACCCGGCATCACCTGCGGGCCATCGACGGCATGCACAAGCTGACCCGCGGCCTCCAGCCGCACGTGCCCACCCCCGCCGAGGGTGCGGACTGGCACTTCGCCACGCAGTTGGTGCAGGCCCGGGCGGTCGCCGCGGGCGTGGAGTGGCTGCGGTCGCGCGAGCGGTGTGCGGGTGCGGTGGTGTGGCAGCTCAACGACTGCTGGCCGGCGATCAGCTGGTCGGCGGTCGACGTGGCCGGTATCGAGAAGCCGCTGTGGTACGCACTCAAGCACTCCTTCGCGCCACGGCTGGCGACCGTACAGCCCGTGAGCCCGGGCCCGACGCACGACCCGACGGGGCCGGCGGGCCTTGCCGTGACGCTGGTCAACGACTCGGCGGGGGACTGGACACCGGAAGTGACCGTGGTCCGCGTCTCCCTGGACGGCCAGGAGCGGGCCCGGGCCCGGCTTCAGGTGAGCTGTCCGGCGGGCGGCCTGCTCACCCTGCCGCTGGACCCTGTGGTGGCGACACCGGCCGACCCGCGTGCCGAGTTGCTGGTCGTCGACGCGGACGGAGTGCGCACGACCTGGGCCTACCGTCCGAGCCGCGCCCTGACCTCGCCTCGGCCCGCCCGCACCGTGACCACGTCCTACGCGGACGGCGCGCTGGCCCTGACGGTGACGGCGGAGTCCGTGCTGCGCGACGTCTGCGTCTTCCCGGACCGGCTGGCCGCCGCGCTGGACGTCACCCCGCATGCGCTGACCTGCGACACGTCGCTGGTGACCCTCCTCCCGGGCGAGACCCACAGCTTCCACCTCACCACCCGGGACGGCAGCCCGCTGCGCGAGATGGCGATCCCGGAGCAGGCGCTACGGCTTGCGGTCCGCTCGGCGGAGGAGCTGACGACGTGACCGGCTGACCAGCGAACCACCGTGCGCCGTCCCGCTGCGCTGGGGGCGGCCCACATTTCCGCACCTTGCCGCGAATGTCTGAAACACCTGGAGATATCGGCGCGCATGACCGGCCATGGCGCGGGCGACAGCCCGGGCCCGGGCCGCGACATGGCAGGGGGCCCAGACTCCTCCCCGTGATTCCTCAGCCGAACTTGTTCAGGTCCTTCATTCACGGCCTGTGGACCGGCGATCCCCCGAGAACGGGACCGCGAGGTTGCCATGCGCAGCACCCCGCTGGGGCCTGTCTGACGGGTCGCGTCACCGTCCCCGTACCCGACAGCGATGTCACCCGAATGGCCCAACATTACGTGTCGCCCACATGGACGAACAGCAAGCTGAGTAGTGTCCCAACCGAGGCAATCCGTGAAAGGCGAACCACATGCGCATTCGACGAAGCCTCGCCGCCGTCATGGCCACGGCAGCCCTTGCCGGACTCGGCCTGACAGGCGCCGCCACCGCCACCGCCGCCACCCACGTCGCCCACACCTCCGCCGCCCCCACCGTGGGTGAGTGCGAGAAGGGCGGCGGAACAGTCGACTGGGCGACCTGGACCTGCAGGGGCGGAACGTACGACGGGCAGAAGATCGACTGACCCTCGCAAAGCGCCCCGCAGCCACGCGCCGCGGGGCGCTCCCGCGCGAGCGTAGCCGGGAGAGTTGCAGGGACGGTGCAGACCCGTCGTGCACGCGACCTGGGGTACATGCCCTGATCAGAGGTCGGATTCAGGCGGTACAGGGCCATCCGGAACCGGTGCTGAATCGAACAGCGGACAGGAACGAAGAAGCCCCCTCCGACCTGCCGTAGAGGCTGGTCGGAGCGGGTCGCCCTCAGCGTGGCGACGCGCCAGGATTCCAACCTGGGAAAAGGACACCAGGGCTGTTTCGCGCTGTGTCACAGACAGATCTTGGTGGTCGGTGGCAGATTTTACTACCCCGACGTCGCGCGTTCATGTTCAGGAACGCCCCAGAGCTTCGTTCACCCGTCGCTTGTATTCGTCAAGGCCCATGAATCTGCACGCCCCCGTCCCGGCATCTACCACGATCGGAAGATTTCCTCCCATCTGTGGACGTCGCGGAACGCTCCGGGAAGCGGGGCGTGGAGGTGCACTACTGAAAACGAAATCACCTGCCCGGGTGAGTCGACTGTTGGGTGCAGCCGTCATCCCCAACTCATCCCAGCGACGCATACTGGATCTGCCAAACCGTGTCGCTGCCTCTTGTGCCTCATCTGGATTCATCAAGCATCTCCAACGCTGGTAATCAGCACTGCACCACCAACAGACCCGGAAAGTGTGTGCCCCCAGGACCCTGGGGAGGCGCACCAGTTGCGCACCAGAACGTACGGTGAGGCACGGTCAGCGAGGGTTCGGTGCGGTACGGCAGCCCGGTCGACCCCGGGCCGTCGATGCAGTTCAACCGTCACATCACCGCGCCGTTCGCCAGCAGCATCTCGGCGCCGCACCGGGCCTCGCGGGCGGGACTGGCGCTGTGCTGCACGGCTGCCGTCGCGACGGAGCCCTCCACCAGGAGGTAGACGGCGTTCGCCACCGCGGGGGTGTAGCCGGATGCGGCGACGATGCCGGTGACCAGGGCGCGGAACGCCCGCTGGTGGTGGTGCACCTCGGCCGCCACGACGGCGTTGGTGGGGCCGAGTTCCCCGTACACGTTCATCCACGGACAACCGCGGAAGTCCGGTTCATGGAACCACTCGTCGAGATAGTCGAAGATTGCCAGCACCCGCAGCCGCGGCTGATCGACATCCGCGACGTACTCCTCGATGGCCGCCATCATGCGGTCGTGGCGTCGCCGCAGGAACGCGACGACCAGGTCGTCCTTGCCGGGGAACAGTTGGTAAATGCGTCTCAGTGGGAGGTCGGCGGCGGCGCGGACCTCACTCATGTTCACGGCCTGGATGCCGCGTGCATAGAAGACCTGCTCGGCAGCGTCGAGCAGCTGACCGCGCATGGCCTCCTCGGCCGCTGTCGTCGATGGCACGGGACCCCTCTTGCTGATGAGAATAGTCGTTCTCTAGACTACAGGCGGCGGTGAGAATGGGTATTCTCGCAGCCCGTCCGGTCGAGGGCTCCGCTCTCCCCGGCACCCGGGTCACCCTCGATCGGCAGGAACCGCCAGCATGAGCACGCAGAGCCCTCCCGCACCTGCAGACCCAGGCATCAGCGCACGCCGGCTGCGGCTGCTCACCCTCATCCTTGCCACGGCCTCCGGTGTGTGCGTGGCGAACATCTTCTACTCGCAGCCGCTGCTCGAACTGATCGCGCGGACGTACCACACCACCGAGGGCTCGGCCGCGATCGTGGTGACGGTGACCCAACTCGGGTACGCGGCCGGGATCATCGTCCTCATGCCGCTCGGGGACCTGTTGGAGAACCGGGCCCTGGCGTCGCGGGTCCTGGTGGTGACGGCGATTGCCGCCGCGCTCGCCTCGGTCGCTCCGAGCCTGGCGTCCTTTTTGGTCTTCTCCGTGCTGCTCGGCTTCACCTCTGTCGTCGCGCAGATCGTCGTCCCTGTCGCGGCTCACCTCGCACCGGAGGACCAGCGCGGACGGTTCGTGGTCCGGGTGATGGGCGGGCTGCTGCTGGGGATCATGCTGGCCCGTAGGGCTTCGAGCCTGCTCGCGGACCTGTGGGGCCGGCGCTCCGTCTACGTCGTCTCGGCGGTGCTGATGCTGATCATGTCCGTCGTACTGGCCACGACGGTGCCACGGCGTACGCCGGACCACACGGACGGATACCGCACGCTGGTGTCGTCGATCGGTCACCTCATCAGAACCGAGCCGGCGTTGCGCCGGCGGGCCGTCCTCCAGGCCGTCATGTTCGCGACGTTCTCCGCGTTCTGGACGTCCATCGCCTACGAGCTGATCGCGCAGCACCACCTGTCGCAGGCGCAGATCGCGATCTTCGCCTTGGTCGGCGCCGCGGGCACCGGAGCCGCACCGATCGCGGGCCGCCTCGGCGACCGCGGCCTCGGCAGACCGGCAACGGGTGTGGTGTTCGCCCTGGCCGCCGTCGCCATGGCGATCGCCGGGCTCGGCGACCACAGCCTGAGCGTCCTGGCGGGCGCCGGCATCCTCCTCGACCTCGCGGTCCAGGGGAACCTGGTGCTCAGCCGGCAGGAGATCTACCAGCTGAGGCCGGATGCCCGCTCCCGGATCAACACGGTCTTCATCGGGAGCGCCTTCGGCGGCGGTGCGATCGGATCGGCCCTGTCCGGGCTCGTGTACGGCCACGGGGGATGGACGGGAGTCAGCACGGCCGGAGTGGTCCTGTCACTCATCGGCTTCGGCCTGTGGAGCGGCTCGGAGATGGTGCGCCGCAGAAACGCCACCACCTCACCCGCTGCCTGATCCCCGTGGATCGGGGCCACGTGGACATCCATCCGCAGAACTGCGGCCGGTCGGGACGGTGAGGCGTCCGCCCTCCCCGGTTCGCCGGCCGTGCCGGTCCTCGTCGTCCGAGCCCACCCGACCTCCCCCTCCCGGCACTGGCGGCCGGCCCGACAGATCCCGAACTCGGCAAGGAGAACAACCGAATGCCCCTGCTTGAACGCATCAATGACCCCGCGGACCTGCGTGGCCTGAGCCCCAGGCAACTCGAGGCCCTCGCCGAGGAGATCCGCGGCTTCCTCGTACAGAACGTGTCCGAGACCGGCGGCCACCTCGGACCGAACCTGGGCGTGGTCGAGCTGACCCTGGCCCTGCACCGTACGTTCGACTCACCCCGGGACATCCTCCTCTGGGATGTCGGCCACCAGGCGTACGTCCACAAGCTGGTCACAGGCAGGGCCGCGGAGTTCTCCGGCCTCCGCCGCAGAGGCGGGCTGTCGGGCTACCCCAGCCGCGCCGAGTCCGCACACGACCACATCGAGCACTCGCACGCCTCCATGGCACTGTCGTACGCCGACGGCATGGCCAAGGCCCGCCACCTGAAGGGCGATCCGGACCACCACATCGTGGCCGTCGTGGGCGACGGCGCCCTGACCGGCGGAGCCGCCTGGGAAGCGCTCAACAACATCGCGGCAGCGCCCGAACGCCCGGTCGTGATCGTCGTCAACGACAACGGACGGTCGTACGCGCCGACCGTCGGCGGACTGGCACGGCACCTGTCGGCGCTGCGCACGCACGCGGGCTACGAACGAGTGCTGGACTGGGGGAAGCACACCCTCGACAGCGCCGGGCCCGCAGGGCACACCGTCTACCGCGCGCTGCACGCCGCCAAGAAGGGGATCAAGGACGCGCTGGCGCCCCAGGCGCTGTTCGGGGACCTGGGGTTGAAATATCTCGGCCCGGTGGACGGCCACGACATCTCCGCTCTGGAGGAGGCGCTCGAACGCGCCAAGACCTGCCCGGGCCCGGTGATCGTCCACTGCGTCACCCGCAAGGGACAGGGCTACCGGCCGGCCGAGGAGGACCAGACGGACCACTTCCACGGGATCGGCACCATCGACCCGGTCACGGGCAGCCGGCTGCGCCCGAGCGGGCTCACGTGGTCCGCCGCGTTCGGGCAGGAGATGGTCGCGATCGCCGCTGAGCGCGAGGACGTGGTGGCGATCACGGCCGCCATGCCCGGATCGGTCGGTCTCACCGGCTTCGCGACGGAATACCCCGCACGCTTCTTCGACGTCGGCATCGCCGAGCAGCATGCCGTGGGATCGGCCGCAGGACTGGCCATGAGCGGCCTGCATCCCGTGGTCGCGCTGTACGGGACGTTCCTCAACCGGGCCATGGACCAGGTGCTGATGGACCTCGCGCTGCACGGGCTCGGCGTCACGATCGCGATCGACAGGGCCGGCGTGACCGGCGACGACGGCCCGAGCCACAACGGTATGTGGGACTTGGCGCTGCTCCAGGCCGTACCCGGCCTCCGGATGGCGGCACCCCGCGACCTCCCGTCGCTGCGCGAGGAGTTGGGCGAGGCGCTGGAGATCCCGGACGCCCCGACGGCGATCCGCTTCCCCCGTGGCTCGGTGGGCACGGCCGTGCCGGCGGTACGGCGCTCGGACGGAGTCGACGTGCTGCGGGAGTCGAGCGCCGGCGTCCTCGTGGTCGCCGTGGGAACGATGGCGCGTACGGCGCTGGAGGCCGCGGAACTCTGTTCCCGCCAAGGCCTGGAGACCACCGTGGTGGACCCCCGGTGGGTCAAGCCCCTGCCACGGGAGCTGCTGCGGCTGGCCGCCCTGCACCGGCAGGTCGTGACCGTCGAGGACGGGCTGCGCACCGGCGGCGTCGGAACCACCCTCCTCCAGGAGTTGAGCGACGCGGGGATCGCCGCCGACGTCCACGTGCTCGGAGTGGCCGACGGCTTCCCCGGGCAGGGCACTCGCGCGGAAGTACTGGCCGAGGCCGGACTGACAGCACGTGCCATCGCTGACGCGGTGCTTGCGAGAGCGGCGTCCCGCGTGACCGCCTGACCCGGCCGGAGACGGACGCCCGCTGGCATGCCTGCGCCCCAGGTGCGGCGCCTCATGACGTTGGTTGCCTGCTGTCAGGCTTGACGGGCGAAGGACGCGAGACGGTCGGCGAGCGCGATGACGAGGTCGCGCAGCTCATCAGGGCGTTCGATGACGAACGGCCGGTCAAGCGAGGCGAGTAGCGGCGGCAACCAGTCGAGCTCTTCCACCCGTAGCTCGACTCGCAGCCAACGCTCGGTCGACGGATCCGCGCCTGCCGCGGGCACGGGCTCCTCCAGGCTCGCGACGCCGGCGGGCAGCCGGGCGCGGATCTGATCGACCGTCCCATGGATCCGCAAGCTCACCTCATACCGGTACTCAGCCGTGGCGAACCCGGACAGCACGCGCTGTGCCGGATCGAGTACGGCGGGCGCCTCGAATGAGCCGGGCAGCGTTCTCGCGGCCGCGATGCGATCGAGCCGGAAGGTCCGGTCCTCGCCGACCTCGGGATCTGTGCCCGTGACGTACCATCGGCCCGAATGCGCCACGATCCCGTACGCGTGCAGAGGACGTTCGCTGCGCCGGCCGTCGCGGTCGGTGTATCTGATCGAGACCGGTCGTCGGTGGCGTACCGCATCGGCGATGGTGAGCAGGACCTCGGCGTCCGGTGTTGCGACCCGGCCGGGCGGTGCTGTGAATGCGAGGGAGTCCAGGACCGTGTCGAGCTTGCGGGCCAAGCGATCGGGCAGCACCCTGCGGATCTTGGCCGCCGCCGTCTCGCTCGCCGTGTCCGCCGTCGTCATCAGCCCCGCCCGGCGCCCGGCGACCAGGCCGAGGAGGACAGCGAGCGCCTCGTCGTCGCTGAGCATGAGGGGAGGCAAGCGGTATCCCGGGGCGAGGCGGTACCCGCCGTAACGGCCTCGCACCGCCTCGACCGGCACGTCGAGGTCGATCAACTGGTCCACATACCGCCTCACGGTCCGCCCGTCGACGCCGAGCCGGTCGGCGAGTTCCGCCACGGTCCGGATACCGCCCGACTGCAATAGCTCCAGCAGAGTCAGCACGCGCCCGGTGGGTCGAGACATGTCCCGAGCGTAACGCGAATACCGGACCGATTCTGTCCACTATGTGTCCTAGCCTGCGAGGCGCAGCGGTTTCATCAACCCGGGAGAACACCATGGACTTCGTCTCGATCCGCATCATCACCAGCGACGTCGCGCGCCTCGCCGAGTTCTACGAGAAGGCGACAGGAGTGCCGGCGACCCGGGCCACAGAGGACTTCGCCGAACTCACGACCCCCCATGCCACCCTCGCGATCGCCAGCACCCGCACCGTCCCGCTGTTCGCTCCGGGTTCCGCCCGCCCGGCGGACAACCACAGCGTGATCATCGAGTTCCTCGTCGACGACGTGGACCGCGTGCACGGGAACCTGACCGGCTTCGTCGCCGACTTCGTGAACGAGCCCACGACGATGCCCTGGGGCAACCGGTCGCTGCTCTTCCGCGACCCCGACGGCAACCTCGTCAACTTCTTCACCCCGGTCACACCGGCCGCCATCGAGAAGTTCGCTCGCTGACGCCGGATACAGTCACCTGCGCGGGAGCCCTGGGACCCCAGGCTCCCGAAGGGGGCTGGGGTCGTGAACGGTTCTCAGATTCTGGCCGGTCCGCCGCTGAACCGTGATCGATGCCACCATCACCGCGACGACCCATGCACCGAAACCGCCGAGG
This sequence comes from Streptomyces sp. NPDC002574, assembly GCF_042889545.1. NCBI lineage: Bacteria > Bacillati > Actinomycetota > Actinomycetes > Kitasatosporales > Streptomycetaceae > Streptomyces > Streptomyces sp. NPDC002574. The sequence continues at coordinate 584,388 of NZ_JBIARB010000002.1, forward strand.
CACCATGCCCGACTGGCAAGATCACCCCGCTGGCGCTGCCGGACGAGCCGTGGCCAGGCCCGGATCGCCTGCCACCGATGAAGGCGGTTCCCGAGCCGAGGACGGCAAGGGAGTGCTGCCGTTGCCGAACGGTCGGCGCCGGAAGGCCTGGGGGAGTTGGCGCGGCGGGTGGTCCCGCCTGGCTGTAACAACTCAATGGCGGCCTACAGTTGGTCTCCCACGCTGGCCGGCTCCGGAGGATGCGGCCCGCCACCGTCCTTGATGTCCTGCGCGCAGGTTCGTCCGACGTAGGACTGGTCGTTGGGGATCAAGAGGACCGCGGCGACCTGCTCAGGGTGTTCGACGGCGAGCCAGTCGTCACCCGTGAGGTCGCCGCCGGGCCCGAACGCCTGCGACGAATAGACCGTCTGACACCCCAACGCCACACGCTCCTTGTCGACGGCGCAGGCGTCCACTGCAGGGCCGGAAACCTCGTCGGCGCCGTCGAAGCGGTAGTGGAAGTGGACCCGATCACCTTCGGAGGGCACCTGTGGGTGAGGCTCAAGACGCCAGTCGACGACCTCGGCGGTGACGCCCAGAGGCCGCCCGGATATGTCTTCCACCCGCACCCTGACCCCGGCCTCACCGCGCTTCGTCGTCGTGTCGGTGCAGCCCCAGTGGGAAGAGCAGCCGGACACGGTGAGGATCACCAGAGCCAACGGAGCACCGGCACGTACCCGTAGGGGAAACACTTCGGACGACCTCCAGGCGGGGTGGAGCGGTGCAGCCTATCTTGGGGCGTGGCAACCGCGGGTGACAGCGACGAGCGCCCGCGGCGGTGGATCCTCGCCCATGGCCGGCCGTGTGGACCGATCCCCCTTCCCGGTTGCAGGCTCGCAGGCCTGATCAGGCACGCACGGGCGCGCCCCACCGTCGCGCGCTGGGGGCGGTGCAGAGGGCGTGCCTGGCCCGGAACACCCTAGAGTGGCGCGAGGCGACCTGCCTCGAACTCCGGTTCCGCCGGGAGGCGGTCGTCGCATCGGTCGCGGCGACCTCGGAGAGGGGCGGGTGTGGGCGACGGGGGTCTCGTGGGCCGTCGGCGGGAGCGTGCGGCGTTGTCCGGCTGGCTCGACGCCGCACTCGACGGTGAGCCGAGGCTGGTGCTCTGCGGGGGCGAGCCGGGAATCGGCAAGACGCGGCTGGCCATGGAAACGGCCGCCATGGCGACCGCGGCAGGTGCCGCGACACGCTGGGCGCGGGCGCACGAAGGTATCGGTACGCCCCCGTTCTGGCTGTGGCGCCAGCTGTTGCGCTCCGACCCCGCCCTGCCCGGGACCGGATCGAAGAACGTACTGGACATGATCGAGGCCAACCGGGACGCGGACCGGTTCGCGCTGTTCGACGCCATCGTCCGCCAGGTCTTCGCACTCGCTGAGCGTTCCGGCCTGCTGCTCGTGGTCGAGGACGCACAGTGGGCGGACGAGCCGTCGCTGCTGCTCCTGCGGTACCTGGCGCGTGAGCTGCGCGGCGCACGGGTCCTCGTCCTCGTCACGTACCGGACCGTGGGGGCCCCGGACGCGGTGGCATGGCGGAGCGTACTGCCGGACCTGGGCCGGGAGCCCGCGACGGTCCGACTGCCGCTGGCCGGACTGGGGCCCCAGGACACGGCGCTCCTGGTCGAGGCGGTCACCGGCCAGGCCGCGCCCGGCGACGCGGCCGGCCAGGTGTACCGGCTGACCGCCGGCAATCCGTTCTTCGCCCGCGAGCTGGCCGGGACGTGGGCGACGGAAGGGGGATCCTCGGACTGGCGACTGCCGGCATCGCTCGTGGACGTGATCGAACAGCGCACGGCCGGTCTGTCCGGCCCGGCGCGCCGGGTCCTCACCGCGGCCGCGGTGCTCGGTGAGCAGTTCTCGGTGGCGGTCACGGCGGCGATGGTCGAGAGACCGGCGATGAGCTGCCTGCCGCTGCTGGAGGAGGCAGAGCGCGCCGGGCTGATCGCCGCCGCCGACACCCTCGGCGAATGGCGTTTCACCCACGCTCTGCTGTGCGAAGCCATCGAAGCCCGCACACCGGGCGAGGAGCGGGCCCGACTCCACCGGGCGGCAGCCGAGACGATCGAACGGATCTACGCCGAGCAGATCGACGACCGCTCGGCGGACATCGCCCGCCACTGGGCCGCCGCCTCGCTCGACGACCCATCCCCGGCCGTGACATGGGGACGCCGGGCGGGGGACGCGGCTCTGCGGTCCCTCGCCTACGAGGAGAGCGCGCGCCTGTACCGGCTCGCCCTGGACGCCGGCGGGCCGTCGATCGAGCAGCAGCTCCGGTGCCGCCTGCTGATCGACCTCGCCCACGCCCACTGGCGGGCAACGGACATCGAGCCGTGCCGAGCGGCCATCGCCGAAGCCGTCACCATCGCCCGCCGCATCGGCCGCCCGGACCTCATGGCCGAAGCCGCGCTCGGCGTCGAACCGATCGGGTCGATGTCCTGGGACCTCAGCCTTCGCCAGTTGTGCGAGGAGGCGCTCGCCGGAGTCGACCCGGCCGAGGTATCCCTGAGAGCGCGCCTGCTCGGCAGGTCGGCCGAGGCCGCGGTGTACACCAACGAGATCGCCGCCGCGGAGTCGGCCAGCGGCCAGGCGCTCACGCTGGCCGACGAGACCGTCGATCCCGCCGCGACCATCGCCGCCCTGAAGTCCCGCCAACTCTGCCTCGCCGGACCGGAACACATCGACGAGCGCAGGGTTCTCGCCCGTCGCATGACCGAGATCGGACTCACCCTGCGCCGCCCCCGGGAGGAGATGCTGGGGCGCCTGTGGCAGATCGACACCCACTGGGAGCGCGGGGACTTGGCGGCCATCGCCGCCGAACTCCCGCGCCTCGGCTGGTGCGTCGAGCACGTGGGCGGCCCGATCGCCCGCTGGCATCCGCTCACCGTGCGCGCCGCCCTCGCCGCTGCCCACGGCCGCTTCGACGAAGCGCTCGGCCTCGGCCGGGCGGCGTTCGACACCATCCGGGCCACGAACCATCCGACCGCGTTCGGCGCGTACATGTCCTTGCTGTGCGCGCTCGCCCACCATGCCGGCCATGACCGCGTGGCAGCCGGCCTGCCGGCGGACCTGCCGAGCGGCCTGCCGGTCGACCGGGGTGAAGTGCGCGATGCCATCTTCGGTCACGTCGGGGCCGCGTTCATGCTCACCCTCAGCGGCAAACCGGACGCGGCCCTCGACGCCTACCGCGGCGCCGGGCCCGTCCACACCTGGCAACCACCGCCGTACTTCCGGGTGCTGGCCTGGGCCTACGGATCTCTGCTCGCCGTCACTCTCGGCCAGGTCCGCGATGTCGAATACTTCCACGACCTGCTGCGCGCCGAACAAGGGCGCTTCGTCGTGGCAGGCGCCGGCACGGCCAGCTACCTGGGTCCCGTGGAATTGCACCTCGGGCGCGCCGCCGCCTTCCTCGGCCGGCTCGACGACGCCGTCACGCACCTCGACACCGCGCTCGCCCACTGCCACGGCGCCGGCGCGGCCGGATTCGCCGTCGAAGCGGAGTACGAGCTCGCCGCCGCCCTGACCCGCCGGGCGGCCACCGGCGACGCCGACCGAGCGCGCCTGCTCCTCGACAGCGCCGAGTCGGCCGCGGTCCGCATCGGCATGCCCGCATGGGCCCAACGCGCCAGGGACCTGCTGGGCACGATCGACCGAAGCCCGCAGGCCAACCCGCTGTCGCCCCGGGAGACCGAGGTCGCCGAACTGGTCGCCCAAGGCATGACGAACCGCGGGATCGCCGGCACCCTGTTCATCTCCGAGCGCACCGCGCAGACCCATGTCCAGCACATCCTGACCAAGCTCGGCTTCTCCACCCGTACGCAGATCGCCGCCTGGGTCCACCGTCCTGCGCCCGGGCGGCACGCGGGTCCCGCGGCGGGTGCGGGCTCCGCCAATACGTAGTGCGATAAGTCATCCGGCGGACGCCCGCACCCTGCGGCGGCCCGAAGAATCCTCTTCGACAGACCGCAAGAGGAGGAGTCATGCCGTACATCCACGTCAGCCGCACACCCGGACGCACACTCGCCGACCACCACGCCGTCCAGGCCGTGATCGGACGGCCCGAAGGCAAGCTCGTCAGCATCGCAGGGGAGGCCGACGCAGCCCTGCACGTCATCGACGTCTGGCAGTCCAAGAGCCAGGCCGACCGCTTCGCGGCCGAGGTGCTGTTCCCCGCCTTCCAGAAGCTGGACCTGGCACCGGGCAGCGACGCCACGTACATCGACTTCGAGACCGACGACGTGGACGTCGACCTGCTCACCCTATGAACGAGGCAGTACCGGCCCGCCCGGCCACGAGTCACGAGCGGCACCGACGAGCCGACTGCCAAGGGCCCCGCCGTACGCCTCCTGACGGCGATGTTCGCGGCCGACGAGGCCCCAGCCATACGTGAGTTCGCGGCCGCCTCACCGGCGACGGCCGAGCAGGCGTCACGCCATGTCTCATTCCCATCAGCACCAACGAACGAGGACGTCATGACCGACACCGCACCCGACACCCACGACATGGTGGTCATCCACCGGATCTTCCCCCGGGAATTCGGACTGCTCGCCGATCTGATCCGGCGCGCACCGGCCGGTGACCCGCAGCGTGCCGCCGACATCGCCGAGCACCTGGAGTTCACCCTCGACGTCCTGTACCACCATCACAGCGCCGAGGACCAATACCTGTGGCCCCGGTTGCTGCAGCGCGCGCAGCCTCAGACCGACGTCGTGCAGCGGATGCGGCGCCAGCACGAGACCGTCGAAGCGTCCATCGAGGCCGTACGGCGACTGATGCACACATGGCGCGGCGATCCGACCGTCGCGCTGGGATGCGAACTGGCCATGACCCTGACCGGGCTCCGCGATGCCCTCAGCGAGCACCTCGACGACGAGGAGAGCGACATCCTCCCCCTCGTACGCACCCACCTCACCGTCCCGGAATGGGAGGAGGTGGGGCAGAAGGCGTTCGAGAAGTTCCCCCGCAGCGCGATGCCCATCGCCGTCGGCCAGTTGCTGGAGGTCGCCACGGAGTCCGACCGCGAGCTGTTCTTCGGCAAGCTCCCCCTGCCCGCCCGTGCGATGTGGCACCTGGTGGGCCGCGGACAGTACGCCCGCTACATCCGCCGCGTGCGCGGCGTACCGCCTCGCGGCATGCACCCGGCGGTCAGGACGCTGGCGCGGGCGGCCAACGCCGTGGCTGTGTGGCTCTACCGCACCACGAACGGCCGTGTCGCGGGGAGCGCGAAGGGCGTCCCGCTCCTCCTGCTGACCGTCCCCGGCCGCAGGACCGGCAGACCTCGCAGCGTGCTGGTGGGGTACTTCCACCACGACGGCGCATACGTGATCACCGCGTCCGCCGGGGGCGCCAAGAAGGATCCGCAATGGATTTCCAACCTCAAGGCGGCTCGGCAGGCGCGCGTGCAACTGGGCGGCGAGCACCACGTGATGAACGCCTGGGTCGCCGAAGGGGTCACGCGCGACGGTCTGTGGACCGGGGTGGTGCTCGCCCGCGCACCCTTCTTCGGCCAGTACCAGGAGAAGTCCGGCCGCGTCATCCCGATCGCCGTGCTGCAGCCGGGCGACTGACCGCCGGGGAGCAGCCGCAAGCCGTACTGCCGGGCGGTGGGTCCTGCACGGCAACCGGGGGGCAGGTGGGGCGGCGGACCTGCCCGAACGCCGGTCGGACACGCGTCCCGGTCCCCGTACGCCACGGAACCGGCGACGTCGGCGAGCGTGGCAGCCGGCGGTGCCGATGGCACGTGTCACTCATCGCTGGGTTTGAGCCGGTGGAAGTGGCAGTGGCAACGGATGCCCGAGGTGCGGTCTGCGGCCTGTCAGGTGCGCACTGGCCCGGTCAGGCCTCAGCGCTCCCCGCGGCGGGTACGCGCCGCGATCCGGAGCAGTTCCTCGACCGCGCCCGTCAAGGGCCGGTCCTTCGGCCATACGGCGCGCAGCCGACGGCGCAGATCGGCTCCCGTCACCGGGACTTCCACGATGCGCCCCTCGGCGAGATCGTCCCGGACACTGACCGCGCTGAGCACCGCCGGTCCGGCGCCTTCGGCGACGGCCCTTCGTACCGCCACGTTGGCGTCCAGCACCATCAGAGGTCTGGCCGGCTCGGCTCCCGCGCCGGCGAGCACACGCTCGATCGTCTCCCGTGTCCCTGAACCCGGCTCGCGGACGATCAGGCGGGTGCGGGCCAACTCGGCAAGATCCACCGGCTCTCGCCGTCGTGCCCAGACATGCTGCGGCGCGACCACGACGACGAGCCGGTCGGTGCCCACCTGGCGTGAGCTGAGCGTCGACGGCACCGTCGGCGCCTCGACGAACCCCAGGCTGATCCGACCGCTCGCGGCGAGCGCGGTGACCTGTTCGGAATTGGTCACCTTGAGGCTGACGTAGACATCGGGCGCTCCCCGCTGCAATGTTCCGATCCACCGCGGTACGAAGTGTTCGGCCAGCGTCATGCTGGCCGCGAGACGCAGGTCGAGGGCGTGGTCGCCGCGCAGAGCCGCGACGCCCACCATCAGCGAGTCCACTTCGGCCAGCACCCGCCCCGCCCACTGGCACACCGCCTTGCCCTCGACGGTCAGCGCGGAGCCGCGGGTGTCGCGGTTCACCAGCGCCAGCCCCAGACGCCGTTCGAGCAGGGTCAACCGCTTGCTCGCCGCGGGCTGGCTGATGCCCATCCGCTCGGCGGCCCGCCCCAGGCTGCCGAGCTCGGCCACCAGTGTCAGCAACAGGAGACTGCCGAGGTCGGGAGGCGCCTTGCTCATAACCCCAGTTTATGAGGGCATTCCCGATGGGGCGGTACCGGGCCGACGGCCGCCCGGCGAGGATGAAGCAGTCCGGAAAAACGCCCGAGACCACGGCGTGCCGAACAGGGAAGGGAATGCGGATTCACCCGGCACCCCTTCTTCGAAGAAAAACCGAGAGAACAAAGGACCGACCATGTCGCACCATCTCGACACTCCGCTGGCGGCCCAGAACGGCCAGCTGTTCATCGACGACCTGTACGTCTTTCCCGGTGAGAGCAGCACGGTGTTCGTCATGGACGTCAACTCCGACATCACCGGCGTCTACGCCCAGCCCGGATTCCACCCCGAGGCACGCTATGAATTCAAGGTTCACTTCGACGGCGCCGACTTCGAGACCCTGACCTATCGGATCTCCTTCGACGAGCCGGGACCGGACGGCAGGCAGGATCTGCGGCTGCACGTCCTGACCGGCGACGAGGCGCGCGAGGACTCCGCGGACGGCGCCCTGGTGCTGGAAGGCCGCACCGGGGAGACAGCCGCCGCCGATGGAACCCGCATCTGGGCCGGGCGCATCTCCGACTCCTTCTACATCGACCTGTCCCTGCTGGCCGTCGTCAACGGGGCAGTGGCGAAGGGGACGGCGGTGGACCTCTCGGACTGGCGCCCGCAGGAAGCACAGAACAGCTTCGCCGGCACCACCGTGGAATCGATCGTGATCGAGGTGCCGCACGCGCACGCGCAGCTGCGGCCCGGGGCCCGCACGGGTGTCTGGTGCGCGACGAAGCTGGCCACCGACGCCGGCGGATGGCGACAGATCAACCGTGGCGGGCACCCGATGATGTGGCCGATCTTCTGGCCCGGCGACACCGACTTCAGCAACCCCGCCAACACCCGGCACCCCTCGCAGGACCGCGCCGCCGCCGGCGAATTCGTCGCCGGCCAGGTCGCGGCTGTCGTCGCGGCCACCGGGACTTGCGCCGACCCGGAGGGCTACGGCCGCACCGTGGCCGGACAACTGTTCCCCGACGTGCTGCCCTACGTCGTCGGAACTCCCGCCACGTACGGATTCGCCACCCGGAACGGCCGCACCCTGGCCGACAACGCGCCCGAGGCGATGCTCTCCCTCGTGACGAACACGGCTGTCCCGGCCGGTCTCAAGCCGTCCGTCGCCCAGCACCTGCGGACCGACCGCTTCCCCTACGTCGTGCCCGTATGACCGTCCCCGCATCCTGACCGGCACCGCGCCGAACTGCCGGAGGGCCGTGTCCGTCCGGGTGTGGCACGGTTCCTGGCCTGAGTCATCCGAAGCCGGCTCTGGTGCGTGCGCCCTGGTCCCTACGACATGGCCTTCTGACGTCGCGACAGGATCGCGCGCCCGCACCGGAAGCACGATCAGCCGCCGATACGATGTCGGGACCCGCCCGCCGTCCTGGCGAAGCGCCCGTGACCAGGGAGAGGACCGAGCTGTGAATCGGCACAGTTCCCGTGCAGCGGTGTTCTCGGCCGGGTCCTGGGGCACGGCCGTGGCCAAGATCATGGCCGATGCCGGCACCGACGTCATTGTGCATGCCCGTCGAGGCGAGATCGCCGACGCGATCAACACGACGCATCGCAACCCCGGCTACTTCCCGGACATCGAGCTCCCCCTTTCCTTGACGGCCACGACGGATCCGACGACCACACTCACGGGAGCGGACATCCTGGTGCTGTCCATCCCCGCGCAGACCCTGCGGTCCGGCCTCACCGCGTGGGCGCCGCACATCGGCCCCGGCACGGTGATCGTGTCGCTCATGAAGGGCATCGAGCAGACCAGCGGGCTGCGCGCGAGCCAGATCATCGCCGAGGTGACCGGCGTGAGCGCGGACCGCATCGCGGTGCTGTCCGGTCCGAACCTGGCCCGCGAGATCATGTCCGGCCGGCCCGCCGCCGCCACCGTCGCCTGCCCCGACGAGGACGCCGCCCGCCGCATCCAACGGGCCTGTCACACCGCCTACTTCCGCCCGTACACCAGCACCGACGTGACCGGCTGCGAACTGGGCGGCGCGGTGAAGAACGTCATCGCCCTCGCCGCCGGGATCGCCGACGGCATGGGCCTGGGCGACAACGCGGTGGCCATGCTCATCACCCGCGGACTGGCCGAGACCACCCGCCTGGCCATGGCCATGGGCGCTCACCCGGCCACCCTCGCCGGGCTGGCCGGCATGGGCGACCTGGTCGCCAGCTGCGTCTCCCCGCTCGCCCGCAACCGCACCTTCGGTACTCACCTCGGCCGCGGCCTGAGCGTCCAGCAGGCCGCAGCCGCCACCCGGCAGACCACCGAGGGCGTCAAGTCCGCCGAAGCCGTCCTTGCCCTGGCCCACGCCCACGATGTCGAAATGCCGATCACGGAAGTGGTCTCAGCGCTGCTCAACGAGAAGGTCACCCTCGACCAGGCCGGAGCCGCGCTGATGCAGCGTCCCCCCAAGCCCGAGCGCTGACTCTCAAGGGCATGTCCATCGGCCGGCTCAACTCCGGAGTCCGTGCTTCGGACTCGTGTGCCGAGACCGCTGTGCCGAGACCGCTCGGGACAGCCATTCCGGCGACTCAGCGCCCGCCCCGCGCTGACGGCAATCAGCAGGCGCGCCCCAGCGGTGTCCGCACCCAGCAGTGCAAAGACCCCGAGCCGGACATGGCTGGGGGACTTACACATCCGGATATGAATCACGGCCACGCTCGCCCTTGGCGGGCACGCCTCCGCAGTCATCCGTCACGGGCGCCGCATCTGTCACTCTGTTTGGAGGATGTCGAGAACGTGCCGCCGGCTCCGTCCCAGGGACATCAGCGGCGACCGCCGCCTGCAGGAGGAAGAAGGAGAACCAGCATGGCGATTCAGCGGATGGACAACGTCGGCATCGTCGTCGAGGACTTGGATGCCGCGATCGCGTTTTTCGTGGAACTCGGTATGGAGCTCGAGGGCAGGGCGCAGATCGCGGGACTCGTCGCCGACCAGTGCACCGGACTCGAGGGCGTTCGCTGTGACATCGCGATGGTCCGGACCCCGGACGGTCACAGCCGGCTCGAGCTGGCGAAGTACCGCAGCCCCGAGGTGATCAGTGCCGGGCCGCGCAATCGGCCGCACAACATTCTGGGTACGCACCGCGTCATGTTCGCCGTCGACGACATCGAGGACACCGTTGCCCGCCTGCGCCCTCACGGCGCCGAACTCGTAGGCGAGATCGCCCGGTTCGAGGACAGCTATCTCCTCTGCTACGTCCGCGGTCCGGAGGGCATCATCGTCGGTCTGGCCGAACAACTGCGCTGAGGCGGAGGAACCGAACCATGCAGTCGGACGGGATCATCACGACGTTGAACCGCCCGATCCGCCAGGGGCTGCCAGGCGTGACGTGACCCGCCTGGCCTACGTCGCGTCAATGATCCTGACCGGCTTGGAGGAGGCCGAGGAGTGCGAGGCGGTCGGCCGTTTCCGTGCCGGGTACGGGCACGAAGAGTGCCAGGATCTGTGACCGGTCCTCCTCCAGCAGGGCTTGGCAGTCGAGTTCGAGGAGACCTGTTTCGGGGTGTCGGATGCGTTTGCGGCGGCTGCGCAGGACGGCGACTTCGTGCGTGGACCACAAGGCGGCGAATTCCGTGCTGTCCTGCAGCAGCCGGTCCACCAGCGCCTGTGCCCGCGCATCGCCTCGCCGGACCGTCGCGGCGCGCAAGTCCGCCACCAGCATCCGTGACTCCTCCGCCCTGTCCTCGGGCGGGTAGGCCGCCCGGGCATCGGGAGAGGTGAACCATCGGAACACGCCGCTGCGTTCCTGCCCGTCGAATCGGGTGTGATCACCGAAGACCGCTGTGGCGAGCGTGTTCTGCGCCAGGGTCTCCCCGAGGTCGGTCATCACCTGCGCCGGCATGTCGTGCAGGCGGTCCAGAAGCCCGAGGAGCACCGGGGAGACGTGGTCGTCAGCGGAGAGCCGGTCAGGCGCGGTGTACCCGGTGAGCCGGAAGAGGTGGTCCCGCTCGTCCAGGGTCAGCCGCAGCGCGCGTGTCAGACCGCGCAGCACCGACGACGACGGCTGCGGGGCGCGGGCTTGCTCGAGGCGCGTGTAGTAGTCGGTGGAGATCCCGGCACGCAAGGCCACCTCCTCCCGGCGCAGTCCGGGCGTACGCCGCCGCGTCGAGGACGCGACCCCCACCTCACCCGGTGTGAGCGCCTCGCGTCGCACCCTCAGGAAGTGGGAGAGCTGTCCGGCGTCCATGGCACCCAGTGTCGCTCGCGAGCCCCTGGCCGGCCAGGGACTGCCGGTCCCTGGAAAAGCTCGCTCTGCCTGCGCGGCCGCCGACCGTGGACAGTGGCGGAGGAAGGTCCGGACCGCCGGCCCTTCCTCCGCCTACGACGACACAGGAGTACCACCATGGCCGATCACCGTCCGAGGACCTGGTTCCTGACCGGGGCGTCCCGCGGACTGGGCGCTGAGTGGGCGCGGGCCGTACTGGAGCGCGGCGACCGGCTCGCGGCGACAGCCCGGGATGCCGCATCGCTGAAGCCGCTCGTCGATGCCCACGGCGACCAGGTCCTGCCGCTGGGGTTCGATGTCGCGGACGCGGCGGCCGTACGCGAAGCCGTGGCAGCGGCCGAGGCACACTTCGGCGGCATCGACGTGCTGGTGAACAACGCCGGCCACATGCTCGTCGGGGCGGTGGAGGAGGTCACGGACCAGCAGGCCCGTGGGCAGATGGACACGAACTTCTTCGGCGCACTGTGGACCACCCGCGCTGTCCTGCCGGGCATGCGCGCACGCGGTGGGGGCCGCATCCTCCAGGTTTCCTCGCTCGGCGGTGTCGTCGCCTACCCGTCACTCGGCCTGTACCACGCGTCGAAGTGGGCGCTGGAGGCCGTCAGCCAGTCGCTCGCCGCGGAGGTCGCCGCGTACGACATCCACGTGACGCTCATCGAGCCGATCGTCTTCCACACCGGCCTGATGACCTCCTCCCCCCAGGCCCGAGAAGACGACGCCTATACGCACGCCCGCCATGCGCTCTTCGCCGGCGCTGCGCACATCGTCCCCGGCGACGTCGCGGCCTCGGGCCGTGCGGTGCTCGAACTCGCCGACGCCGCCGAACCACCGCTGCGCGTCCTGTTCGGCATCGGAGGCCTGGACGAGGTACGAGAGGAGTACGCGAGCCGCCTCGACGGCTGGCAGAAGTGGGACGGCCTCTCGCGTGCCGCTCACGGTTCAGCGGCCGAGGCCGCAGACGGCGCGTGACCAACACGGAGGGTACGACGGCCGTCCTCGGGTGACGGCCGGCACGGCGGTCCCAGGTGACAGTCTCGCTCGCCCTCCGGGCGAACGGGCTCACCCGGCCCGGCCGCTCAGTGGAAAGCGCGCGGTGCGACAGGGGCAAGAACCATGTACGGAGCTCCGGCCGGACGGGACCAGGAGAGCCTCCCGGCCTCGGCGACTGCACAGGTCCGCGCGGGGCCGAGTGCCCGACGGTCCGGCATGCCCGCCCGCAGGGCGCGCCGGACAGGTCGGTGAACATGCGCCGTCGTACATCTGCCATCAGGATTGGGATGCGGTATCGGGGGCCTTGGCAGTGCGCGGAGTGGCGCTCCCCACCAGCGCGCCGTGTTGGTCAGCGGGTACGAACGCTCTCTTTGCCGGCCGGCGCTCCCCTCGCTGACCGTGCGGGGCCGCCCGCGGCCCCCGCACAGGAACGAGAGGCGAGCACGTCATGAGTGAGGCAGAGCAAGGCGCGGGCCGCGTGGTCATCGTCACCGGTGGCACACGTGGCATGGGTCGGGAGACGGCGGGCTATCTCGCCCGGATCGGCTACCAGGTCGTGGTGAACTACGCCGGGAACGAGGCTCAGGCGAACGAGACCGTCGAAGAGATCACCGCCGCCGGCGGCGGGACCGTCGTGGCGAAACGCGCGGACGTCGCGGACGAGGTGGCGGTCGCGACCATGTTCGACGAGGTGGAGGCCGAGTTCGGCGGAGTCGACGTCGTGGTCCACGCGGCAGGGATCATGCCGACCGGCCCGATGGTCGACTTCGACCTCGCCCAGCTCGACCGGCTGCTGAGTGTCAACATCCGTGGCACGTACGTGGTGAACCAGCAGGCCGCGAAACGGCTCCGCTCCGGCGGCGCCATCATCAATTTCTCCAGCTCCATCACCAGATTCAGCCGGCCCGGTTACACCGCGTACGCGGCGACCAAGGGCGCTGTCCAGGCCATGGCCCTGATCCTCGCGCGCGAACTGCGGGGGCGGGACATCACCGTCAACGTGGTGGCCCCGGGCCCCATCGCCACGCCGCTGTTCTTCGAGGGAAAGAGCCAGGAGGTGATCGACCGCATCTCCGCCGAGCCGCCGCTCGGGCGCCTCGGCGAGCCGGACGACGTCTCCGGGACGGTCGCCTTCCTCGCCGGCCCCGGCCGCTGGATCAACGGCCAGACCCTCTTCATCAACGGCGGGGCCATCTGACAGCGGGGGATGTGAACCTCTCGCAACCAGGTGGTCCGCCCCCGCGGCGGGGCCGGCGTGAGCGGGACCTGAGCTGCGGGACCGGGCCTGGGCCGCCGCAACGACGAGCATGCCGGGCTCCGCGGACCCCCTCGCGGGGCCCGGGCGCCGTTCGTCCGGTACGGGCAGCCGGTGGGCAGACCCGGCGGAGTCGCCTTCGGCACCCCCACGTGGATCTCGTCCGTCGTGCTGCACGGGGGTCCGTACCGCCGGCGCGGTCCACGACGTGCGGTCCCCAGGTTCCGAGGCGGGGCTCCTGGTCCAGTAACGCCCCGACGGTGGGTCCGGATCGCGGCGGCAGGGATTGTCAGCTCACTCCCGCCGCGTCCAGCAAGACCGTGGCGGTGGCCATGGCCAGCCCGCCCAGGCTCCCGGCTTGGGTCACGGCCCGGCCGCTGGATCCGTCGAAGACGACGGTGAGCTGGCGGGCCAGCAGATCGGGGTCGTGTGCGCCGCCACGACGGGCCTCTTCGCGGAAGAAGTCGGTGAGCGTGTCCTTGTAGCGTCGGGCGACCACGCTGGCGGGGCGCTCGGGGTTCTTGAGCTCGAACGCGGTCGCCAGGAAGGGGCAGCCGAGATACTCCGGTGACGCGGACAGCGACTCGAGTCGGTCGAGGACGTGCAGGATGCGATCGCGCGGTGGCAGGTCGGCCTCGGGGGCGGGCAGCAGTTGGCTCAGGTAGCGGGAACCGGCGCGGTCCAGGCTGGCTGCCAGGACGTCGTCCTTGCTGGTGAAGAGCTGGTACATCGACCGCTTGGAGACCCCGGCCGCCCGGCACAGTGCCTCGATGCCGATGTTGACGCCTTCCCGGTAGAAGAGCGTGGCCGCGGCATCGAGGAGCCGCTCGCGAGTCGGAGCCGCCGCCGTGGCGGGTGCGGGCGAGGCGGGTGCGCTGGCGCTGGACGTCATGGGAGCGAGCCTACGCCTTGTCTTGCCGAGGTGAAACCGATCGGTTTACAGTGATGGAAACCGATCGGTTTCCGCCGTCGGTCGTCACGCTGGGAGTACATCCATGACTGCAATCGCAGGTTCGACCGTTCTCGTCACCGGAGGCAGCCGAGGCATCGGCCGGGCCCTGGTGGAGTCCCTGTACGCCCGGGGCGCCAAGAAGGTCTACGCAACCGCCCGTGATCCCCGCACCATCACCCGCACCGGCGCCGTCGCGCTGCCCCTGGAGCTCAGCGACCCCGCTTCGGTGGCCGCCGTCGCTGCGCAGGCCCAGGACGTCACCATCCTGATCAACAATGCCGCTGCGGCCGTTGAGGCATCGTTCCTGACCTCCCCGGTGGACGACGTCCGCCGCGAGTTCGACACCAACTTCTACGGCCCCCTGCTGATGACCCGGGCCCTGGCCCCGGTCATCGAGGCCAACGGTGGCGGCCACCTGCTCAACGTGCACTCCGTCCTGTCCTGGGTCGGGCTCGCCGGTTCCTACAGCGCCTCCAAGGCGGCGCTGTGGTCCCAGACCAACTCCCTGCGTCTGGAGTTGAAGCCGCGCGGCATCACCGTCACCGGGTTGCACGTCGGTTACGTGGACACCGACATGGCGGCGCACATCGACGCCCCGAAGACGTCGCCGGAGAGCGTTGCGGAACAGGCCCTGGACGGGATCGAATCGGACTCCTACGAGGTGTTGGCCGATGAGCTCACCCGTCAGGTCAAGGCGGGTCTGGCCGCCGACCTCGCCAGTCTGTACCCGCAACTGGCCGCCTGACCGTAGCGTCACGCCGCCACGCCCCTGTCACGTCCCGTATACGCGACAGTCCCAGCGGACCTGCCGTCGCTGCTGGTCACGGGGGGGCGGCGGGCAACGTTGCCCGGAGGGGCCTGGCCGACAGGAACTGCGACTCTCACGCATCGCACAGTCGGCCCCCTCATCCCGGCAGCGGACGGTCGATTCGGCTGATTCGCCGAGGACGGCGTCGTGTCGGCCCGTGCGAGGAACATCAGGTCAGGGGGGCTGGTCGTCACTCGACCGCTGGGCAGGATCGCGACCGCGATGTCGGCGGCCTCGTCCCAGTCGGGGTAGAAGCGGCGGGAGGCGGGGTCGAGGAAGTTGCAGCGGGCGAGGTTCGCCTGGTTGCCCGGCGCGGCGTAGACGTCGCTGTAGAAGGCGTGGGCGAGCTGGTTGGCGGCGAGCAGGTCCATGGGGCCGTTCCGGACGAAGGCGCGCCCGGCGGTGATCGCGTCGAGAGTCCACTGCAGGCTGCGGTGCGGAGTCCACTGCCGACTGGTGCGGCGGCGGGGCCGGGTGAGGGCGTCGGAACCGTCGGCAGCCTGAGCCAGGTGGAGAAGGTGCGCGCGTTCGGCGTCATCGAGCCGGAGAGCGCGGGCGACGGCTTCGAGGACGGCCGGTGACACACCGGCGAGGTTGCTCCGCTCCAGCTTGGCGTAGTGCTCCACGCTCATGTCCGCGAGGGCCGCGACCTCGCTCCCGCGCAGACCGGGGACGCGCCGGCGGCTGCCGGAGGGGAGGCCCGCCTGCTCGGGGGTGATCTTCGCGCGCCGCGAGTCATGAGCACCTGTCAGAGTACGTCCGCATCCCCAACGCCCAGGGCACCTTGGTCGCCACCGACGAGACGCCCGCCGAAGAATTGTGGCCCGGCCTGCTGCCCGTATCCGACGCAATGGGTACCGGCTGGTGGGCCGCCGACGCCGCCGAGGTCGAGCCCGGCTCCACCGTCGTGGTGGTCGGCGACGGCGCGGTCGGCCTGTGCGGCGTGCTCGCGGCCAAGGAGATGGGCGCGGAGCGGATCATCGCGATGAGCGGCCACGAGACCCGGCAGAAGCTCGCCCGGGCATTCGGGGCCACCGACATCGTCACCGAGCGCGGCGACGCGGGCGTGGCCCGGATCAAGGACCTCACCGGCGG
The DNA here is from genome assembly GCF_042889545.1 of Streptomyces sp. NPDC002574. Classification (NCBI taxonomy): domain Bacteria; kingdom Bacillati; phylum Actinomycetota; class Actinomycetes; order Kitasatosporales; family Streptomycetaceae; genus Streptomyces; species Streptomyces sp. NPDC002574. The sequence continues at coordinate 600,539 of NZ_JBIARB010000002.1, forward strand.
CATCGGCGCCGACAGCGTGCTGGAGTGCGTCGGCGCCGCCGAGGCCATGCGGCAGGCCCTGCACTGCGCCCGCGCGGGCGGGAACGTCGGATTCGTCGGCGTCCCGCACGAGGTCGCCGTCGACGGCCAGGAGCTGTTCTTCTCCCACGTCGGCCTGCGCGGCGGCCCCGCCCCCGTCCGCCGCTACCTGCAGGACATGATCGGCCTCGTCCTGCCGGGCCGGATCGACCCCGGCAAGGTCTTCGAAAGCTGCCCGCCGAATGAGGAGCACTGGCACGGCGCTGTCCCCGACCGGTTCATGGAACACATCGCCCTGTGGGAAGGCACAGGGGACGGCAATCCCGAAACCGTGTGGGCTGAGCCCGTCACCGATGGCCAGTACAACGGCTCCCGTGCTCGGAACCACCAGATGATCGATTGAGCCGTGGCACTGCAGGCGTTCAAATGCGGACGCCGAACTGGAAGGGCATGTTGCTGATGGACTCGTAGCGGACGACGGTGCCGGTGCGAGGGGCGTGCAGAACCAGCCCGTTCCCCGCGTACAGGCCGACGTGGTGCAGGTCGCCGTAGAAGAGAACCAGGTCGCCGGGCTTCAGCTGGCTCATCGACAGACGCGTGCCGGCATTGGCCTGTCCCTGGGAGGGCCGCGGTATGTAGGCACCGGCTTGGGCGTAGGCCCAGGAGGTGAGACCGGAGCAGTCGAAAGAGCCAGGGCCGGAGGCGCCAAAGACGTACGGTGCTCCGCGCTTGGTCTGGGCGGCCGCCAAGGCCGCCGCAGCCAGGGATGAAGCCGGTGTGTCGTTGCCCAGGTCGACGCGCTCGTTGGAGCGGTTGGCGCGGGCGTCGGACGCGCCGAGGGTCGCGCGCTGCGCGGCGGTGAGCGTGGTGAGGAGTTCGCGCGCCTCGGCCAGCTTGTCCTGGACTTCCTTCTTCTTCCTGCCCAGTTGGGCGCGGGTCCGGTCGAGCTCGGCGAGTTTGCCCGCCGCCTCCGCCTGTTGCTGGTCGAGCGTGCGCTTCTTCTCCGCGATCTGTCGGAGCGCCTCGGTCTGCTTGGTGTTCAGCTGGTCGAGTGCGGACGCCTTGTCGAGGTAGGTGTCCGGGTCGGCGGAGAGGAAGAGCTGCAGTGTCGGGTCGATGCCGCCGCTGCGGTACTGGGCGCTGGCGAGGGTACCGAGGTCGTCCTGGAGGTCGTTCAACTCCGCCTGCTCGCGGGCGAGCTGGTCCTGCAGGTCGTCGACCTGCTCCTCCAGTTTGTGCTGCCTCTCCTTGGCTCCGTTGTATTTCTCCGTCGCCTGCTCGGCCTGTTCGTAGAGGCTGTCGACCTTTTCCTTGACGCTCTTGACGGACTGCTTGGCCGGTACGGCCTGCGCCCCCTGTGCGGACAGGGCGACGGCTGCGGCGGCGGTCGCGGTGAGCACGCTGATGCGGGCGCGGCCGTTCCGCCTGGGTCGACGGTGGGACATCACTGCCTCGAGCTCCTTCTCCTCCAGCCGCCTGCGACATACCCGGGGAATCGCTATCGGCGGTACCTCCACCGCCATCCCGAATGGATGAACGACAGGGCGGAGGTTCGAGGCCCGACCCTAGTGATTAACTCACGCTCAAATCAAACCCCTTGAAGAAAAACGGCGGCCCAGTCGGATATTTCTTCGTCCGCACGGCACTCCTAAAGCTGTGGCGCAGGTCACACCCGTAAAAGTTGTCTGCATCGGCAGGTGAATTTCGGCCGAATCGACCTCGGCCGGGGCCGTATCTCATCGACATCCTGAATTGGATTCCGCTCTTTCTCCTCGCTCCCGCCTGTAAAAGAATGCATCCAGGCGGGCCCCGTGAAGGTCGTCGTGGTGAGGACGACGCCATGGCCCTCGGGGCGAGCCTTCCGCGGCGGCTGGCTACGCTGGGGTCGAACCGTCGTCGAACGACGGGGGAGACCTTGACCTCTTTCAGCGACCGGGCGGTCGAGAGCGTCATCCTGACGTTGCTCGACCAGCGTTCCCCCGGGGCGTCGATCTGCCCGTCAGAGGCGGCCCGTGCGCTCCGTCCGGGACCAGGCGACGGGTGGCGGGACTTGATGGAGCCGGTGCGGCGGGCAGCCGGCCGGCTGGCTGACGCCGGTCTCGTGGTCACCACCCAGCGCGGCGTTCCGGTCGACGCCTTGCGCGTGCGAGGACCCCTTCGCATTCGCCGCCCCTGATCCGGGGGAGCCGGGCGACGGCGCGAGCCCGCACACCTCGTCGTAGCGGAGCGTGACGAGTCGGGCGAGCGCGTCGTGCGTGCCGAGCGGGGCGGAGGTGAGGTCGGCGCCGGAGCGGGCGGCGCGGCGGGCGAAGTAGCCGGGGCTCAGCAGGTACGCGGCGACGGCGACGCGGGAGTGGCCCTCGGCGCGAAGGGCGGCGACGGCCTCGGCAGGGGTGGGACTGGCGGCGCAGAGGTAGGCGGGGACGACGTCGTGCGCGCCCGGGAGGCGGTCGCGCAGCAGCGTGGCCATGGCCGCGGCGTCGGCGTTGGCGCCGGGATCGCTGGATCCGGCCGCGGCGAGCACGACCGGTCCGTCTCCGGTGCGCCACCCGGCGCCGGCGAGGCGGTCGGTCAGGGCGTCGGCCAGCAGCGGGTCCGGGCCGAGCGCGCGGGCGACGCGGGCGCGCACGTGCGGCGCCGCGGCGAGGGCCTCGGGGATGTCGACGCGGACGTGGTAGCCGGCGCCGAGCAGCAGCGGCACCAGGACGACCTCGCCGCTGAGGCGCGCCAATGCCTCCGGCAGGGACGGGGGGACAAGGTCGAGGAAGCACCGTTCCACGCGCAGGTCGGGACGGAGCAACCGCACCAGGGCGACCAGCGCCTCGGTCGACGCGACACCGTCCGCGTCCCGGGTGCCGTGGGCCACGGTGAGGAGCGTCGGCCGGGCGGCGCGGGCGGCGGGGGGACCGGGGGAAGCAGCGACCGTCACGTCGCCGCCAGGCAGTAGCCGCGCTTGGGGACGGTCCTGACCAGGGCGCTGTGCGGGCCGAGCGAGGCCCGCAGGCGGGCGATCGCGGCCTCGACGGCGTGCTCGTCGGTGTCGGAGTCGGTCCAGGCCCGGCGCAGCAGTTCGGCGCGGCTGAGGACCCAGCCCGGTTTCTCCGCCAGCGCCCGCAGCAGCGCGGCGCCTTTCGGCGAGAGCCAGTAGCTCTCCTCGTCGACCAGCAGCGCGCTGCCCTGCAGTACCAGCGTGCGGCCGCCGAGGTGGAGTTCCCGGCGGCAGCGCGAGGGCAGCGTCTCGGTGAGCGTGCGGACCAGAGCGCCGAGGCGGCCGCGTTCGGGCCAGACCGCGGGCAGCCCGGCGTCCAGCAGCGGTCGGGCGCAGACCGGGCCGACGCACACCGGCAGGACGTCTCCGGACATGGCCTCCAGTACCCGCTCGTGCAGGCCGTCGGCCGCCGCGGTCTCCAGGAAGGCGCTGATCGCGGGCGCGCTGGTGAAGGTCAGCGCGTGGACCTCGCGGCGTACGGTCTGCTCGACCAGCCGCCGGACCAGTCCCGGGTCCTCCGGCGGCGCCCAGCGGTAGACGGGGACCGGGACGACGTGGGCGCCGCGCTCGCGCAGGGCCGCGCCGAACCCGGTGAGCGGCAGGCCGTGTTCCTGCACCGCGATCCGGCGGCCGGCCAGCGGCCGGGCCAGCAGCCAGGTCAGCAGTTCGTCGGTGGCCTCGCTCCGGGGGGAGTAGGCCTCGTCCAGCCCGCTGGCGCGGACGGCGCCGGTCGCCTTCGGGCCGCGGGTCAGTACCACGGCGTTCCGGCAGGCGGCGGACAGTTCGGCCCCGCGGCCCCAGCCGTCGGCCGCGCTCATCCAGCCCCGCCAACCGACGCCGGTGGTCGCCACGACGTAGTCGAGCGGCGCGGTCAGGCACTGCTCGGTCGCCCGGCGCAGCGCGATGTCGTCCTCCAGCGGGAGGATGCGCAGCGCCGGGGCCTCGACCACCCGTGCGCCGCGCCGGGTCAGCAGCGCGACGAGCTCGTCGCGGCGGCGCGCGGCGGTCACGCCGACGGTGAAGCCCGTCAGCGGACCGGCCGGCTCGGTCGGGGTGAAGTTGGCGGAGCCCATGAACGCAGACTCGGGCCACACGGTTACCAACAGATTGCCCGGCCGTCTCGCCCGCGTTAGACAAAGGCCGTGCCGTGTTACGGCACGTGTCCTCGACCGCACCCCGTCCCGCCGGCGGCGTGAGGGACGCGTACCGCGGGCGCAACACGGGCGACAAGGCGGTGTAACGCCTCACGGCCAAGGTCGTTGGCATGACGACGACCACCGACACCCACTGCCCGTACTGCTCGCTGCAGTGCGGTATGCGCCTCGCGGCGGTCGACGGTGCCCGGACGGCGGTCGTCGAGCGGCCCGGGTTCCCGGTCAACCGGGGAGCGCTCTGCGGGAAGGGCCAGTCAGCCGCCGCGCTGCTCGGCCCGGCGAGCCGACTGAGCACACCGCTGGTGCGCGAGCACGGCGAGCTGCGGGCGGCGAGCTGGGACGAGGCCCTGGACCGGGTCGCACGCGGCTTCGCGGCGATCCGGGCCGCGCACGGTGCCGACGCGGTCGGTGTCCTGGGCGGCGGCGGGCTGACCAACGAGAAGGCGTACCAGCTGGGCAAGTTCGCCCGGGTCGTGCTGGGCACCGCGAACATCGACTACAACGGCCGCTTCTGCATGTCCTCGGCCGCCGCCGGGAACAGGATCGCCTTCGGCCTGGACCGGGGGCTGCCGTTTCCGCTCGAGGACATCCCGCGCACGGAATGCCTGATCCTGGTCGGTGGCAACCCCGCTGAGACGATGCCGCCCGCGCTTCGCTACTTCCGCGAACTGCGCGAGAACGGCGGCACGTTGATCGTCATCGACCCGCGCCGCACCCGCACCGCCGAGCAGGCCGACCTCCACCTGCAGCCGCTGCCCGGAAGCGACCTGGCGCTCGCGCTCGGTCTGCTGCACGTGCTCATCGCCGACGGGATGGTCGACACGGAGTTCGTCGAGGCGCGCACTACCGGTTTCGCGCAGGCCCGCGCCGCCGTGATGGCCCACTGGCCGGAGCGCGTCGAACGGCTCACCGGCGTCGCGGCGACGCAACTGCGCGCGGCCGCACACCACTTCGGGCGTGCCAGGACCGGCATGGTGCTGACCGGCCGGGGCCCGGAGCAGCAGAGCAAGGGCACCGACACCGTCGGCGCGTGGGCCAATCTGTGCCTGGCGGCGGGCAAGGCGGGCCGGCCGCACTCCGGCTACGGCTGTCTGACCGGCCAGGGCAACGGGCAGGGCGGCCGGGAGCACGGCCAGAAGGCCGACCAGCTCCCCGGCTACCGCTCGATCGAGGACCCGGCGGCGCGCGAGCACGTCGCCCGCGTGTGGGGCGTGGACCCGGACACCCTGCCGCGCTCGGGCCGTTCGGCCTACGAACTGCTGGACGGCCTCGGTGAGCCGGGGCCGGACGGCGTGCGCGGGCTGCTGCTGATGGGGTCCAACCCCGTCGTCTCCGCACCTCGCGCGGCCCATGTGACGCACCGGCTGCGCTCGCTGGACCTGCTGGTGGTCAGCGACCTGGTGCTCTCCGAGACGGCGCAGCTCGCCGACGTCGTCCTGCCCAGCACCCAGTGGGCGGAGGAGACCGGCACGATGACGAACCTCGAGGGCCGGGTGATACTCCGGCAGCGGGCCGTGGACGCGCCCGAGGGCGTACGCGGCGACCTGTGGCTGATGCGCGAACTCGCCGAACGGCTCGGCGTCAAACGCGGGTTCCACGACGATCCGGAGACGGTGTTCCAGGAGCTGCGCCGCGCCTCGGCCGGCGGTCAGGCCGACTACGCGGGCATCAGCTACGAGCGGATCCGCGCCGAGGACGGCGTCTTCTGGCCCTGTCCGGCCGACGACCACCCCGGCACACCGCGGCTCTTCCTGGATACCTTCGCCACGCCGGACGGCCGCGCCCGCTTCGCCCCGGTCACCCACCGCCCGGCGGCCGAGGAGCCCGACGACGACTACCCGCTCCATCTGACCACCGGACGGGTGCTGTCCCAGTATCAAAGCGGCGCGCAGACGCGGCGCGTCGACGCCCTCAACGCCGCCGCACCGGGCCCGTTCGTGGAGTTGCACCCGATGCTCGCACGGCGGCTCGGGGTGGCCGAGGGGGAGCCGCTGGCAGTCACCTCCCGGCGCGGACGGGCGGTCGCGCCGGCCCGCATCACCGAGGCGATCCGACCGGACACGGTGTTCATGCCCTTCCACTGGCCGGGTGCGGGCCGCGCCAACACGCTCACCAATCCGGCGCTGGACCCGACGTCGAAGATGCCCGAGTTCAAGATCTGCGCCGTGCGGGTGGAAGCGGTGCGGGCCCCGAGCGGTGCGGTCGAGTCCAGCCAGGGGGAACACGTATGAATGCCCGTCACATCGCGGTCGTCGGGGCCGGGATGGCCGCCGCACGCTTCGCCGAGCGCTACCACGCGCTCGGTGGCACCGACCGGATCACCCTCTACGGGGCCGAACCCCGCGCTCCCTACAACCGGGTACTCCTCGCCGACGTGTTGACCGGACGCCACGACGCCGAGGCAATCACGCTGCCGGTCGGCGACGCCGAACTACGTCCGGGCAGTGAGGCCGTGGCCGTGGATCCCGGCGCCCACACATTCGAGCTGGCCGACGGCCGGACCGAGGCATGGGACGAACTCGTCCTCGCCACCGGCGCCAACCCGGTGCTGCCCCCCATCCGCGGCTTGCGTCGTCCCGACGGCACCGGGCTCCGCGACGACGTGCACGCCCTGCGCACGCTCGCCGACTGCGCGCGGCTGGCCGAGGACGCCGGCGCGGCGCGGCGCGCGGTGGTCGTCGGGGGAGGCGTACTCGGCGTCAGCGTCGCCCGGGCGCTGGCCGCGCTCGGCCTCGCCGTCGAGATCGTGCACCAGGGACCGCATCTCATCGAGCGCCAGCTCGACGCCGCAGCCGCGGCCGCCCTGCGCGACGGGCTGCGCCGACTGGGCGTCGAGGCCTACCTCGGCAACCGCGCCCGCGCCGTCGTGGACACCGGCGGCACCCGGCACTGCGCCGTCGAGCTGGCCAACGGCTACCGCCTCGGGACCGACCTGGTGGTCATCGCCTGCGGCGTCCGCCCGCGCACCGCCCTCGCCCACACCGCCGGTCTGGACGTCGAAACCGGCATCGTCGTCGACGACACCCTGGCCACGTCCGCCCCGCACGTGTACGCCATCGGCGACTGCACCCAGCACCGCGGCACGGTCCACGGCCTGTCCGGACCGGCCTGGGAACAGGCCGACGTGCTCGCCGCACGGCTCTCCGGCGCCGACCCCGACGCGCTCTACCAGGGCTCCCGCCCGCCGGCCAGACTCACCGCCGGACCGCTGGAGTACGCCGCTTTCGGCGAGGTCCACCTCGACACCGAGGACCTGGCCGCCGACCCCGAACTGCAGGTGCTGCGGCTGACCGACGCCACGCGCGGCACCTACAAGAAGCTCGTGCTGCGCGGTGAGCGCCTGATCGGCGCGATCCTCCTCGGCGACCTGGCCACCGTGGGCGAACTCACCCTCGCCTACCAGCGCGACGCCCCGATGCCCGAACGGCCCCTGCACCTGCTCACCCCTTACGGAGCCTCCCGATGACGCATCGCCAGACGTCCGGCCGGATGTCCCGCCGGCTGAAGGACCTGATCCTGATCGGTCACGGCATGGTCGGCCAGCGCTTCCTGGAGACGCTGGTCGAGCAGCCCAGGGCCGCCGACCGGCGGATCACCGTACTCGCCGAGGAGCCGCGCCCGGCCTACGACCGGGTCCACCTGACCTCGTGGTTCTCCGGCACCGGCAGCGAGGAACTGTCACTCACCCCGCCCGGCTTCCTGAGCGAGCACGGCATCGACCTGCGCCTGGCCGACCCGGCCGCCGCGATCGACCGGGCCGCGCACACCGTCACCACCGCCTCCGGCCAGGTCCTGCACTACGACGAACTGGTGCTGGCCACCGGCTCCTACCCGTTCGTCCCGCCGGTCCCCGGCCACGACGCGTCCGGCTGCCACGTCTACCGGACCATCCAGGACCTGGAGGCGATCCGCGCCGACGCCGCCACCGCTCGCGTCGGCGTCGTCGTCGGTGGCGGGCTGCTCGGCCTGGAGGCGGCGGGCGCGCTCACCGCGCTCGGCCTGGAGACCCACGTCGTCGAGTTCGCACCCCGGCTCATGGCCATCCAGGTCGACGAGGGCGGCGGGCAGCTGCTGCGCCGCAAGATCGAGGACCTGGGCGTCAAGGTGCACACCGGCGCCGGCACCCAGGCCATCCTCACCGGCGACGACGGCCGGGTGCGGGGCATGAGCCTCTCCGACGGGCGTGAACTCCCCGCCGACCTGGTCGTCTTCTCGGCCGGTGTACGGCCGCGCGACCAGCTGGCCCGGGAGAGCGGCCTGCCGGTCGGTGAGCGCGGCGGCATCGTCGTCGATGAGCGCTGCCGGACCCGCGACCCGCACGTCTACGCCATCGGCGAGTGCGCGCTGGCTGCCGACGGCAAGGTCTACGGCCTGGTCGCCCCCGGCTACGCGATGGCCGGCACGGCCGCCCGCTCACTCGCCGGCGACCACCGCGACGAGGACGCCTTCACGGGGGCGGACACCTCGACCAAGCTCAAACTGCTCGGGGTCGACGTCGCCAGCTTCGGTGACGCGCACGGCGCGACCGAGGGCGCGCTCGACGTCCTCTACAGCGACAGCCGCTCCGGTATCTACAAGAAGCTCGTCATCGGCCGCGCGGGGCAACTGCTCGGCGGCGTGCTGGTCGGCGACACCGAGTCCTACGGACTGCTGCGCCCGCTGGCGATCGGCGGCGACCCGCTGCGGACGGCCCCCGAACAGCTGGTGCTGCCGGCCGGTCTCGGCCCGGCCGGTCCGGTCGCACTGCCGGACGAGGCCGTGGTCTGCTCCTGCCACAACGTGAGCAAGGGCGAGATCCGTGCCGCCGTCCACCAGCAGGGCTGCACGACCGTCCCAGAGGTCAAGAAGTGCACCAAGGCGGGCACCGGCTGCGGCAGCTGCGTCAAAATGCTGGGCACCATCGTGACCGAGGAGCTGGAGGCCGGCGGGGTCAGCGTCGACAAGAGCCTGTGCGAGCACTTCGCGCACACCCGCGCGGAGCTCTACGAGATCGTCCGGGTCGCCGGGATCACGTCCTTCTCCGCCCTGATCGACGGACACGGCAGCGGGCAGGGCTGCGACATCTGCAAGCCGGTCGTCGCCTCGATCCTGGCCGGCCTGGACAACGGCCACATCCTCGACGGCGAGCAGGCCGCGCTGCAGGACACCAACGACCACTTCCTGGCCAACCTGCAACGCAACGGCTCCTACTCGGTGGTGCCGAGGATCCCGGGCGGCGAGATCACCCCGGAAGGCCTGATCGCGATCGGCGAGATCGCCCGCGACTTCGGCCTCTACACCAAGATCACCGGCGGCCAGCGCATCGACCTCTTCGGCGCCGCCGTCGACCAGTTGCCCCCGATCTGGCGGCGGCTGGTCGACGCGGGCTTCGAGTCCGGCCACGCCTACGGCAAGTCGCTGCGCACGGTGAAGTCCTGCGTCGGCGAGACCTGGTGCCGGTACGGAGTGCAGGACTCCGTAGGCCTCGCCATCGAACTTGAGCTGCGCTACCGCGGTCTGCGCTCGCCGCACAAACTCAAGTCCGCCGTCTCCGGCTGCGCGCGCGAGTGCGCCGAGGCCCAGGGCAAGGACTTCGGCATCATCGCCACCTCCACCGGCTGGAACCTCTACGTCGGCGGCAACGGCGGCATGACGCCGCGTCATGCCGACCTGCTGGCGACGGACCTGGACCGGGAGACGCTGATCCGGAGCATCGACCGGTTCCTGATGTTCTACATCCGCACCGCCGACCGGCTGGAGCGGACCTCCGTCTGGCTGGACCGCATCGAGGGCGGCCTGGAGCACGTGCGGGCGGTCGTGATGGACGACTCGCTGAGCATCTGCGCCGAACTCGACGCACAGATGGCCCGGCACGTCGGCGGCTACCAGGACGAGTGGGCCGCCGTGCTGAACGACCCCGAGCGGCTGCGCCGCTTCGCTTCCTTCGTCAACGCCCCCGGCACACCCGACCCCGCCGTGACCTTCATGACCGAACGCGGCCAGATCCGCCCCGCCCGCCCCGACGAGAACGGGCGGACCCTCGCCCCGGCGCTGGTCGCCGGCCCCCGACTGGAGGTGCGTACCGCATGAGCGACCTCGTGGAGATCTTCGACGGCACCGCGTGGACGCCCGCCTGCCCTTACGAGGACCTGATCCCCGGGCGCGGGGTGGCCGTCCTCATCACGAGCGGCGAGCAGGTCGCGCTCTTCCGCGACCGGGCGGGCGCGTTGTACGCCGTCGACAACCGCGACCCGTTCAGCGGCGCCCACGTGCTCTCCCGGGGCATCCTCGGCAGCCGAGGCGACGCGCCGACGCTGGCCTCCCCGATGTACAAGCAGGTCTTCGACCTGCGCGACGGCCGGTCCCTCGACGAGGACCGCGCCCCGGACGGCACCGCGGCGGTGCTGCGGGTCTGGCCGGTACGCACTGTCGCATCCACGGCCTCACAGCCGGTCGGGGCGGGCGTGCGCGAGCCGTAGCACGGCCGAGCGACGGGGAGGCGTCCCGCGAAACCCGCCCCTCCTAGCGTCGTCGGAAGCAACGTACCCCCCACCACGAACGAGCGGGTGACAGCTGATGAGCACTGCCGTCGGAACAGAAGGCGCGACCGGGGACACCACCGGGGACACGGCTGGGGACTCGGCCGGGGAGACAAGAGCGGCGGTCGATGCGGGCCAGCCCCGCGGCATCACGGACTGGCGGCCGGAGGACGAGGGGTTCTGGGAGGAGGCCGGCGCGAAGGTCGCGCGCCGGAACCTGGTCTTCTCGGTCCTGTCCGAGCACATCGGCTTCTCGGTGTGGAGCCTGTGGTCGGTGCTCGTGCTGTTCCTCGGCCCGGAGTACCACATCGACGCGGCGGGCAAGTTCACGCTCACCGCACTGCCGACGGCGCTCGGCGCCGCGCTGCGCCTGCCCTACACCTTCGCGGTGGCGAAGTTCGGCGGCCGCAACTGGACCGTGTTCAGCGCGCTGCTGCTGCTGGTCCCGACGGTGCTGGCCGGCATCGTGCTGCGGCCCGGCGTCCCCTACGGGACGCTGCTGGTCGTGGCCTGCCTCGCCGGCGTGGGCGGCGGCAACTTCGCCTCCTCGATGGCGAACATCAACGCCTTCTACCCGCAGCGGCTCAAGGGCTGGGCGCTCGGCATCAACGCCGGCGGCGGGAACCTCGGGGTTCCGGTCGTGCAGCTGGTCGGCCTGCTGGTGCTGGCCACGGCGGGCGCGGCCCAGCCGCGCCTGGTGCCGCTGGTCTACCTGCCGCTGATCGTGCTCGCCGCACTCGGCGCGGCGCTGAAGATGGACAACCTGGCGTCGCTGAGGAACGACAAGCGGGCCCTGCGCGAGGTGGCCGCAGAGCCGCACAGCTGGGTCATGGCGCTTCTCTACATCGGCACCTTCGGCTCGTTCATCGGCTTCGGCTTCGCCTTCGGGCAGGTGCTGCAGGTGCAGTTCCATGACCAGTTCGACACCCCCGTGATGGCCGCGTACCTGACCTTCCTCGGCCCCCTGCTGGGGTCGCTGGTGCGGCCGTTCGGCGGGAGGCTGGCGGACCGCTGGGGCGGCGCCAAGGTGACGCTGTGGACCTTCGCCGCGATGGCGGGGGGCGCGAGCGTGGTGCTCGTGGCGTCGCGGCACCAGTCGCTGCCGATGTTCCTGACCGGCTTCATCGCACTGTTCGTGCTGAGCGGGATCGGCAACGGGTCGACCTACAAGATGATCCCGGCGATCTTCCAGGCCAAGGCGTGTATCGCCGTCGCGGCGGGAGCGGACGCGCAGACCGCGGAGCGGGAGTCGCGGCAACGGGCGTCGGCGCTGATCGGACTGGCCGGCGCGATCGGGGCCTTCGGCGGGGTGCTGGTGAACATCGCCTTCCGCCAGTCGTTCCTGGCCAGCGAGAGCGGCGACGCGGCGTACTGGGCCTTCCTGGCCGCGTATGCGCTGTGCTTCACCGTGACGTGGGCGGTCTACCTGCGCCCCCGGGTGGGACCGATGCGCGGGGTCTGAGTTCACCTGTGCCGGCTCCCCGCGCCCACGGGTGCTCGGTAGGGTTCGGGACGTGTTCGACGGCGAGGAACGAGAGCGGGTCCGGGAGCGTCTCCTGGTTCTCGCGGCCGCGGATCCCGCGGTGGTGGGTGCTGCGGTCACGGGGTCCGAGGCCCTTGGCGCCGCCGATCGCTGGTCGGACCTCGACCTGGCCTTCGGTGTCGACGGCGAGCGCGGCCCGGTGCTGGAGCGCTGGACGCGAACGCTGTACGAGGACTTCTCCGCCCGGCACCACTGGGACCTGCCGTCGGGCCCCGCGCTCTACCGGGTGTTCCTTCTGCCCGGCTGGCTCGAGGTCGACATCGCGTTCACCCCGGCCGGTGAGTTCGGGCCGCTGGGACCGGCCTGGCGCACCGTCTTCGGCCCCACCGTCCCCCGCCCGCACGGCGATCCTCCCAGCCCCAGCCATGTGGTCGGGCTGGCCTGGCACCACGCCCTGCACGCCCGCATCTCCATCGAACGCCAACGGCACTGGCAGGCCGAGTACTGGATCAGCGCCGTCCGCGACCAGGTCATCGCACTCGCCTGCCTCCGCCTGGGCCACCCCTCCGCCTACGCCAAGGCGGCCCACCTGCTCCCCGAGGAAGTCACCGCCCCGCTCCACGCGACCCTCGTCCGGTCGCTGGACGACCAGGAACTGCGCCGGGCCCTGGATGCCGCGCTGACCGCGCTGGCACACGAACTCGAACGCACCGACCACGCGCCGGCGGCGCGGCTTCGGCCCATGCTGGCCGAACTCGCGGACGGGTGAGGGCAGCTGTGTCGCTTCCGTGGGGTGACGACGCGTCAGGGACTGCACCCGACCGCACCACCGAGGCGCATATAGGACTATTTGAGCCAGATGAGAAATTGAGTTGTATTTCATGAGAAGTGGCGTTCTGAGGTGATTTCGTCGTGCCTGACGGTGAGGATCAGTCCGTGCCCGGCCGAACGGTCCGGGCGGTGCCGGGGCGTCAGCCCCGGTTCGTACGGAAGGGTCTGAACATGATCAACGGGTTGAAGAGGGCCGCGGCCCTGGGGGCGGCGACGGTGGCCCTGGCCGCGGGCGCGGTCGTCGGCACGGTCGGCACCGCGTCGGCCGCACCGCAGGACCACCGGCACCGTCCGCCGGCGGCGTCGCACCACTGCGCGAAGGTGGGGGGCCACTGGGTACGGCAGTGGCACCCTGCGTACCGGGACCGGCACCACCGCTGGCACCCCGGCCAGTGGACCCGCGTCTGGCGCCCCGCCCACCAGGAGTGTCACCGCTGACCCCGTAGCGGCGCCGGCGACCTGAACCGGCCCCCGGCACACCTCTCGAGAGGGCGTGCCGGGGGCCGGACGTGACAGAGCAGCCGTGGGGCCCGGCCCCGCCCCCCCCCACGGGGGGGCCCGGGCCCCCGCGGCGCCGGCACAGGAAGGGGGTGGGCCCCGCGGGGGCCACCCCCCGGGGGCGGGGGGTGG
>NZ_JBIARB010000002.1:614171-672119 GCF_042889545.1 Streptomyces sp. NPDC002574
CGTGCCTCGGGTGGGCGGGGGGCGCGGGCCCCCCCCCCCCCCCCGCGCCGCCCCCCCCCCCCCCCCCCCCGGCGCCCCCCCCCCCCCCCCCCGGCTGCTCGGACAGTGCATGGCGATGGACCCGGGGGAGACGAGCCCCGGGTGCCGTTGTTCGAACCAGGCGGTCCGCTCTGCGATGAACTGCGCCAGTCCGGCCACGCGCGGGGGCCGGACGGCCGCAGTTCATCGGTGATCGCTGTCACGGCTGCGCGGGTCCCGCGCCATCACAACACGGAGGCGTTCTGCGCAAGGGGATGTTGGAGCCTCCGGCAATCGGCCCAGTAACTCATGTGTATGAGCTTGTACGCGGACAGTCGCGGCCGCTGTCACGCGGCGGTCCCTCAGAGGTGGCCGTCCAGGAACTCCCGTAGCTCGGCGATGGTCATAAGCCCCGTGCCGTGCGCGACCGCCTGTCCCTCCTCCAGCAGGACGTAGGACGGGGCTCCGGTGATTCCGTACCGCTCGGTTGCGGCCGGACAGCGAGTGATGTCGGTGCGGACGGCCGTCAGGCGGCCCGTGTACTCGTCGGCGATGCCACCCACGACGAGGTCCATCACCCGGCAGGGCTCGATTGCCTTGGGCCATGTCACGGTGAAGTATGCGAGGACCGGAACTCCGCTCATCCCGAGGATGAAATCGAACTCCGCGTCCTCACGGGGTTGGTGAACCCGCTTCGCCATGGAAGCTCCTGACCTCGCGTTCCGTCATTCCATCCCCATCATCCCCCGCGCGGTGCGGTCGGCCGGCCCGGTCGGTCGTCCGGCTTACGCCCTGGCAGGTGCGCCGTGGTGGCGGCGCGTGGCACAGGTCGCCGGGTTAGACTCGCGGCCCGGATGCGGGGAGGAGCGGACACGTGAGCGCAGCACCCATACGGTTCGGCATCGTGGGCAGTGGCTGGCGGGCCGAGTTCTTCGCCCGGCTGGCGAGGGCGCTGCCCGAACGGCTGGTGGTCGCCGGCGTGGTGACGCGCTCGGCCGAACGCGCCGCCCAGGTGGAGGCGGAGTGGGGGGTGCCCGCCTTCCGAAGCCTCGACGAACTGTGCCGTACCGGGCCGGAGTTCGTGATCCCGTCCGTGCCGTGGGATGTCACGCCCCAGGTCGTGCGGGAACTCGTCGAGCGCGACGTGCCGGTCCTCGCGGAAACGCCACCCGCCCCCGACGTACGCGGGCTGCGGGAGTTGTGGGCTGCCGTGGGGGGCGCCACGCGCGCCGACGGCGGCGCACTCGTCCAGGTCGCGGAGCAGTACACCCTGATGCCCGGCCACGCCGCTCGTCTCGCCCTCGTACGCGAAGGGGTGATCGGCGAGGTCACCTCCGTCCAGGTGTCCTCGACGCACATGTATCACGCGATGTCGCTGATCCGGCACACGCTGGGTGTCGGCCGCGGGCCCGTGACGGTGACGGCCCGGGCCTTCACCGCCCCGCTCGCCGACCCGCTGTCGCCCGGCGGCTGGTCGGACGACCTCACGCCCAAGGACGCCGTCACGACCCTCGCCTTCCTGGACTTCGGCGGGGCCCGCACGGGTCTGTACGACTTCACGGACAACCAGTGGTGGAATCCGCTGCGCGGCCGCCGGATCGTGGTACGCGGCTCGCTCGGCGAGATCGTGGACGACACGGTGGTGCGCATGGCCGATCCGCGTACGCCCGTGGAGTCCCCGCTGATGCGTCGCCGCACCGGCACCGACCTCAACCTCGAAGGGGCGGAGGTGCACCACATCTCGTTCGACGGACAGGTGGTGTGGCGCAACGACTATCTGGGCGCGAGCCTGTCCGAGGACGACCTCGCCGTGGTGGACCTGCTGTGCCGTACGGGCGCGTGGGTCCGGGACGCCGGCCCGGAACCGTATCCGCTGGCCGAGGGCTGCCAGGACCATCTGCTGGCATTGGCCGTCGACGAGTCGGCGCGTACGGGGGCGCCGGTGACCACCGCGGTGGAGGCGTGGGCGGCCCGCTGATCCCGCCGGCTGCCCGGATCCCCTTGTGCCTGCCCCGGGGCCATGACCGCCGCCGGGGTGCCCGGCCGCATCAGGCGTGTCAGTGCGAGGCGCTGACGCGTCGGGCGTAGGCGCGGGCGGCGCGGGCGCGGTCGCCGCAGCGGGTGGAGCACCAGTGGCGGCGGCCGTGGGTGCGCAGGAGGAACCGGTCGCAGGGCGCGGAGCCGCAGGCGGCGAGGATGCCGGCATCGGGACCGGTGACCAGGTCGGCGGCGTCGGCGGCGAGCGCCGCCAGCGCGTGGTTCACGGCGCGGTCGATGGGGTGCGCCTGGACGCGGCGCAGTCCCTGGGCCGCGTCCCACGCGAGCAGGGGTGCGGTGGGTGGTGCGGCCGTGAGGGCCTCGTTCACCGCGCGCAGGGAGTCCTCGGGCGGGGTGGTGCGCTCGACGCGGGCGGCGAACAGGATGCGTACGTGTCCACGAAGCGTGCGCATCCGCTGTGCGCACACCTCGTACAGCCGCACGTCCGGGGCGACCAGGTCGTGGGCGGCGAGCCAGTGCATGGCGGATCCGGGGGTGGCGAGCAGGTCGTAGCTCTGGCCGGCGGGCAGGGTCGCGACGGTGTCGGCGAAGGCCAGGGAGCGGTACTGGTCGGCACCTGGAGCTGGGGGCAGAGCGGTCTGCGCCGTGTCGGTGGCCTGGGTGTCGTCCATGCCTCTCATGGTAGCGATTGCATTTTCCCGTGATGCCCGCCTAGCCTGGTGTCACGGTAAACGCAGATGTTTTTCGTGAGAGGTGAGGAAGTCGTCATGTCCCAGCTCAATGCCGATCAGTTCCCGGTCCGCACATACGGCGGCCCGACCGCCTTGTTCGAGTACGGGGGTCTGCGGTTTTTGACCGACCCGACGTTCGACGGCCCCGGTGACTACGGCCGGCCCGGCCGTCCGGTCCTGACCAAGACCGCCCCCTCCACCGGTACCCCCGCCGATCTCGGCCCCATCGACGTGGTCCTGCTCTCCCACGACGAGCACCCCGACAATCTCGACAACTCCGGCCGGGCCCTGCTCGCCGACGTTCCCCTCACGCTGACCACTCCCGGCGGCGGCGGGCGCCTCGGGCAGAAGGCCAAGGGCCTGGCGGACTGGGAGACGGTCGAGTTGCAGCGCCTGGGCGGCGGCACTGTCACCGTCACCGGTGTTCCCGCGATCCACGGCCCCGGCCCGCGCGAGGAGGTTGAGCCCTTCACCGGCCAGGTCGTCGGCTTCGTCCTGGCCGGAGAGGGCCTGCCGACGGTCTACGTCAGCGGCGACAACGCCTCCCTCGACGCCGTCAGGGAGATCGCCGGGCGCTTCGCCCCGGTGGACACCGCCATCCTGTTTGCCGGCGCACCTCGTTTTCCCATGCTTTTCGACGGCGACCTGATCGTCCTGGACAGCGCGCAGGCCGCCGAGGCCGCCCGGATCCTCGACGCCCGCCGTGTCATCCCGGTCCACCACGACAGCTGGGCCCACTTCACCGAGGGCCGCGAGGACTTGGACGCCGCCTTCACCGCCGCGGGCCTGGCCGACCGCCTGGACCTGGACTGGACGCGGCGCGCCTCCGCCTGAGCCGCGCCCAGAACCGGGACGTCATGCCGGGGTGGGGGGCTCGAAACACACCGGAGCCCCATCCCGGCAGCGACCGCCCGCGCCGTCCCGGCCTATGCCGGCCTGCTTCGTACGCGGCCTTCCGTGGCCTGGTCCCCGCGGTTCGTGTCTCAATCAGCGTCCAACGCACGCCACTTGTCTGCATGCATCACCGGCGTCACCACGATCGAATGGAAGCGTCCTGGTGAGCGGAAGGTGATCGAGAGCTCACCTGGTTCGGCACCGTCCCGCACCGCGGCGATCTCGGAGAGGCCGATGCGCCAGCCCTTGGCACCGGCCTCGATGTCCGCGTTCGATGTGAAGTGAAGGCGGTCGTCGTAGACCTCCGCGACGCCGGCAATCGCCTGGCGGGCTCCGGATGCCTCAACCGCCGTCGCGTCAGCCATCAGGGACTGCCCGGAGTTCACGGCATCCAAGATCCGCTCGATCTGAGCGTTCGCCTTGCGACCGCTCCACCAAGTACGAAGTCCCACCCGGTTCCCCGATTCCCTAGCCCACTGGATCCGCCAAGTGTGCACGGACGGAACGATCAGCGACTATGCGGGTCCGCTGGCCATACTGCCGCCGCCGAGGGCGCTGGACGGCAATCCGTACCACTGATGATCCCGCAAAGGTGGGAGGGGTCTGTGCGGCCCCTTCCGCCCCCAGGCAGCAGCCGACCGTCGCCCACGACGCAGCGGGCAAGGCGCAGTTGTCCGGCCCCTGACTCAATGCCACGAAACTTAAGTTGATCAAGGAATCATGGCGGCTCGTCACCGGATGGTCTCGTGCGTCGTTGAAGTCTGTTTTTTGCGGACGGCTGCGGTTGTCGCATGGTTCAGGGGGCGGTTGGAACAGGTGGGCCGGTTGCGCGGCCGGACCAGGTGTCGCTGGGGGTCTTGGTCGCTGCGGTACCGCTGTTCAAGGTCGACGAGGCCGCTGCGGTGTGTGGGGTGGCTGAGCAACGCCGTGGCGGAAGGCTTCCTCACCATTGCCCCGAGCACGACGCCCTGACCCGCCACGTCCGGTCCTTCGCGACCATGCTCACCGACCGCCAGCGCGAGCGTTTTCCAGAGTGGCTCGACGAAGTTCGGCAGGACGACCTGCCCAGCCTCCACATCCTCGCAGCTGGAATCGACCGTGACCTCGACGCCGTCATCGCCGGCCTGACCCTTCCCTGCAGCTCGGGCGCAGTGGAGGGCCACGTCAATCCCATGAAAATGATCAAACGGCGGATGTACGGACGCGCTGGCTGCAAGCTCCTGCGCGAGCGGGTGCTGCTTGCCTCCTGACCGCATTGTCGGTGGCCAGTGCGACGATCCCCAGACGACCGCGCAAGGAGAGATATGGGCACCTGGGACATCGGCCCTTTCGACAATGACACCGCCGCCGACTTCGCCGGCGACCTGGATGAGGCATCCATGGAAGAACGCGAGTCCATGATCCGCAGAGTCCTCAAACGCGCCGCCGACCCTGCGGACCACCTGATCACCCCCGACGCCGAGCGAGCAGTTGCCGCGGCAGCCCTGGTGGTCGCACAGCACCCTGGCGGCGAGCCCGCGTGCTCGAACTACGGCCCGTCGGAGCCGCTGCCGGAGTTGCCCGCAGACCTTCGAACGCTGGCCGTCGGCGCTCTGGACCGAGTGGTCGATGAGCGGTCTGAAATCGCCGAGCTGTGGGACGAGGCCACGAACGGGCCGAGATGGCGCCAAGACATCACCCGCCTGCGCGACGTCCTCGACCCTCCGATTCCGCCACAAGAGGAAGCCCTCTTCGGGATCTGACCGGTGACCCACAGTTGTGGAGCACAGAAGTTGAGCCAGAACCCGAAATCGTTTGTCGATGGCTTTGGGCGGCAGCCGGTGACCACTGCGCCTCGCCGTGTCGATGAGTTTTCACGGCGCTGGAGCACTCCCCAGCCGTCATGTCGGCCCAGGCTGCGCCCGCGAGGTTCAGGCGACGGACGGCCGCCTTGGATCGGTCGGGACAATCGCGTGCTCGTCGAAGAGCTGTTCAAGGGCTTCGTGGCCGTGCTCGCGGCGGTATGCCATCTCGGCCGCGGTGACCGGCAGAGTCCAGAGGATGCGGGCATGGCCGTCCGGCAGCGGGCAGTGCTCCAGGCCAGGGCCGTAGAGGTAGGGAAGGCTGATCAGCAGGTGGTCGCAGTGGGACCCGGGCAGCCACGGCTCCCCGATCGGCAGGCTGTGCCGGAGATCGAGGCGGTGATCGGCGTGGTAGTAGGCGGTCATGGCCAGGAGATCGGCGAAGCGTTCATCGCGGACCGGCGCGGAGAGGACGAACTCGAGGCCGTGACCGTCCGTCTCGACCGTGGACCAGCAGCCGGCGGTGACATAGGCCCAGCTGTCGGCGCGAGGTCCCGGGCTGACGGTGAGGATCCTCAGGTCTGGAACTGCTTCCCTTCGCCCAGGCCCCAGGTCGTCATCGCCGGCCGTGATCGCATGGCCGGTGAAGAAGCGGCGAACGTGGGTCTCGAGGCCTGCTGTCGCCCGCTGCCTGCGCTCGCTCTCGAACATGATGGCGAGGATCTCACGGCCGGTCCGGGTGCCCTGTGTTGGGCCCGCCCTGGCGCAGGCGGGGCGGACGCGGATGGTTCAGCCGGCCTCGACCGCTTCCTCGTGCCGTGCTCGGGTGCTCGTGAGCCGGTCGACGATTGCCGCGCAGAGCCGGGGGTCGGGAAGGGGTCGGGAAGCCTTGGTCCAGCCGACATCGTCAGCGGCAAGGCCGACGTGTTCGCCGCCGCCGAACGCATCCGCTCCTGGCGGTCCATACCCGGCCGACGGATCACACCGCAGGGGTGTTGTCCGTGTCGTTAGACAGACCATGACCTTGAATGACACCACCACGACAGAACTCCACGATGCCGTGTCCGCCCTTCTCCAGGACTTCCGCGCGGGCAGCTGGCTGCCCACACCCGCGGAGCGCGGCCTTGCCGAAGGCCTCGCCCGCGCCCGCTGGAGCATGCAGACGGTGCGGGCTCAACTGCGGGACCAGCCCGAATCCGTGACCAGCGACCCCCTCGGCCAGGTCGTCACCACGACGGTCCGCGCTCTGGCGTCCCCTGGGACCAACGCAGCAGCACTGCTCACTCTCCGCGTGCTGGTCGATGCCCTTACTCCTCCCCAGGCAGGGGAAGGGTGATCATGCCCGGCGGGCACCCGGCCGGCCAAGGGAGCACACGCTGCCCGGCCCGGGCCGGATCGCGGCGTGGAGGCTGTCCTGGCTGAACACGCCGGCCTCAGGGAGCACGCTCACACGTGTGGGAACGGCCGGGTGGGCAGCCCAAGAGGGCTGCCCACCCGGCCGTTGCGATCGTTACCAGGGCACTTCCCCGTTTTCGTCCTGGAAGGTGCCCGTCGGGCCGTCCGGGTCGAGAGTCGCCAGCCGCACGACGACCTTGGCGCTCTCCTCCGGTGTCCTTCCGACTCCGAATGCCGCGGTGAGGTCGGTCGCGGTGGTGCCGGGCTCGACCGCGTTGAACTTGATGCCCGGCTGGGACTTGGCGTACTGGACCGTGAGCATGGTGGCCGCGGCCTTGGACGCGGAGTAGAGCGTCAACGGCAAGTTGAACTCCGGCCGTTCCGGATTGGTCACCGCCCAGAAGGACCCGGCACTGCTGGAAACGGTGACCACGGTCGGGTGAGGGGACTTGCGCAGCAACGGAAGGGCCGCTTCGGTGACGCGTACGATTCCCACCGCGTTGGTGTCGAACGCCCGGAGCGCCGTGGGGCCGTCGGTGACTCCGTGCCCCAGGACGCCCGCGTTGTTCACCAGGACGTCCAGCCGCCCCTCGGCCGAGTCGATCGTCGCCAGCGCGCTGCCCACCGACGCGTCGTCGGTCACATCGAGCTGTACGAAGCGTGCGCCAAGTGCCGCAGCGGCCTTCTCGCCTCGTTCGACGTCACGAGCGCCGATGTAGACAGTGTGACCCAACGCCAGAAGCTGCCGTGCGGTCTCGAAGCCGATGCCCTTGTTGGCCCCGGTGATCAGTGTGACGGTCATGCGTATCCTCACGAGTGATGTGGCCCGAGGGGCCGATCGATGGTGTCCGGACGGGTCTTCGACGGTGCTGATTCCTGAGGTCAGCCGGCCAGCTGCCGGCGAAGTTCGCCGGCGTCGTGCAGGGCCGTCATGTGCACGAACCGTCCGTTGCGGACCTGGTAGATGGCGTACTCGACGATCTCGAACGAGGCGCCGGTGGGAGTCACGCCGAGCCATTCCTTCACCGGGGTACCGGTGTTGACCAGACGTGCGGCCAGACGGTCACCGTCGAAGAGCAGTTCCTCGAGCTCCCAGTGGAGGTCCGGAACCGCGTCCACGTCGTGCTTCTGCACCGTGATGAGGTCGTCCCGGGTGGCCGGCTCACCGTTCAGGGTGGTCCGGTCGTCGATGAACTCGTCCATTCCGTCGAACTTGTGCGCGTTGAGCGCCTCGATGTAGCGCAGGTAGAACGCGCGCAGATCACTGTCGGACATGAGGTGATCCTCCTGTGGGCAGCCCCGGTTCGGAGCCGTGACCGGATGTCGATGGGACGCGACGCCCTCCACGGCCGCGCCATGCCGCCCATCGCTGAAGCGGATGTCCGCCGATCAAGGGCGCTGGCGGCCGATGCGCACCGGCCAGGCAGACTCCGGCGCTGCCCTCGCTCGCGAGAGCGGTCCTTCCTTCCAGCAGTGCCACGTGAGCAGCCCCTCGATATCTGTAGCGATCGCTGCGGAAGTCGAACGTTAGCACTTCCGCAGCGATCGCTACAGAAGAGGTAGGCTGGCGCGGTGGAGACGAAGAAGAGCGGCCCTGTCGGCCGACCGCGAGGATTCGACGCTGACGAAGCCCTCGAACGGGCCATGCTGGTCTTCTGGAGGCACGGCTACGAAGGGGCCAGCACGGCCGGCTTGACGAATGCGATGGGCATCTCCACCACCAGCATGTACGCGGCCTTCGGCAGCAAGGAGAAGCTCTTCCGCAAGGCCCTGGAGCGCTACACCGAAGGGCCGAGCGCCTACCTGGCCCGGGCCATGGAGGAGCCGACCGCCCTCGGCGTCGCCACCGCGATCCTGGCCGGCACCATTCGGACCACCACCCGCCCGGCCCATCCCCATGGGTGCCTGGGTGTCCAGGGCGCCCTGACCACCAGCGACTCCGGCCAGGAAGTCCGCGACCTCCTCGTCGCCTGGCGTGACAACGGCTACTCCTGCGTCCGCGAGCGGTTCCAGCGCGCGGTCGACGACGGCGACCTGCCTCCGCAGACCGATCCGCGGCTACTGGCCCGCTACCTCACCACCTTCGCCTACGGCCTCGCCGTACAGGCCGCGAGCGGTGTCGGCCGCGACGAACTCCAGGAGATGGCCGACGTCGTCCTGCGCAATTGGCCGCTCTCCTGAGACCCGCCCGGCGTGCGTCTTGAGGGCGATCCTGAAGAGCGCCCGCCACTGACCGGCCTGCCCCGGCGGCAGTCACCGCGGTGTCCCGTCCACCGCACGTCCAGGGACACGTCAGCAGTGTTCCCGCCGCCGTTTGAGCACCTATCAGACTACTTGCGCGTACAAATAGTCCAATGTTCCACTTGATTGCCGCAGCAGGCATCAGGGTGCGGCGTAGATGTGCGGGGCGGTTTGCCCCTGCGCGGTCGTTCCCTTTACTGTCCCTGACTTCGCCCGTACGCCGCTGCAAGTGCCCGCTCCGCCTCCTCTGGCGTGTCCGCCGCGAAGTACGCCCGCCATCCGTCCCAATTCGGGATGGTGCCGTCCATGCCCCAGTTCATATGCGGGATCACGTGGACATGTACCCACGGCCCACGGGCTGGAAGTACGCCTTCACCAGCGACGGAGCGAATAGCCGCCGTCACTTTCTCTATCATCACTTTGGCTTGTTCCGGCGCTGGGAGAAGTTTTTCGGGTGCGATCACGTCCACCTGCCACTGCGCGGCGGGGTCGCCGAGCGGGTTCGGATTGTACCAATTCTCTGGATCGAACTCATAGTACTGAACCCATGATGTCTGCTGGTGTCGTTCCGAATTTCTCAGATCTTCGACTTCGGCCACTGCTGCGACAAGTCGCTTGCCGAGTTCACGCTTCTGTTCGGCGCTGAGGTGATTTTTCATGACGTGTACGCGAACGAAAACCATGTCAGCCCGCTTCCCCTGATTGGAATTCGGTCTCTTTTTCACCCTACGACCCTCCCTCTGCGCCCACCACGCGAGACGCGGCCGGTGGCGGCCGCCACCGCCCCGGCCACCCTGCCGAGCAGGAGTGACTGCCCGCGTCGGCCAGTTGCCGAGTGCGCTGTCCGAGATCTCACCGGCGTGGGACCCCCTGCCCTGCCGCGGCCCGTCCCCGGGGCACAGCGAACGGCACCGTGGTTGAGGCGACGTCGGGGCTGTCGTGGATCTCGTGGCGCAGGCCGGAGTCTGCCGGGCCGGTAAATGGGATGCGGTGGGCCTCCACGAATTGTCGTGACCAGCCGGAGAATAAAATTCCTTCTACGGACGTATCCGTGTGGACGTCATCAACTTCCCGTGCGGGGAGGGCGTAGATGCGTGCCGCCGTCTTCCCGTGTGGAGTTGCCGTGGAAAGTCGGCAGCGTAGGATTATTGGAGAGCTTGTCCGTTGAACGGCGGCTGACAACTCGCCTGCGGGAGGATCCATGACTGTGACGACCATGACTTCCGACGGCACGATCGAGGCCGTGCCGCACGAAGTCGTCCGATTCACCATCCAGATCGACGACACGTACGAGAATTTCCGTAAACGCTACGAAGAGGCCGTCCCGGTGTACCAGAGCGACCGCTTCGCGGAGCTGGTCAAGGAGGGCGTGGATTGGCAGTCCGTCCTGGAGGCGACGGCGGAGAATGCGCCGCACGACTTCATCATTTACTGGAGCAGTGACTGGACCCCACTGATGCGACTCGCCGGTGACCGGGGCCGTTGCGTCGAGTACCTGATGGGAAATCACACGATCGCGCAGAAGATGTACCGCTACAACCCGGCCGTGATGCTGTACGCGCCGTTGCGCACGGCGATCTTCGAGGACGCGGACGGTGTCACCTGGTTCACCGTCGAGCAGCCGAGCACCTCGTTCGGCAGCTTCAACACACCGCAGATCACGAAGGGCGGCCTCACATTGGACCGTGCCCTTGCCGCGCTCCTCGACCATATGGGGGTCCCGGTGCCCTCTGCACTACGGCACTCCTGAGGCCGATCCGCCGAGTAGGGGTGGGCAGCCCGTCATTCCCGGCGCAAGCCGTCCGAGCCGTACTCCCCAAAGACCGCTCGGAGTTCTTGGCGACGTGGAACGACGCCACGGACCACGGCGCCATCAGCCTCACGGCTTCCCCGGACGCCGCAGGCCTAGAACTGGCGCCAGGGCCTCGGTCGCACTCGTCCCGTGGGCGCCATCGCCGGCGGCTTCCTGACCAAGTCCACCACCAGGACGGCATCGACGTGAGCACCGCGGGCCCGCCCGCGGTGCTCCTCGCGATCCTGCTCGGGTTCATGGGGTGCGCGTGTCTTCACGAGCAGCGCGGCGCCGGGACACAGGACGGACGACCCGTTCGTGCGGCACGGCAACCCGTCCGGCCTCTGCCCGACGTGAAAGCCGCCGACGGGCCCCGACGCCGGTTGTGCACAGTGATTGGTCAGCCCTTGCCGGCTCGTACGGGTTCGGCGGCGACGGGAGCCGTTCGATCGCCCGCGCTGCGCGAGGGCAGGGAGTCACCTTCGATGTCCACGTTGGGCACGGCCCGGTCCAGCCACTTGGGCAGGGCCCAGGCGTGGCGGCCGAGCAGGCTCAGTACCGCGGGGACGATGGTGAGGCGGACAACGAAGGCGTCGATGAGGACGCCGACGGTCAGCGCGAAGCCGATCGTCTTGACGGTCGGGTCGTGGTTGAAGATGAAGCCGCCGAACACGGCCGCCATGATGAGGGCCGCCGCCGTGACGACCCGGCCGCTGCGCTCCACGCCGTGCTCGACGGCGGCCCGCGCGTCCCGGTGGTGGTGGAAGTGCTCCCGCATCCGGCTGACCAGGAACACCTCGTAGTCCATCGCGAGGCCGAACAGGACGCCGATCAGCAGGACCGGCACGAAGCACGCGATCGGGGCCGCCGCCGCGACCTGGAACAGTCCGGTGAGGTGGCCGTCCTGGAAGACCCATACGACCGCACCGATGCCGGCTGCGATGGACAGCAGGAAGCCGAGAACGGCCTTGAGGGGCACCAGGATCGAGCGGAAGGCCAGCATCAGCAGGAGCAGCGCGAGCACCACGATGATCGTGACGAACAGCGGCAGCGCCGAGGACAGCTTCGCGGACACATCGATTCCGGCGGCGGTCGCACCGGCGACGTAGGCCGTGCCGCCCGCGTCGGTCACCGGGTTCACCGCGTGGTCGCGCAGCCGGTGCACCAGATCCGTGGTCCTCTGGTCGTCGGGGCCGGTCTTCGGTACGACACCGAGCACGGTGATCGCGCCGTCCTCGGTGGCCCTGGGCGGGGCGACGGTCGCGATGTCCGGATCCTTGCCGACGGTGTCGGCGATCTGCTCGACGACCGTCTCGCGCTGCGCGGCGGGTATGCGGGTGCCGTCGACGACGACCACGAGGGTCGCGTTGAAGCCGGGACCGAAGCCCTTGGTGAGGAGTTCGTAGCTCTTGTGCTGGGTGCTCGCGGTGGGCTGGGTCTCGTTGCTCGGCAGTCCGAGGCGCAGTCCGGTGGCGGGCAGGGCGAGGGCGAGCAGGCCGAGGACGCTCACGATCAGCACCGGGACGGGGAAGCGTGTCATGAGGCGGCCCCAGGCCAGACCCCAGGCCCCGGGCTTGCGTTCGCGGCCGGGTGTCCGAGCTTGCGGGGAACCCGCCCCTGGCCGTGCGCTCCTGGGGCGCAGGCGTTCGCCGAGGAAGCCCAGCAGGGCCGGTACGAGGGTGAGGGCCACCAGGACCGCGAGGAGTACGGTTCCGGCGGCGGCCAGGCCCATCACGGTGAGGAAGGGGATGCCGGTGGTGGCGAGCGCGGCGAGCGCGATGATGACCGTCACGCCCGCGAAGGTCACGGCGCTGCCCGCCGTCGCGGTGGCGCGGGCGATGGAGTCGGGCACGTCGTGCTCGGGATCGGCGAGCTGTTCGCGGTGGCGGGAGACGATGAACAGGGCGTAGTCGATGCCGACCGCCAGGCCGATCATCAGCGCGAGGACGGTCGCGGTGTTCGTCATCTCGATGAAGCGGGACAGGAACTGGACGGTCATCACGCCTACCCCGACGCCGACGAGGGCCGTCACCAGGGGCAGCCCGGCCGCCACGAGTGAGCCGAGCGCGAGCGCGAGCACCACGAAGGCCACGACCACGCCGAGGACCTCGGCGGGGCCGCCGACCTCGGCCGGCGGGGTGGACACGGTGCCGCCCAGCTCGACCTCGAGGCCGGCCCTCTTCGCCGGGTTCAAGGCCTCGTCGAGCCGGTCCTTGGCGGACTGGGGCACGGTGTTGGCCGGTTTGCCGAACAGCGCGTCGGCGTAGCCGATGGTGCCGTCCCTCGACACGGCGCCGGTCTTCGCGGGGTCGGAGACGTTGATGACGCCCGGCACCGCGGCGACCTCCTTGAGGGTCGCGGCGATGGCGCGTTGCTCGTTCTCGCCGGAGAGTTTCGCGCCCGCGGGTGCGGCGAACACGACCCGGGCCGTGCCGCCCGCGGCTTGCGGGAACTTTTCCTTCAGTAGGTCCTGGGCCTGCTGGGACTCGACGCCCGGCACCGAGAACTCCGTCGTCGCCTTTCCGCCGAGGGCGGTGCCCAGTCCGGCGGTCACCGCGAGGATCAGTACCCACATCGTGAGCACCCGGGACCGGTGGAGTGCCGCCCAACGTCCCAGCGCGTACAAGCGTTTCGCCACGGCAGATCTCTTTCGTCTCAAGGGTCGTCGGCTGTCGGTCCGGTAGGATTTTTACAGCGTAGTGCATGTTTACTGCGTGAGGTAAAAATGCAGGCCCGCCGCTATGCTGAAGGGCATGGACAGGGTGACGACGGGGGACGGTCTGCGCGAACGGGGCAAAGCCAAGCGGCGGGCCGCGATCACCCGCGCGGCTTTCGAGCTCTTCGCCGCGCAGGGCTACGACGCCACGACGATCGCGGAGATCGCCGCGGCGGCCGAGGTGTCCCCACGCACGGTGACGCTGTACTTCCGCTCCAAACAGGACATCGCCTTCGCGTCCTTCGACGCCACGGTGCTGCACCTGACGGAGGTGCTGCGCGGCCGCGCCGCCGAGGAGAGCGTCATGCACGCCCTGGAAGGCTGGTTGCGCAAGGAGTCAGCCTGCTACGACGAGTCCGACGAGCTCGAACAGCGTATGTTCGAGGCCAACCCGGAACTGCGGGCGGTGCGCACCGCGCGGATGGCGGCGGCCATCGAGGAGGGCGCCCGCATCATCGCCGAGGACACCGGCCAGGCCCCGGACGGGATCGCCCCCCGCCTTGCCGCCGCCGCGGCCGCGGCTGTGGTCACCGAGATCTTCCAGCACCCCGAGGGAAGCGACCGCGACCAGGCCATCAGCGCGGCTATGACCTTCCTCAGCGCCGGCATCGAGGCCATGGCCGCGAGCGAGTGGCGCTGACTCCTGCGTTCCGCAGGAGTGCCCCCGGAGTGGATCAAGCACATGCCGCCGCCGCGTCGTCTGCGCGGTCCGGCCCTCACGCCACGGACCCCCGGAGCGCTCGACCCCCGGGTCGGGCACCGGGGTCGGGGAGAGCAGGCCTAGGCGTACGGGTGTCCGGGGTCGGCGAAGCGGTCCTCGGCTGCGCCTGTCTCGACGATGTGGCCGGGGTTCATGACCGCGATGTGGTCGGCCGCGTGCAGCATCACCGCGCAGTCGCTGTTACCGGTTGATCCAGGTTTTGGCGAGTTCTGCGGTCCAGGCGGCCGCGGCGTCCGGAGTGGGCGGGGGCGTGCCGGTGATGACGAGCTCTGAGACGCCCGCAGCGGCGAGGGCGGGCAGGTGTTCCGGTGTGCCGTCGCTCAACGCGACGGCGATGGTCAGGTCGTGGAGAGCCCGGCCCTGGCGGGTGCATTCGTCGGCGAGGACGCCCACATGCGAGAGGACGTCGGCTGCCGGGACGTTGAAGCCGTACCAGCCGTCGCCGTGCCCGACCGCGCGGCGCAGGGCGGTGTCGCTGTTGCCGCCGACGATCACGGGGAGCCGGCCGTCGCGCAGCGGTTTCGGGTTGACGCGGATCGCGTCGAAGCGGATGAACTCTCCTGTGAAGGAGGCCGGGTCCTCGGTCCACAAGGCGCGCATCGCGGCGAGGTACTCCTCGGTGCGCTGCCCGCGTCTGGTGAAAGGGACACCGAGCGCCGCGAATTCCTCCGCGGACCAGCCGGCCCCGACCCCGAGGCTGAACCGCCCGGCTGAGAGCACGTCGAGAGTGGCGGCCTGTTTGGCGACCACGACGGGGTTGTGCTCGGGCAGCAGGAGCATGCCGGTGGCGAGCTCGATGCGGCTGGTGACGGCTGCCGCGAAGGTCAGGGCGAGCAGCGGGTCCAGCCAGTCCGCGTCCGGGGGGACGGCGATCCGGCCGTCCGCGGAGTAGGGGTAGCGGGAGGCGGGGCTGTCCACCAGTACCACGTGCTCACCGCACCAGAGCCTGGCGAAGCCGTGCGCCTCGGCGGCGGTGGCCACCGCCCTGACGACCTCCGGACGGGCACCGTCACCGATGCCGAGCGCGTGCAGACCCACTCGCATCCGTCACCTCCTCGGCGTCACCCTAGGTGGGAAGCGCGGGCGGGTCCGGGCGGCGTGGCCACGCCGCGTGTGGAGCCGGCGCCACGTGCCACCCGGACGGACGAGGGCGCGGCTCGTGTCCGGGCTGTGTCCTGTCCCAGGACGTCGAGCCGAGGCCCGACGGCCGCCAACCCCGGCCGGAACCGCCGTCCCGGACCTCTTCGGTCACGCATCGACCGAGGCAGGGCGGACGCCCAGGTCAGGGGGCCGTGCTGGTGGGCAGCAGTCCCCGGGCGGTGGCGAGGCCCCAGGCTGCCAGGGTGAATGCGTCATGGATGCCCCCTTGGGCGAGTGTGGAGCGCATGTCGTCGGGGGTGAGGGCCCGGAAGGCGTCGATTCCCTCCTCGCGTGCGTCGGGACCGGGAGTGGAGGAGAACGAGGACGAGGCCAGGCGGGCGAGATACAGCTGGTCGCGGCCGCTGTGCAGGCCCGTGTCGGTGGCGATCTCGCCGAGATGGACCATCTCGGTGACCTTTCCGCCGAGTTCCTCGAGCAGTTCACGGCGTGCGGTGGTGGCGGCCTCCTCGTCCGGGGCGCCGAATCCGCGGGGGATCTCCCAGTGCCAGTCGCGGTCGGCGTGCCGGAAGTGGTGGAGCAGGACGATCCTGCCGTCGTCCAGGACCGGTAGGACCGCGGCGCCCCCTTGCGCGCCCACGGGGACGAAGCGGATGTAGGTGTTGAGGCGCCCGGAGCGGAAGCGCACGGCGTCACGGACCATGCAGACGTAGGGGTCGCGGTACACGACGCCGATGTCGGCGCATTCCTCGGGGAAGCCGAACGCTACGGCCAGTTCGCCGACTTCCCGTGTCACGCGGTCCTGGTCGGCCCGGTCCAGGAGGATTTCGTAGGCGGCGTCCGGGGGGTTCGTGAAGAGCTCCGGCCGCTGCTCCCGCAAGGCGGTGTAGGCGCTCAGCCGTGCCTGCCTGCGCTCCCTTACCCGGTCGTTCTCGGATTCGGCCTGCGTCATGTGTCTCCTCGTCTCGTGCGGTTCTGCCGTGTCGGTTCCGGGCCGCGTCCGCGGCGTGGTGCCGCGGGGACGTCACAGGTACAGGGCCAGCGGCGTGTGCTGGATGCGGCCGGCCAGGTTCGGGTAGTCGTCCACGACGCGGAGGTAGTGCTCGTGGAGGGCTTGGACGACGTCGAAGGGTGCGGTGTCGCCATCGCCCAGGACCTGTCTGCTCCCTTTGAGGAGAGCGCGTACGGTCTCGACCATCGCGATGTCCAGGACGTACCACAGGGGCAGGCAGACGGCTCCGGCACCGCTGATGATCAGGGAGCGCATGAACCCCAGGACGTCGCCGCCGTCGGAGCGCATGCCCTGTCCCGCCACGCAGGCACCCAGGACGGTCAGTTTGTTGCGCGGCAAGGTCACGCGCAGGGCGAGGTCGAACTGGGTCAGCACGTCCTGGCTGCCGAGGTGGAGCATGGGACCGGATGCCTCCGGGCCCTCCAGGTAGGTGCCGTGGCCGGCGTACACGAAGAATTCCGGCTCCTTGGCGACGAGGGCGCTGAGGCCGTCCCAGTCGGCGGCGTGGGCCGGCATGGTGTGCTCCAGGCCCTGCGGAGGTGTTCCGGCCACGATGACGTGGTCGCGGTGCCAGCCCGTGCCGATCAGTTCACGGCCCGAGGCGTCGGCGTCGGTGGACAGCAGGGCCGCCAGGTCGTCGTCGTGTTCCATGAGCTGGCGCTTGAGCAGGTGACGCCCCTGGGTGACGAAGGCGGCCACGCTGACGGAGTGGGAGAGCGGGACCCGTGCTGCCAGCGGCCGTGTGTCGCCGGGGCCCACGGCGACGTGGAGCGGGATGGCGAAGACGTGGTCCGTGGGGATCAGGGTGAGATGGGTGATGGCGCCACCGTCGTGGACGCGGTCCCATACGGGTGCGACGAGCAGATCCCACACGCGGCGGCAGGTCGCCTCGGAGGGCCACGGTGAGGCCGGGTCGGACACGTCGGCCCAGACCTGCTCGGCCAGGCGGGTCACGTCCTCGTAGGCGATGCCCGGCACGGTCGTCAGCCGTCCGTCCCGGCAGACGGTGATGCCGAGCGAGTCGGGGACCGGTCCGGCACCGGCGGCCACGCCGTCGGGCGCGGCGTAGCGGAAGTAGCGCACCACGCAGGAGCCCGGATGGTTGAGGGTGTACTGGACGAGGCGGTGCGCGATGTCCTCGTCGTGCGGAACGGACGTCAACGGGGCGTCCAGGAACCGCTCTTCGTATTCCCGCTCGCGTTCTGCGAGCACCTCGCGCAGGGCCTGTGCCAGCTCGGGCGGAGCGGACCGGAGCGCGGGGCGCACCCCGGGAGCGGTGCCGGTGGCCTCGGGCAGGGGGGACCCGGCGATGTGGTGGGCGGGCGGCTTGAGGGCGGAGGGGTGCGAGGAGGCGAGCAGGTCCAGCAGTTCACGGCCGGCGGACTCCTCGACCAGGGAGAGGATCCTTTCCTGGTCCGCCTGCCCGTCGTGCCCGCGCGACACGGCGTCGGCGATGGCATGCAGGAACGCCGGCCGCATGTGGCGCGCGTACGTCCGCTTGTAGGCGGGCAGGGCGATGGCCGACCGCACCGAACGCGCCAGTCCCAGCCGGCGGTTGAGGACGTCCTGCGGACGGCTCGCGGGCGGGAGTGCTTCGGCGGTGCGCTGGTATCCGCGCACGGTGTAGGCGTAGAAGTCGACGTCCAGGCCGGCGTGATGCCCGTCCGCGGAGTCGTCCCGCTCGATCTCGTCCAGGAGCTGCCGCAGCTGCGCCAGCCCCGGGGCGCCGCCGGCGCGGAGCGCGAGATTCTGCCGGGCGATGGCCCTTCCGCGGCGCCACGGGAGGGTCAGCAGCTCCTCGAAGTGCTGCTGGGCGTTGTCCGGGTCGCACAGCGCCTGATTGGTGCGTGACTGCGCGATCCGGTAGGCGTCCGCGAGCCCTTGGGAGATCGCCAGGGAGCGCGACGTGGTCGCCAGTGATTGTGCGGGCCGGCCGGCTTCCCGGAGCGCCATGGCGAGGTTGTGGAGCGCGTTGGAGTATCCGCGCAGGAACTCGCGGTGGCGGCGGGGAGTGTCGGGCGTCGGGGGAGTGACGAGGCCGACGCCGTGGAGGCGGGCCAGTTCCTCGATCTGTCCGAGGACCGATTCGAGTTCCGTGACGAACCCGGCCGTGGCGGATCGCTTCCCCACGTCCCGGATCGGCTGCCCCTGCTCCTCGAACCGTGCGCGTTCGCGATTGCTGGTCAGATCCGGCACGGCCCACCACAGTCCGGCCTGCTGCGCGATGTCCACGGCGGTCCCGAAGGAGATACGGGCGGAGGTGAAGCTGCCCAGCCGGTACCGGATCCGGCCCTGCCCGTCGAACCACCGGGCGACCGCGTACTGGGCGAAGTGGTCGTCCGCCGGCAGTTCGCGGCGGAGGTGGAGGTCGTGGAGCAGCAGGGCGTCGGATCGTGAGGCCTTGATGAGCTGCAGGCCGGTGAACAGCCTGTAGGCCACGTCCGCGCGGACGATCTCGCACCAGTGGGCGCCCACCCGGCGGGCGACGGCTGTGATGTCGTCCGGCCGGCCCTGGCCGGACTCCACGGCCAGCCGCAGGAGGCGCACCGCGTCGTCCTGCCGCATGGGAACGTCGAAGTCCACGTCGAAACGGAGGATGAGGTCCTCGACATCCAGTTCGCCGATCAGACCGAGGATGGCCGTGACGGAGTCTTCCGGCTGTGGGCTCGTCGACTGGGGCATGGCCTGTTCGGCTCCCGCTTCTGTGAGGACGGGTGGGGGTCGGCAGTCGGGGTCGAGGACGCACCGGGGGAGTCAGCGGCGGCGGGCCGCCCGGTGGGCCGCCGCGGTGACGGCGAGCCCGACGGCCACGCATGCGGACGTGGTCACCGCGGGGGGCAGCGGGGCGTCACCGCTGTGCAGGCGCCACACCGTCAGCGCCAGCCAGCATGTCGAGGATCCGAGAAGGCCCGCAGCCGCCGAGTCGATCCAGTGGTAGGGGAGACGGACCGCGGAGACCGCGGCTTGCCTGAGCACGGCCAGCGGAAGGAACAGCGCCACAGCCGTGAGGACGAGGATGGTCGGCAACCGGGCGACCTTCGGGAGCGGAAGGTCGTAGTGGAGGGTCTGTACGACGGTCAGCGCGGTGAGCAGGGACCCCAGTACCGAGGTCTGCACCAGGCTCAGCCGGTTCCGGTACTCGTTCAGTGCCCGGTCGGTGACCGCGGTGGCCGCGGCCCGCGCCGCCTCGGCTCGTTCGCGGGCGGCCGACAGATACTCCAGATCGTTGTGGACCTGGGCGATGAGGGCTTCGGCCGCGGCCAGGTCGCGCTCGGGCCAGGACAGGCCGGCACCGACGCGGCGTAACCGGGGCGCGTACAGGCCCATGTTCGAGATCGCGATACTGACCGTGCGGGACAGGTCGCGATGCTGGGTGATCGTCCAGAGCATTCCGTGCGGCCCGAGTTGGGTCCGGTCCAGCATGGCGGCCGCGGCCAGGACGTCCTGCAGACTGACCGGTTCGCCGGCGGCGGTGGGCTGCAGAGCACGCAGCAGGGCCACGCTCTCCCGGTCGCTGTGGGCCCGGCGTGCGTGCAGGGGTTCCTTGGAGGCGAACGCGTGGTAACGGCGAGCCTCGTAGCCGGCCTTGGCGGCGTGCGTCAGATAGTGCGTCAGAGGCCGCAGACCGCTCTCGCCGTCGGCCGCCCAGGCCCACTCGTCCAGTGCGGCCTCGGCGCGGAGCGGGGCCAGGACGCAGAAGTCGCTCACCACCGCTCCCGGGTCGCCCAGGCCTTCACCGCCGGTCCGCCAGACCGAGAACCCGTGCTCCGTGACGTCGTGCCCGCGCCACCAGGTCTCGTCACCCCCGCCGGGCGACGGCACGTGGTGCCGGACCGATTCGGCCATGGACCGCTGTGACCGGGGCGTCCCTCCCCGGTACAGCGCCGTGAACACGCGGTACTCGCCCAGGATCGTGGCCGGTGGGAGGCCGGTGACGCCTGCGGCGGTCAGGGCGGCCGACCACTGGTCCAGCAACGTGGTCCACTGCTCAAGACCGGCATCGAGGTCGTTGGGCGCGAGCAGGGCGACCAGACCCAGTACGTCGTGCTCCGCGAACGCATAGGCGGCGTGGATGCCGGGGCCGTCCTCCCGCGTCGCCGCGGCCAGGACGGTGAACTCGGCGGCGGGGACGGCGGAACCCGAGAAGGGCCGGGCGGACAACGGCAGTCCACCGAACGCCGCCGTCATACCGAGCATGCCGCACGCGTCCCACAGGCGTGCGAGGTACTCGCGCGCGGACGTGTCTCCCGGCTCCGGTACCGCCGGCACGAAGCATGTGATGATCAGCGACGGTTTGACGAACCGGTGCACCAGGCGCCACCCGCTTCCACACGTAGGCGAAGACGCTCAGCCGGTCGGGGGCGTCGTGCCGCTTGCGTTGCGCTGTTCGGCCGAGCAGTCCAGATCGAGGGTGAGTCTGCCGACCAGGACGTTGCGCTGCTCGCGCCGGTCCGGGGGAATGAGGGTCTTCCGGGTACCGGGCAGGGACTGGGCACGCAAGGAGGACTCCAGCGCCTGCAGTCTCGTGAGCGTCTCGTCGACCGCACTGGCGGAGTCCGCGGCAACCGCCGCTTCCAGGTCCCCGAGCACCCTTCCCACGTCGAGCCAGGCCTCGGCCGACAAGAGCCAGTCGTCGAGCGACCGCAGCCGGTTGACGACCCGCCGCCGCACGTCAGCATCCATTGGTGGCCCCCGTTGCTGGCTCCCCGCCATCCGCTTCCGGAAAGCAGGCCTCAAGGATATCGCCCGACGCTCGTGCGCGGCCGGAATTCCCCAGAGACTCAGTGTCAGCGAACGGCGGAGCTCGAGGGGTGGACCCTGCTGGAGGCGGTCGGCGTCGTACGAGGCGGGGACGGGCTGTGCTGTTGGAACGAACCCTCAGTACCAGTGGTTGGCCTGCCAGAAGGACCAGGCGTCGCAAGGACTGCCGTAGGCGTGGTTCATGTAGTTCAGGCCCCATTTGATCTGGGTGCGCGGGTTGGTCTGCCAGTCGGCGCCCGCGGTGGACATTTTGGAGCCGGGCAGGGCTTGGACGAGCCCGTACGCGCCGGACGAGGAGTTCGTCGCGGTGTAGTTCCATCCGCTCTCGCGCGTGACGATGTTGGAGAAGCACTGGAACTGGGAGGGGTCGCCTATGATCTCACGCGCCATCGCCTGGACTTCGGCGGTGGATGAGGACGCCTTCAGTACCAGGGCGGCGGCTCTCCGCTTCTCTTCGGCCTGCTTCTCGGCCTCCTTGCGGGCGGTGGCGTCCTTGGCGGCCTGCCTACGGGCGGACTCCTCGGCTGTCTTGCGCGTGGTCGCGTCGGCGGCGTCCGTCTGCGCCTGCACCTGCTGTGTGAGCGAGGCCTGCTGAACCTGCTGGCCGGCGGGTATGTCCGCGAGAACGGTCGTCGCGTCGGCGGCGGCGACCGGCTGCAGGTCCGGCTGCTCGCTACCAGAGGCGACACCGACGACAGCGCCCACGGTGGTGACAGCGGTGGCCGAAGCCACCGCGAATCCCCGGGCCGAGATCCGGCTCACACGGTTTCCTTCCAGCGACGCCCGCTCGGTGACCTCACGGACGTGGACACGCCCCTTCGATCCGGCTTCATCGTGCACCGGTGCGGGCTCCCCTCGGAGGCGGGAGCCCGCTGATGCAGCGCGGGCGGCCCACGGCGCACTGTTCGATTCTGCTGTCAGCACATGTGTCGGGTACGGGTGAGCCATGGGCAGGGCCTTACAGAGCGACAGCCTGCCCTAGCCGGATACGACTGCGCAATGCAAAGTCACCTTTCTCCGTGGGGCAGTTGTGTCGCCAACGGATCACTGCTCGGGGGCCCATTCCACGGGAGGGGGCGTGCGGCTGTAGTGAGCTCCTCTGGTGCCGTAGCGGGCGAGGTGGAAGGTCTCGCCGTCGATCCGGATCTCGGCCGGCGGAGGGTTGGGAACGGAGATCCTCGTGTGGGCGTAGCGGTGGCCTTCCAAGAAGAGGGGCTCCCGGTGGCGGTTGCAGTGGTCGGCCCAGTTCTGGGCCTGCTCACGGGACCAGGGGTTCTGCAGGGTCCGCGGGGCTGCTGCCGGATCGTGGGCGTAGCCGTTGAGGCTGCGCACCAGAGCTTCGCTGTACACACCCTTGACCCGAAAGTTCTCCAGGTCGTCCGCGCGAACGATCATGTGGACGTACCGGCGGCTGTTGCCTCGGTGCCGGCCCACCGCAGGCCGGCGACCGTGGCCGGAGTCCCAGCGGACGGGCGGGAGCCACAGCAGGGTGCCCGCGCGGAAGTGCTTCGTGCCGTGCTGGATGTCGAGGCCGCTCTCGCCGTGCGCGGTCTCTCGCGGCACATTGGCCACCAGGCACCAGCCCAGCAGCCCGTCCGGGGTGTGTTCTTCGGCAGATGCGGTCTCCGTCACGCCGAGAATTCTGCGGCGAGGGACGCGGCGCTCGCCAGTTCTTATCAGGTCGCCGGGCCCGGCAGATGCGGTCTCTGTCACGCCGAGAATCAGGGCGGCTTCGATCGCTGCCGGATCAGGGTGGACCGGGAGTCGCCATGGTGGCGGCGGAGTCACGGGCGCCCTTGATCCACGATCCGGTCGGCATGATCCCTCCTGTCAGGGATGACGACGGTGCCTGGAACCGCCGACTTGGTGGCGAAGCGTCATGAGCGTGCGGCAGAGCGTCATCGCTGTCAAGACGCTATCCAACATTTCGTGCTTTCAATTCGCGGTTGACAGCGATCTTTTGACGGTTCGCCAAAAAGTTTGGGGCGACTCCGTCCGAACATCTGGACACCACTGGGGACCGCGGTTAGCGTTCCAGCCGACCGACGCAATGTTGCGTCGATGTAACGCCAGTGCGCCCTTGCTACCCACCCCGCATGCCGGGGCCATATGCGACGCGTCCCTACCGCCGACGAGAAACCGAGCTCCCGCCCGCCGTGAGCAGCGGCTTTCCGTCGTGACAGATGTCCCGCACTCCGCAGCACCCCGCCCGCCGTGGCGGGGGTTCCCGGCCGCGGCATGTCGCCGCAGCCGTAACAGCAGCAGAAGGGAAGCTCCATGAAGATTCGTTCTTGCCTCGTTGCAGCCTCGTTGGTGGCCTCAGGAGGCCTGTTCGCGATCGCGGCGCCCGCGCAGGCGGCGCTCACGACCACCTGTGTGGGAGAGGGCGGAGCCGTCACCGTCAACGGGACCCTCGTGGTGCCGGCCGGTGCGTCGTGCACGCTGACCGGAACGAAGGTCAAGGGCGCGGTGACGATCGAGGCCGGCGCCGACCTCGTCGCGAAGGACGTCACCTTCAACAGCACCGTCGCCGTCGGGAACAACGCCTACCTGGACATCACCGACAGCACCGTCAAGGGCGCGGTGACCGAGCAGGGAGCATTCGGCGTGCACGTGCAGAACACCGCTGCCGGCGGCGGGATCTCGGCCGTCGGCGGCTTCCTGTACAGCGTCGACGCGACGGTCAAGGGAGACGTCAGAGCCTCCTCGGGCGAGTTGTACATCTCGGGCACCACGGTCTCCGGCGCCGTCTCCGGCGACGCGAACCTCTACACCGACGTCTACGACAGCACGGTCGACAAGACGCTCACCGTGAGCGCCAACACGCTCGGCGGCGTCCTGTGCGCCAGCGAAGTCGAGGGCGACACGGCTTACCGGAACAACTCCGACACCCTCCAGCTCGGCGGTGACGGCCCGCTCAGTTCCTGCGCCCAGGCCACCTACCTCGGCGGCGACCTCGCGGTCACCGGTAACAACGCGAACGCGGTCCTGGACAACACCATCGTCCGCGGCAAGCTCACCGCCAGCGACAACAGCCCCGCCCTCCAGGTGGGCGAGCTGGCCCGCGTGCGCGGCGGCATCGCCGCGACCACCACCGCGCCCTCGGCGTCGCTCGCCCGGGCCGCCAAGGCGGCCCCGCAGGACCGCGGCGCCGACCTCGCCGCGAAGGTGGCGGAGCGTACCGCGCAGGCGGAGGCCGAAGCGGCCGCGGCCGGCACCGGGCTGTGATCCCAGCCCGTCCACGGGCGGGAAGCGCATCCCACCGTCAGCACCACACACCTCACACCCCACTCTTCTTCGCCCCATCCACCAAGGAGTGACCGTGGGCCACCTGGACAAATCCTTCGACCGCAGGGACTTCCTGCGGGCCACCGCCGGCACCACCGTGGCGGTCGCCGCCGCCTCGATCGTCGGCGCCGCGACGGCACCGTCCGCCGCCGCCGCGACCAGCATCCTGTCCATCCCGAAGGACCGCATCTCCCTGCAGCTCTACAGCGTGCGCGACAAGGTCACCTCGCTCGGGTTCCGGGTGGTCCTGGAAGAGATGGCACGCATCGGCTACAAGGAGATCGAGTTCGCGGGGTACACCCAGAACACCTCGATCCTCGGCAGACAGATCACGCTCCAGGAGATCCGGCAGCTGCTCGACGACAACGGCCTGAAGGCGATCGGCAGCCACGTCGGCATCGGGGACTTCCGCTCCAACCTCCAGGGCCAGCTCGACGCGGCGGAGATCCTGGGCATGCCGCACGTCGGCACCGCCAACGCACCGTCGAACACCAACACGGTCGCCGGCTACCTCGCCGCCGCGGACGAGTTCAACGCCTGGGGACAGGCGGCCGCCGCCCGCGGTCTGAAGCTCTACCAGCACAACCACTCCGGCGAGTTCGCCTTCGCCACCGACCAGCCGTCGGTCCGGCTGTACGACGTCTTCCTGCGCAACACCGACCCGCGCTACGTCTACTTGGAGATGGACGTGTACTGGGCCTACGTGGGCCAGCACCGCTGGCCGGGCTTCGACCCCGCGGCCTACGTGCGCAACCAGCCCTACCGGTACCCGCTGTTCCACATGAAGGACGGCGCCGCCAGTACGGGCGCGGACGGCTACTCCATCGTCGAGTTCGGCGCCGGCGTCCTGCCGTACCAGCAGTTCATCCGGGACATCGGAGCCCGCGGCAGCCACGTCGGCATCTGGGAGCAGGACACCGCGCCCAACACCCAGCCCAACCCGCCGGGTTCGTTCGGCGCCGCGCAGCGCAGCTTCACGGCCCTGAAGGGGCTGCTGGCCTGATCGCAGGCACTCCACCGGGCACAGCCCGCCGTTTGCGTTCCGCTGCCACGGCGCAACCGGCGGGCCGGCCCGGCTGCGCACCTCCTGACCGGCACAGACCAAGGAGACGCATCACTGTGTACCGTACCCTGAGAGGCCTCATGGCCGGGGTGCTCCTGGCATCGCTGCCCATGCTGGGCAGCCTCGCCTTAGCACCGGCTGCGCAGGCGCACCCGGACGACGCTCACACGGAGCAGGCGAGCACGGCCGCCGACCCCGCCGTGGACTGGGCGAACTACGAGAAGGTCACGCTCAGCAAGGACACCGGCGAGCCGATCGACCTCGCGGTGCTGCCCGATCTGCGCGTCCTGCACACCGCCCGCAACGGCGATCTGCGGATGACCGACCCCGGCACCGGAATCACCAAGGTCGTGAACCACCTCGACGTCTACCAGAACTCGGAAATGGGTCTGCAGACCGTCACCCTCGACCCGGACTTCGCCACCAACCACTGGGTCTACCTCTACTACTCGCCGCCGCTGAGCACTCCCGCCGGCGCGGCCCCCGAGCGGCTGCCCGCCGGGCAGACCGACGCGTACTGGAAGCAGTGGGAGGGCTACGACGCCCTCACCCGCTTCAAGTGGACGGGGGACAAGCTCGACCTGTCCACCGCCCAGGAGATCATTCGCGTCAACACCAACCGCGGCCAGTGCTGCCATGTCGCCGGCGACGTCGACTTCGACGCGCAGGGCAACCTCTACCTGTCCACCGGCGGCAACACCCCCGCGTCCGGCCCCAACGTCAACGGGTACACGCCGATCAACGACGCGGCCACCTACAACCCCGGCCTCGACGAGCGCCGCGGCTCGGGCAACACCAACGACCTGCGCGGCAAGATCCTGCGCATCCACGTCCAGGACGACGGGACGTACACCATCCCGCCCGGCAACCTGTTCCCCGTGGGCACGGACAAGACCCGTCCCGAGATCTACGTGATGGGCCTGCGCAACCCCTACCGGATGGCGGTGGACAAGGCCACGGGCGCGGTGACGTGGGGCGACTACGGCCCCGACGCCGGAAA
Source organism: Streptomyces sp. NPDC002574 (assembly GCF_042889545.1). Taxonomy (NCBI): domain Bacteria; kingdom Bacillati; phylum Actinomycetota; class Actinomycetes; order Kitasatosporales; family Streptomycetaceae; genus Streptomyces; species Streptomyces sp. NPDC002574. The sequence goes on from NZ_JBIARB010000002.1 coordinate 640,681, forward strand.
CGCCGACGCCAACCGCGGACCGATGGGCTACGTCGAGTGGAACACCACCAGCACGGCCATGAACAGCGGCTGGCCGTTCTGCACCGGTGACAACACCCGTCCCTACCGGGACTTCGACTTCGCCACCCTCACCCCCGGCCCCGCCTTCGACTGCGCGGCGCCGGTCAACGACTCCCGCTGGAACACCGGCCTCACCGAACTGCCCCCGTCAAGGGCGGCCACCTTGTGGTACGGCGACCGCGACACCGACCAGCCCTGGCCGGAACTGACCGCCTTCCGCGGTCCGGGCGGCCCCGGCGGCCAGGCCCCGATGGGCGGCCCGGTCTACCACTACGACGCGTCCAACCCCGCCCCGGGCAAGTTCCCCGCCTACTGGGACGGCAAGGCCTTCCTCGGGGAGTTCTCCCAGGACTACGTCGCCGCTCTGACCCTGGCCGGCCCGGACGGACCGGTCACCAAACTGGAGAACGTCCTCCCCAACAGCGAACGGTCCGAGAACGGCATCCCGCCGTGGGACAACCCCATGGATCTGGAGTTCGGCCCCGACGGCGCGCTCTACGTCCTCGACTACGGCGACGGCTTCTTCCGGCAGAACCCCGACGCGGGCCTGTACCGGATCGACTACGCCGAAGGCAACAAGGCCCCCACCGCGGTGATCAGCGCCAGCCCCTCCTCGGGCCAGGCACCGCTGACCGTCTCCTTCAGCGCCACGGGCTCCAGCGACCCGGAGGACGCCGCCCTCACCTACCAGTGGGACCTCGACGGCAACGGCACGTTCGAGACCGCCGGCCCCACGGCCACCCGCACCTATCCCGACAACGGTCAGCTCCAGGCCCGCCTCAAGGTCACCGACCCCGAAGGCAAGACCGGCCTGACCAGCAAGCAGATCACCGTGGGCAACACCGCTCCGACGGTCGCGTTCACCACACCGCCCAACGGCGGCTTCTTCACCTGGGGCGACGTGGTGCCGTACGCCACCCGGATCGACGATCCGGAGGACGGCGCCAACGTCGACTGCACCAAGGCCGCCTGGACGTTCGGCCTCGGACACAACCAGCACGGCCACCCGGTCACCAGCGGCACCGGCTGCTCGGGGGCGATCACCACCCCGACCGACGCGGGCCACGGTGCCACGGAGAACGTCTTCGGCGTCCTCGGCCTCACCTACACCGACCGGGGTGCCGGCTCTGTGCCGCCCGCGACCGGCGACGCCCAGGTCGTCCTCAACCCCGCCCTCATGCAGGGCGAACACTACGACTCGGCCCAGGGCGTCGTGATCACCGATGACGCCACCGCCTCCGGGCAGCGCAAGCTGACCGCTTTCGACAACGGCGACTGGATCGGCTACGACCCGGTGTCCTTCGCCGGCATCACCGGGGTGCAGACCCGTGCCACCGGCGCCGGAACCCTGTCACTGCGCTGGGGCACACCCAGGTCCGACCCGTTCGCCACGATCACGGTCCCGGCGGGTGACGGCTGGCAGACGGTCAATACGGCGCTGAGCACGGCTCCCGCCGGCACCGGGCAGCTCTACGTCACGTCCTCGGGCGGCGTCGAGGTGGACTCCTTCACCTTCCAGGGGGCCGGCGTCGCCGACAAGACCCCGCCGACGGTGACGGCCACCCTCAACCCGGCGCAGCCCACCGGCAGCAACGGCTGGTACACCGGCAATGTGTCGCTGACCGTCAGCGCCACCGACAACGGGGCCGTCAAGAGCCGCGAGTACTCGCTCAACGGCGGAACGACCTGGCTGAGCGCGAACAGCGCGGTCACCCTCTCCACGGAGGGGATGAGTTCCATCCGGTACCGGGCGACGGACACAGCCAACAACGTCTCCGAGGTGGGTACCATCGCCGTCCGTATCGACAGGACCGGACCCGCGGTGACGGTCACCGGTGTGACGGCCGATGCCGACTACGGTGACTCCCAGCGCCCGACGCCGGTGGTCTCGGTCACCGACGCCGTCTCCGGAGGGCCGACCGCGACCGCGCTGCTGGACGGTTCGGCGGTCACCCCGGGGCAGCCGCTGCTCCTGTGGCGCTTGCCGCTGGGGGGCCACGACCTGGTGGTCACGGGCCGCGACGCGGCGGGCAACACCACGGCGCGCACGGTGCACTTCACCACCCGCACCTCCTTCGACGAGCTGGACACCCTGATCACGCAGCTGCGTGCGGAAAACCGGCTGACCGAGCAGGGTCGGCAGCGGCTGACGGTCCGGCTCGACCAGGCCCGGGCGCACGCTGACGCGGGCCGCACCAACCAGGCGGCCGCGGTCCTGGACCAGGTCGCGCAACTGGCCGCGGACACCAAGCTGGTGACCGACGCGACCGCGCGGACCGCCCTGGCCCGTGATGCCCTCGCCGTGAAGGGGGGCTTGGCCGGCTGACGCGAAGGGTGCTGCCCGGCCGTCACGGCGGCGGGCAGCACCCTGTCGGCTGCTCAAGGCGCAGTCCCGGACGGGGTTTCCGGTGCCGTAACCGCTCGGCGCACCGATGCTTTCATCGTTTCGAATTTAACTTTCGACGATCTGCGTGAAAGCCGTTGACGCTTATGACGTAGGACCTCTAACGTTTTGTCACACATTCGGCCGATACCCAGGAAGTGAGCCCGTGAGCATCCAGTACCGCGTGCTGAGCCTGTTGCGCGACCTCGGGCCGCTGTCGCGCGCGCAGCTGTCCGACCAGCTGGAAGTGGCGAGGCCGAGGCTGCTGGGTGAACTCGACCGCCTGCTTGCCGCCGGAAGGGTGCTCGAGGCGGGGCGGGCGGCCTCGCGAGGTGGCCGCCCTTCCACTCTGGTCCAACTCGATCCCGAAATCCGGTTCGCGGCGGTGGATCTCGGTGCCAGTTCGATCGACATCGAGATCACCGACGGAAGTCTGGAACCGATCGCCTCCTATGCCGAGGCCGCCGACATCCGCAAAGGCCCGCGGGCAGTCCTGGAAAGGGTCAACGAACTCCTGCACAAAATGGGGGACCAGGCCGGATGCGTGCGGTTCAACTCCATAGGCATCGGGCTGCCGGGGCCCGTCAGCTTCAAGGAGGGGATCTCGGTCTCCCCGCCGATCATGCCGGGTTGGGACCGCTTCCCGGTCCGGGACACCCTCACCCGCGCGCACGGCTGCCCGGTCGTGGTGGACAACGACGTGAACGTGATGGCCCTCGGCGAGCGGTACGCAGGGGTCGCCAAGGCCGTCGACAACCTGCTGTTCGTCAAGATCGGCAGCGGCATAGGCTGCGGTGTGCAGGTCCACGGCCAGATCTACCGCGGGTCGGAGGGGTCCGCGGGCGACATCGGGCACATCCAGGTGGAGGCTGAGGGACCGGTCTGCGCGTGCGGCAAAACCGGCTGCCTGGAGGCGTTCTTCGGCGGCGTGGCCCTGGCCCGGGACGCCACCGACGCCGCCCGTTCGGGGAAGTCGACGGCGCTGGCCGAACGCCTCGTCGCCGAAGGCATCCTCACCGCCGTGGACGTGGCGGAGTGCGCCGCCGGCGGTGACGTCACGTGCGTCAACCTCATCCGCGACGGCGGCCACCGGGTGGGGCAAGTCCTCGCCACGCTCGTCAGTTTCATCAACCCGTCGATGATCGTGATCGGCGGCGGCGTCTCCGGGCTCGGCCATCTGCTGCTCGCCGAGATCCGCAGCGTCGTGTACAAGGGCTCGCTGCCGCTCGCCACCGGGAACCTGCAGATCGTGCTGTCAGAACTCGGCCCGCGCGCCGGAGTGGCCGGCGCGGCACTCCTGGCCAGCGAACTCGACTACGGGAGACCCCTGTAGCAGGACGAACTCGGCAACCGCCCCTAGCCCGATTCCCAGTCCCAGAGGCGTGGTCGTGACTCCCCGGCGTGCGGGCGCTGAACGGCGTCGAACCGACGGCCGTGCTGCTTGCTGATCGGTCCCGCCGGTGCAGACCGGCCCGGCCGCCTGAGAGGGACCGGCAGCGGGCTGGCCATGTCCTCCTCGGCCCAGACGACCTTGCCCTCAGCGCTCGTTGGACCCTTCCTCTTCATTTGACCTGCCATGCTGATGAGGGCCCGCTCAGCCCGCCATCGGCGTTCCAGCAGCGAGTGCGGGAAGTGGCGGCCACCCCCCGCCGCCTGCCGCGCCCCGGTCAGCGGCTGAAGCGTTCGCCCGCATAAGCCTCAAGAGCGGGGACGACTGCGTGTTCCCCGTCATGCAGCCGGTCGAGGCGCACCAGGGCATAGGCCTGGTGGCCGTCGATGAGGTGCGTGCGAGCTCGACCGAGGTTGGCGCCGGGGACGGGCAGGACGGTCAGCTGGATGGTCTGCTTCGGGATACCTGGGCGGGTCTCGAGAGTAACCGCGGCAATCTTGGACCAGGGGACGTAGAACTCGGCGGTGGCGTATTCACGCATCCCGATGCCGCCGGGCCCGATCCGCAGCCGCAGCGGCCGCCTCCAGCGACGGAAGGAGTGGATGGTCATCCCCCATGCAATGATCGTGGCCCAGCCCCAGAGGGCCCAGAACGTCCCAAAGCGGCCGACCGACGTGGTTGCCACTGCACCAGCAGGGACGGTGAGTACGCAGGCGACGCCGAGCCGGGTCAAAACCCGCGTTCCGTTTGGCTCTCGGCCGCCGAACACCCACTCGCCCCCGGGAACGCTCCACGCCGCGTCGGCCCGCATGAGGGGTGCGGGAGGCCGCACAGAGAGCGGGACCGTCTCGAACCGTGCGCCCCCGTAATACGCCAGTGCGTCGGCGAGCTCGGAAATGCCCTGATCGAGCTTGTCGGTGTCGAGCAGGGTGTAGCGCACCCGTCCGTCGCGGGTGTGATCGGGATTGCGTGGCAACGTGACACCCACGACGGGCCGGAGCGTGAGCAGCGGAGCGGGATAGCGCGTTCCGTCCTCGCCATACACCGGTTCCGGGTAGCGGAGGGCGACTGCGTCGATCTGCGCCCAGCTCAGTGCGCCATCGTGTGTTGTCACTCCGAACTCGTCAATGACGAGCCGGAACGGCTTCCGCAGCCGGGCGAATTGCACCACTCCCAAAAGCACGCACAGGGCGCAGGCAAGCGCGGGGAACGCAGGGTCCGTGAGGTGGCCCGGGGGCCCTTCCACCGTGAACCACGCCGCCATGACTGCCGCCCCAACGGCGGCGGCGCCCAGGAAACGCCGCCCGGTCTGCCGTATCCGTCGACCGACAGTGAACTGCATCGCCGCATCCCCCCGTTAGTTGCGCCTGGCTTCCACGATGACGCACGGCGCCGCGCTTCTGCGCTCCCCGGACCGCACTGGTGCGCGGCGGTGACGCGGTTGTTGCGTGGTGTGCCGCCGCGGTCAGCGCGGGATGCGGCCGCGGCGCAGCACTCGGGCATCGGCCCGACCGAGATGCTGCGCAAGCGGGTCCGCCAGGAAGAGATCGATGCCGGCCCCGGCCGGGGACGACAACGAAGGAGTCCGTGCAGGTCGAGGCGATGAAGAAGGAGATCGCCGAGCTGAAGCGGGCGAACGGGATCCTCAAGGCCGCGGCACATTTCTTCGCGGCCGAGTTCGACGTTGTCACGACATAGAGTCTCGATCAATCCCGGAACGGTTCAGACCGCCGACCAGGACGTTGCGCTGCTCGCGCCGGTCCGGCGGAATGAGGGCCTTGCGGGTACCGGGCAGGGACTGGGCACGCAAGGAGGACGCCAGAGCCCGCAGTCTCGTGAGCGTCTCATCGACCGCGCGGGCGGAGTCCGCGGCAACTGCCGCGTCCTCCGCCCTGAGCACCCTTCCCACGTCGAGCCACCCTCGGACGACAAGAGCCAGCCGTCGAGCGTCCGCAGCCGGTTGACGACCCGCCGCTGCACGTCAGCATCCATTCGCGGCCCCCGTTGGATAAGTGCTGTCAGGTGCGCACGGCATACAGGTATCCGTCCAAGCTGCCGACGTAGACCACGCCTGCGGACAGAGTCGGATCCGAGTACACATGGTCGGCGGTGGGGAAGGACCAGCGTTTCCTGCCGGTTGCGGCGTCCACCGCATACAGGTTCTGGTCGTCGCTGCCGACGTAGACCACGCCGCCGGCCACTACCGGAGAGGAGAAGGCTCTGCTCTCGTCGCCGCCAGTGGTGAAGGACCAGCGTTTCCTGCGGGTTGCGATATCCACCGCATACAGGTGGTGGTCGCAGCTGTGGACGTAGACCACGCCGTCGGCCACCGCCGGGGAGGCATCGACGTCGCCGCCGGTGGTGAAGGACCAGCGTTGCTTGCCGGTCGCGGCGTCCACCGCATGCAGGTGGTGGTCCCGGCTGCCGACGTAGACCATGCCGTCGGCCACAGTCGGCGACGATTGCACGGTGTCACCGGTGGTGAAGGACCAGCGCTGCTTGCCGGTTGCGGCATCCAGCGCGTACAGCTTCCCGTCCCAGCTGCCGATGTAGACCACCCCACCGGCTACCGCCGGAGTCGATTCGACGTCGCCGCCGGTGGTGAAGGACCAGCGCTGCTTGCCGGTCGCGGCGTCCACCGCATACAGGTGGTGGTCCTCGCTGCCGACGTAGACCACCCCATCGGCCACCGTCGGTGACGAGCCCACGTAGTCGCCGGTGGTGAAGGACCAGCGTTGCTTGCCGGTCGCGGCGTCCACCGCATACAGCTTCCCGTTCTCGTTGCCGACGTAGACCACCGCGTGGGCCGCCACCACTGACGAGTACGCGTTTTCGTCGCCGTCGGCAGTGAAGGACCAGCGTTGCTTGCCGGTGGTGGCGTTCACCGCGTACAGGTTCCCGTCCCAGCTGCCTGCGTAGACCACGTCGCCGACCACCACCGGCGACGTCACCGTGTCACCGGTTCGGAACTTCCACAGCTGTGAGCCAGGGCCGCTGGGGCTCGGCTCGTAGGACGCGCTGGGGCTCTTTGAAGGCTCGGTTGAAAGCTGGGGGCCGTATCCCTCGGTGAGGCCGGTAGCTATCTTCCATCCGGTGAGACCGGCCCCAGCGGTGACGGCGGTGCCTGCCAGGCCGAGCAGGACCCGGCGACGTGATGTCTGGTGCCGGGGGCTGGGTGGCTGTCCGTGCGGCGGCGGGGTGTAGCTCACCGGTCCTGCCGGGCGATCCCATCGGGTGGGTGCGGGCTGCCGAGGGGCCGGGGGGACGGGGCGGTGCTGTGGTCCGGTCCGGGCCGGTGCGTGGGGCAGCCTGGGCGTGGGCGTGGGCGTGGGCGGCGGGCCGGTTGGCGGCTCGGCTTTGCGCGTTGGGGCAGACAGCCGGGGCGTCACGGGGGATGGGGTGGGAGTCGGGGTACCGACCTCGGGCTTTGACGCGGTGGGCCGTGGGAGCGGGTTGCGGGGGAGAGCGGTGGCAGTGTGTGCCTGTACCAGCCGGGCGATCGGGTCGGGCATCCAGTCGGGTCCGGACGGCAGCGTGGCGGCGGTCTCGCCGCCCCGGTCGGAGCCGTCGGCGGGGGTGAACCAGTCGAGAAGACGGGCGACGGTGGGGCGCCGGTCGGGATCTTTGGCCAGGCAGGCGGCCACCACCTCGCGCACTTCGGATGGCAGGGGGTCGAGGTGGGGAGGCTCGTGGACGGTGCGGTAGTGCAGGACATGGGGGTTGCCTGTGCCGAACGGGCCGACTCCGGTAGCGGTGTAGGCCAGCACCGCGCCCAGGGCGAAGACGTCGCTGGCCGGTCCGACCGGCCGATCGACGAGCTGTTCGGGGGACATGAACCCGGCAGTGCCGATCGTCATGCCGGTCTGGGTCAGCGCACTGGCCCCGCTGGCCACCGAGATTCCGAAGTCGATCACTCGGGGGCCGTCGGCGGACAACAGGATGTTGGAGGGTTTCAGGTCGCGGTGCACCACCCCCGCCGCGTGGATCGCCTCCAGCGCCTCGGCCAGCCCTGCCGCCAGCGCCAGCAACGGCCGGGCCGGCCAAGGGCCGTGCCCGGCGACCGCCTCTCCCAGCGAGACCCCAGGCACGTAGACGGTGGCCAGCCAGGCCGGGGAGTCGTCCGCATCGGCGTCGACCACACCGGCGGTGAAGGCTCCGTTGACAAGGCGAGCCGCAGCCACCTCGCGAATGAAACGTCGCCGGAACTCGCCATCCCCGGCCAGCTCGGGGCGCACCACCTTCACCGCGACCGGCCGGCCGCCGGGCGAACGTGCCAGATACACCTGGCCCATTCCACCCGCGCCGAGTCGGGCCACGATGTGGTACCGCCCTACCTGCCGTGGATCTTCCGGCTCCAAGGCCTTGAACACTGCCACCCCACGCTCCCCCTGCCCGCGGCCCTCGGACTGCTACCGCATCATTCCCGATAGCCTCTTCCGCTGACGAGCGTCTGATCACACCGAAGGAACTGGACGTACACATCGCGAAGGACGCCACGGTGTCATTGCTCGACGTTGGCGCGCTGTTGCTCGCGTACCTGTCACGCAGCCTCCACCGGGTGAAAGCTGTGGTGGCCGTCCCCCGCCACCCCGACGACCGCCCCCAGCATGGCGGCCGCTCCGGATCCATGAAACGGGCCTACCCCCAGTACCCCCTGCGGTGCCCGAGGTCCGGGGTCAGACAATGTCGCGATGGGGAAGGTCCAGCTCGGGCAGAGCGAAGAATTCGACGACCACCCGCACGATCCGTTCATCGTAGTCACTGGGTGCATCAGCACCCCCCACTCGGTGCCCTTCGCGTACGCGAGCGGCAGCCGGTGCGCCGCGAGGAGTCCGCGTGTCAGTGCGTCCAGGGACGGGCCCCGGAAGAAGACGACGTTGATCTCATCGTGACCCACGAGCGGTTGGTGAATCCAGTGCCTCATACCTCGTACGGTAGAAGAGCGCACTGACAACCGAGCCGAGGGCGACACCTCGCCGAGGACGGAGCAATGCTCATCGCCTGTGGATCGGCATCGGGTCGGGGGCAAAGGGCGTACCTTCCCCAGTGATCGACTTCTGGTCATCGAGTTGGCCGACGCTGCACCGTCGGTCGGGAAGGCATGCCCGTGCTCTGCGTAGTAAATGCCGATGGAACGACCAGGACCGGCTCCCTGATCGACGCCATCGTCCTCGAGGGCGCGAGGCGGATGCTCGCCGCCGGCCTGGAAGCCGAAGTCTGAACGCGCAGGAGACGCTCCGAAATCCGGACTCGATCGAGGCGCAGCCCGAGGCGCCGAGCGATTGCCGTGAGACGCCCGCGATCCGCAAGTGCCTCTCCGTCCGGATGTGGACGCGGTCACCGACGGCTTTCGCAGCAGCGGTGACATGATCAGGTCCCTCGATACCCACGACCACAGGCCTCGCCCCGTGCACACGGATCCGCACCCGCTAACGCGAGGGAGGTCCTGGCACTGCGCACGGAGCGAGGCCCACGGGCCGTCAGCCCGAGCCGGCAGTTGCCGTCCCGAGCATCGTCATCGCTGCCACACCCAGCTCACCCGCTCGTACATCCGCTCGAACCCGGTGCTCAGCATGTTGTGGAGGGAGGAATTGTGCTCCCCGGGCCCCTCCGCGAAGGCCTCGGCCACCATCCACCGGCACCCCGCGGCCCGGGCCGCACTCACGCGGGCGGCCAACAGCGCGGACTGGGCACCCCGGCCGCGCCAGCCCTCCAAAGTCGCCCCACCGAACATGTCGGCGCACTCGCCGTTCACGTAGATGCTGCCGACGGCGATGATCCGTTCCCCCTCCCACACGGCGTACTGCTGCCAGTCCGGCCGGCCCACGCAAGCCTCGGCCATCTCGATGACGTCGGGCATGGCGTGCCCGAGGGTCGGCATCATGACGGTGGCCCACTCGTGCGCCTGCTCGGTGCCCACGCGGCCGACCCGCAGCTCCGAGGACAGGGGCTCGACCGCCTGGGCCACCGCGGACTCGATGTCCAGGCCCAACTTGACGAACCGGGTGCCCTCGGTAAGGCCGAACGTGCCGGCGATCGAGTCCCAGTCCGGCGGAAGCAGCGACGGCGCGATCATGAACATCCCGCTGGGCGCCTGCTGCCGGCGGAAGAACTCGCACATCTCGGCCACGGTGTCCCTGTCGATCGGCCGGTCCGGGCCGAATCCGCCCGCCCGGTTGAAGAAGCGGGTTTCCTCTCCGACAGCCACGATCGCCAGCGCGCTTCCCACGCTCCGCTCGTCGATGCCGAGCCGCTCCCGCACCGGATGCGGTGCGGCGGCCAGGAAGTCCGCGTACGCCTTGATCTCGGTCTGTTCGGCCAGGCCAATCGGCACGATGGTTTGCATGTGAGATGTCCTTCTTTGTCAGTTACCAGTGATTTCCGGCAGGAGTGCGTCATGGTCCACATCCGGACCGACCGCCCGGACATGTGGTGGGCAGGATCGCTCCCGCCGTGGTGGACGCCGTCACTCAGCCGCGTGCATCTGCTGCCACGAGGCCTCTTCCTCACCCGGTCCCGTGGTGTGAAAACGGGCATTGAGAGCCTCGAGCTGCTCGGGAGCCGGGTGGGGTCCGAGCTTGCCGATCTCCAGGAAGAGTTCCTCGTTGCCGGCGGGCGACGACACGAAGAGCGCCCGCCCCCCGGTGGGCGTGGTGAAGGTGTGCAGACTGCCCCTGGGGACGACGGCCAGGGTGCCCGGCCCACCGGAGAACACGGCGTCGCCGACCCGGAAGTCGTAATGACCTTCCAGCACATAGATGATCTTCATGAACGCGTGATGGGCGTGCGGCGGATTCTCGGTGATCACGTCGTGCGTGAACGCGAACACCCCCAGGGCTTCGTCCACGTCCCGGCCGCGAACGAGTACCTCCAGCCAATGTCTGCCACCCGGCTCCACCCGGCGGCCTTCGCCCGGCGCAACGGCCCAGCCGTCAGCTCCCCAGTTCCCCATGCTTCTCTCCCTTTCCCGGCGGCCGCGAGGATGGGCACGGCAGCCCCGAACGCAGCTCGGCCCGGACGAAGCCCTTCGACGTCCGTGCCGATCGCGCCCCCAGGCGCGCACCCCCACCCTGGAAGAGCGCCTAGAAATGGGACAAGATCTGTTGCGGATTCTGGGAACAGCAACCGGAAATGAGGAGATCACCCCGATATGCACTACACGGATCGGACGCTGGCCGAGGTGGGACCGCAATTGCGGCGCCATCGCGTGCGCAGCGGTGTCACCCTGACCGCTCTCGCGAAGGCGACCGGCATATCCAAGAGCACCCTCTCGCGCCTGGAGGCCGGTCTGCGGCGCCCCGGCCTGGAAGTCCTGCTGCCGATCACCCAGGCCCTCCGGATCAGCCTGGACGACGTCATCCAGGTCTCGCCGCAGGAAGGACCGTTCAACCGGCTGAAACCCCAGCCGTGGAACGGCATGGTGCGTCTGCCGCTCTCGCAGGAGATCGGCCCCATTCAGGCCTTCAAACTGGTCGTACCACCCGGCAGGACCGACCCCGATCCGCAGGTCCACGAGGGACACATGTGGATGTACGTCATGTCGGGCCGCCTGCGGCTCATCCTCGACGGCATGGACCTGCAGGTCAGGGTCGGCGAGTCCGCCGAGTTCAACACGCGCATGGCGCACTGGTTCGGCAACAGCGGACACGAGCCCGCCGAGGTGCTCTGCCTGTTCGGCCGGCAGGGCGAGCAGGTACGCCGGCGTGTGGCACCCCCCGCGGTCGGGATGGCCGACTGACCGCGGCACACTCACACCGTGCCCTTGGATCGCGGGCGACGGTGTCAGCGCGGCCGGCTTGAGGCGGAGCGCGTCGGTCCTTCCGACGAAGTGCCGCACCTGCTTCACTTCGCTCTCGCTCCGCCCCCGTATGCGTACCTGTGTCGCATCGTCGGCAGCAGCGCGAATCGGTCCAGGACCGGCTGAGACGGATCACCGTCGAGGCGAGCGACGAAGTCGTGCACACGTCACTGCCCGCGCCCTACCGTTGGCGGGGGAGGAGCTCGCCTCCTGGGCGCCGTGTGCGCTGCTGCCGCGCGAATGCCGTCCCTGGCTGACACCGGCCTCGCATCCCGTCAGTGGTCGCTCGCCGACCGAACGGTCTTCAGCCGTCCCTGCACCGCTGTCATAGAACAGTGCGCCGTCCGATCCATGTCCGCTAAAGCGTGAATCGAGCACCAGGCGTGAACTGTCCATCGTCGCGGGCGCCAAGGTCCGCACGGGGGCCACCGACACCGGTTTGGAGCCAGATCCCAGCGGCAGTGCAGACGTTTGAGCCGGTTGCGAACGAGGGTTTCTAGGCGGTCGAGGGCGCCGAGCCGGCTTATGTGCCAGGCAGCCTGGCCGATGGATGCGCGTTACCTGGAGCGCGCTACGGGCATGGCGGAGCGAAGTTCAGTTGCGGGAGGTAGCGGTGCCATTGGGCTGGAGTGATCGCGTCGGTAGCGGTGCAGACTCGGTGGATGGCCCGGGTGAGGTCCAACTGCCAGATGCGGACGGTCTTGTCGTTGCCGCCGCTGACGAGGGAGTGACCGTCCGGGCCGAACGCCACGGAGTAGACCGTGCTGGTGTGCCCGGTCAGCGGGATACCGAGCGCCGCGGGGTGCGCCGGATCGGACAGGTTCCAAAGGCGCACGGTGCCGTCTCCGCCGGCCGTCGCCACGGTCCGTCCGTCACGGCTGAACGCCACGGAGAACACCGCACCGGTGTGGCCGGTCAGTGGTGGGCCGAGCGGCCGGACAGCGGCCGGGTTCGTCACGTCCCACAGGCGCAGTGTCTGATCGCCGCCGGCACTGGCCATGAGGTGGCCCGCTGGGCTGAACGCCACCGTGTAGAGCGAACCGGCCGAATGGATCGGCGGCGTGGCGAAGGGGGTGGGACGAGAGGGATCGGCGATATTCCACAACTGCACTGTGCCGTTGCCGCCGGCAGAGGCAAGCGTGCGGCTGTCCGGACTGAAGGCAACACTGAACGCGGTGCTCGTGTGGTCGGTGGGCAGGCCGCCCAGCGCGACAGGACGCCTTGGGTCGGCGACGTTCCACAGCCGTATGGTGCCGTCGATGTTGCCGCTGGCCAGGAGGCGGCCGTCCGGGCTGAAGGCCACGGATATGGCGGTTGTCGGACGGTCGTTCGGCGCCGCGCCCAGCCGTTCGGCGTGCGCCGGGTCGGAGACGTTCCACAGTGCTACCAGGCCGCCACTGTCCCCACCGGCCAGGACGTGGCCGTCGGGGCTGAACGCCAGGGAGACGACCGCCTGACGGGGATCGGTGTGCGGCGAGCCGAACGGCGTGGGGCGGGCGAGATCGGAGAGGTTCCACAGCCGTACCGTGCCGTTGCTGTCGCTGCTGGCCAGTACCCTGCCGTTCGGGCTGACGGAGACCGCACGGATCGGAGCGGTGTGACCGCCCAGGAGGGGTCCGGGTCCGGTCGGATCGGGCCACACCCGGATCGTGTCGTCGCCACTCGCACCGATGAGCGTGCGGCCGTCCGGGCTGAACGCCACCGTCCACACAACGCCGTTCAGACCGGTGAGTGGTGAGCCGAGCGGCGTGGGGTGTGCGGGGTCCGCGAGGTTCCACAGGCGCACGGTGTCGTCCGTGCCACCGCTGGCCAGGGTATGGCCGTCCGGGCTGAACACCACCGACCACACCGCTCCGACGGGTCCGGTCAGCGGCGAACCGAGCGGCGTGGGGTGTGCGGGGTCCGCGAGGTTCCACAGGCGGATGTCGCCGTCGTCGCCGGCGCCGGCCAGTATGCGGCCGTCGGGGCTGAACGCCACTGTGTAGACGGGACTCTTGGGACCGGGGAGGGGAGAGCCGAGCGGGCGGGCGCGCGACGGATCGGCCACGTCCCACAACCGAATCGTGCCATCGAGGCCGGCACTCGCCAGGGTGCGGCCGCCAGGACTGAAGCGTACCGAGAACGCGCTGCCCGGGTGCCCGCCGGGCAGCGGGCGCAACGGTTCGGGGCGCGCCGGGTCCCGTACATCCCACAGCCGTACCGTTCCATCGCCTTCAGCGGCGGCCAGGGTGCGTCCGTCAGGGCTGAACGCCACAGAGAAGACGGCGCCGTAACTGCCGACGAGCGGTCGCCCGACGAGGCTTGGGCGGGACGCGTCGGCCACGTTCCACAACCGCACGGTGCTGTGCAGGTCGCCGACGGCCAGCAGACGGCCGCTGGGACTGAAAGCCAACGAGTAGACGGTGCCACCAGACGTACTGAAACCCGGTCCCAGCGGCTTGGACACGGCGGAGCCGGAGGATCCCCACAACTTCACCTTCCCATCGCTGCCGCCTGCGGCGAGGACGCGGCCGTCGGGTCGGTACGCCACCGACTGCACGCCCCTCGTTCCGTTCCGCACGGCGGTGGACAACTGGCCGCCGGCGTCGGTCACCAGATGCATGTAGCTCGCCGGTGTCGGCCGCATCCGGTAGGCGGTGAGGTCCAGCTGTGCCGCCAGCGGGAGTTGGGTGGAGCGCAGGGCGTCGGCCTCGGCCGTGAGCTGGTTGAAGATCGCGGTGTTGCGTTGGGACTGAGCGTCGGACCGCTGGTGGAGGGCCATCATTGCGGTTCCGGCGGCTATGAGGGTCAGCGTGGTGAGGACGACGATCACGGAGCGGCGCAGTCTGTTCGCGCGCTGTCTGAGGCGCGACGACGCTTCGAGGAAGGCGGACACCGTGGCGCTGGTGCTCTGTTCGCGCGGAGAGCGGGCCCAGGCGCGGGCCTCGTCCAGGCGGGAGCCGCGGTAGAGTTCGCCGGAGTCCCGCCCCGCGCGGTCCCAGGAGGCCGCGGCTTCTTCGAGATCCTGGCGGACCAGATTGCCGGCCCGGTCGGCGTCGAGCCACTGGCGCAGCCGCGGCCAGGCCAGCAGCAGTGCCTCATGGGTGATCTCGGCGGTGTCGGCGTCCTGTGTGACCAGCCGCGCTGTGACCAGGGCCTCCAGCGCGCCCGCGGTATCGCCGGGGTCGGCGGCGTCCCGCAGCAGGCGATCCGTTCCGACCCGGCGGCGGGTGTCCTGGCCGTCGGCGCCGACTCTGACCAAGCGCAGCATCAACCGCTGGGCGGCGCGTTGTTGCCGCGGGCTCATCTGTGCGTAGGTCTCCTCGGCGGTTGTGGTGACCGCGGCCTCGATGCCGCCGGCCTGCTGGTACGCGGCGACGGTGAGCAGCCGGCCCTCGCGGCGTTGCCAGGTGGCCTGTAGGGCGTGGGCCAGCAGCGGCAGCGCACCGGGGTCGGGCAAGGGTTCAGTCGCATCGCCGTCCGCGCCGCGGGCGCCCAGGTCGCGGGTCACCACCTCCAGCAGGCCCGGTTGCAGTGAGAGGCCCACGGCGAGGGCCGGCCGCTGGATGGCGTCCCGCAACCCGCCGGCGGTCAACGGCCCCACGACGACAGGGGTGTTCATGGCGAGTTGCAGTTCGGGGAAGGCCGCGCACTGGCCGAAGAAGTCCGCACGTACGCCGAAGACCACCAGCGCCGCCGGTTCCGCCGATCCGGCGCCGGTCGCGGCGGCGGCCAGCGTTGCCACGAACAGCCGTCGCTCCAGGGATCGCTCGCAGAGGGTGAACGCCTCCTCGAACTGGTCGACCAGTATGACCAGTCGCGCGCCCTTGGCCGCCTCACCCCCTGCACGCCGTTCCAGCAGTGACCGGACGATGCCGGTGATCCGGCTCGGGTCCGAAGCCAACTCCTTGTGCAGGGCCGCGGGATCGCCGGCGCCCATCACAGCCAGCCGGGCGGCGAGTTCACTCAGCGGATGCTCGGTTGGCGTCATCCGCAACCGCGGCCAGGTGCGCGAGCCTGACCGGGGCAGGTCGCCCTTGGACAGGGCGGCCAGCAACCCGGCGCCGAGCAGGGAGGACTTGCCGGAGCCGGAGGCGCCCACGACGGCCAGTGGGACTCCCTCCTCGACCCGCGCGGCGAGCCGCGTGACCAGCTCGCCGGTCAGCTGCTCTCGGCCGAAGAACCACTGCGCCTGGCCCGGCGAGAACGCGGCCAGGCCCGGGTACGGGCACAATGGCGCCGGTTCGTCCAGAGCAGGGCCGCCCACCGTTCCGGCAGTGTCGAGCGACGTTCCGGCGGCCGGTGATCGGTAGGCCGGGTTGGGGGCGAGGACCAGGTCGTCGATCCACTCGCTGGTGCGGTGCCGTGGCCGGGGGTAGCCGCGGGAGGGCATCACCCGGTCCAGGTACCGGGCGGCCTGCCGCAGGGTCAGCGACGGTGGTCCGTCCGGGTCGCCCTCGGACAGCAGACGGATCAACTCACCGGTGAAAGCCGTGTGGGCAGCCCCCGGGACAGCCAGCGCGAGTTCATCCCGGGCCGCGGCCGCCAGCACGAACCCACCGTGCACGCGGGCCAGTTCGATGTCCTCCTCGGCGGTCCCGACACCCAGTGCGCCGACGGCGCGACCGGAGAAGCAGCAGTCCAGCACTACCACGATCGACCGCGCCTGTGTCTGCAGGACGCAATCACGAACTGCGGAGTAGGCGAGAGCAGTCGGCGCCAGCCGCCCCGGCCGGGAGTCGGTGGCGGCCGTGGCGAGGTACAACTCTCCGGCCGGACTGACCAGCCCGTGCCCCACGAAGTGCACCCACAGCACGTCCTGCGCCCGCTCGGCCGCCTCGGCGACCGCGAGCCCCGATTCGATCGGAGAGGCCGGGTCCCGCAGGATATGCAGGTTCTCCTCCGGTAGTCCGCAACGGTCGGTGAATGCCTGCCCGAGATCGGTAAGCGTTCCGCCCACTGCGGGAACGGATGGCAGTCCGCGGCCGGGAGTGTGGGTACCTGTGCCGATCAGGAGGACTCGGCTCCCCGGCGAACCCAGTGCGGTCACGCCTCCTCACCGCCGGGTGACGCCCCGGGCCCCGCCCCGCCCGGTGGCAGGTCCACCCCGGCCAGGCTGCGGGCGAGGGAGTCGACGGTCGCGTGCCATTCCGTCAGATCGGCGTGCCGGACCCGCCGGGCCGAGACCTCGAACTTCGTCCCGTCCGATCGGGTGAGGACGCACCGCACGTCGGAGGTCCGGTGCCGCAGCCACGCCACGACGGAACCCGCCAACGCGCTCGACACCCCTGGGGCCAGCAGGGCGACGATCGTGTCGGGTAAGGAGCCCAGCGCGCCCGGCGGTGGTGGGGTGTGCTCCAGCCGCACCCGGCCGCGCAGTTCCTGCTCCGCGCTGAGCCACGCGTAGAGTGACCGCAGGTCCTCAGCGGTCTCCCCGGCGACGATGACGACCTCCATCGTCTCTCCCTCCCGACCGGTGTCCAGGCAGCAACTGTTCGTATCAAACGGCGGCGTGCAGCGGAAGATCCCTCCTCCGCCCGGCACACTTGGCGTTGCCGACGGACGCGCCGCAACCTCCGCAGAGCGAGTGAGTCCCCCAGGGCCGGCATAAGGCAAGGCTGGGCGTAGGAGGGACCGTGTGGAGTCCTTCTCGACCAACTTACTGCTGCATCCCTCTTTCGATGGGTGATCGTAGACGATGGCGCGGGACTTGCGTGCGGTGATCGTGCCGGTTCCGTTGGCGGTCGACCTCTTCGTCCCAGGGTGTGCGGGGAACGCGCCCGGCAGGTCGGGTGCGAGAGCAGTGGCAGCAGGCGACGGGGCCCTTGCCTACGCGCCGGAGGCGCATCTGGATGCGCGGAACCGGTACGCCCGCGTCGTGCTCGTCCGGCTCCTCGTGCGCACGGCGGGCCGCACTTGTCTCCCTGCGCTGGTCCCAAGCCCGCGACCTCGGGGACGACCATGACTCCCTCACCTTGAACCTGACCGTCCTTGGAGGGCCTGCGCTGGTTCTGGCTGGCCGGACACGCGGCTGGGCTGCTCTGGGACTTCGAGGCATGGGAGGCGATTGCCGAACGGTTCGTGGAGCACGGGCGGGCGTCCGGCACGCGCGCGGTCCTGCCCGTGGCCCTCAGCACCCGCGCCGGCGCGCATCTGTTCGCCGGGGATTTCTCGAAGGCCGCGGCGCTGACCGGCGAGGAGACAGCGATCTCAGAGGTGACCGGAAGCGGCATCGCTCTCTACGGGGCTTTGGGCGAGGCGGCGTTCCGCGGCCGGACGGGCGAGGCACAGGCGCTCATCGCGGCCGGCACCCGGGATGCGGCGCGACGCGGCGAGGGGGTCGGGGTCAGCTTCATCCAGTGGGCGACAGCCCTGCTCTGCAACGGGACGGGAAAATACCGGCAAGCCCTCGCGGCGGCCCGGGAGGCCGGCCGGGACGAGCCGGCACAGCGGTTCCGTAACTGGGGGCTGGCCGAACTCGTCGAGGCCGCTTCGCGCGTCGGCGAGCGAGAGGAGGCGGCGGAGGCCCTGGACCGGCTCAGCGCGGCTGGCGGCGTCCCCTCGTCTCGACACCGGTTCTCCCGTCACGCCCCGTGGTTGATCAGTCCTTGGGAGTAGCGTTGCCGAGTAGGGCGGTTGGTACCCGTATACACCGCATCCGCTCGTGTCCGCTGCGCTGCGGACATGGCGGACATGGGGAGGAGCGCCCATGGCGGAGACCTTCAGGCAGGCCTTACGTCGCCTCCGCGGTGAGCGGTCGCTACGGAGAGTCGCGTAGTTGGCCGCCTGCGGCAAGAGCTACGTGTCGGACATGGAGAACGGGCGGCGGTGGCCGACGCCGGCCATGGCGGCCGCGCTGGACCAGGTGCTCGGCGTGAACGGCCAGTTGATCGCGCTCGCCGCCCTGCGGCCGGGCTCGCGGCCGCTCGAGCAGGTCGCCGCCCTGCAACACGACCTCCGGGACACCCTCGCCGCCGGGCCGTCGTCGTCGACGTGCCTGGACGAGTATGCGTACACGGTGGCCCGACACCGCCGCGCCACCCGCTACCGGCCCGAGCGCGAGCTCCTGCCCGAGCTCCTGGCGGACACCGGCGACCTGGGCCTGCTGCTGGGGCACCGTCACCCCGAGCCCACGCGCCGGCGCCTCCTTACGGCGTCCGAGGAGACCTGTCGGGCGGGTCGGATACTGCCGGACAGGGCCCGGGTCGGAAGGACTCTGCGCTTGAGCATGAAGGTGAAGTCGCTCTGGAGCTTGCCGCTCAGGGGGA
Organism: Streptomyces sp. NPDC002574; assembly: GCF_042889545.1. Lineage (NCBI taxonomy): Bacteria > Bacillati > Actinomycetota > Actinomycetes > Kitasatosporales > Streptomycetaceae > Streptomyces > Streptomyces sp. NPDC002574. The sequence goes on from NZ_JBIARB010000002.1 coordinate 659,559, forward strand.
CTGTCGACACGAGGTTCCCCTCGGCGGGCAGTCTCTCGACCTGGGCTCGCGATGAGCCGAAACCTCGACGCTCAGACGCACCGGTCGCACAGGTATCCCCGCCGCAAAACGGACCGAGACCAGGCCAACCCCGGCACAGGCGCCCACCGGCCGCGGTGCGCCCGGTACGGCGGCGGACCGTACGGCGACTGCCAGGCCGGCCGCTCGGTCCGACCCGCGCCGCCCACGTTGCGGCCCGTACGACCGGGTCCCGGACCAGCTCGGCCGCCAGGCCGGGGCTGTTGTCGTGCAACCGGTCCAGGAGCTCGGGTCGTACGGAACGCACGTTCATCCGCTCCAGGGCATTGAGCTTGGTGGTGTCCCCCCAGCCGGTGCACAGCGCGAGGGACCAGGCATCGAGGAGCTTGCGGTTCGCGTCGACGCGGAATGTGCCGTGCGCCCGGAGGCGCATCTGTGGCAACGGCGCTCGAAGATCATTTACGGGAAAACCCTTGGTAGGACTCCGTTACTCAGGTTGAACCCGTGATGTCGGCGGCACGTTCGGATGGAGGAGCGGCTGTGGCATGCTCGTCCGCGTGATCGAGGTCCCAAATGATGGCTGGTCGTTCGCAGCAGCACGTGAGCCGGCCCGCTTCGCTGCTTGCGAGGTGAACGGGGCCCCTGGTGTGGAGCACGCGGTCGGCGCGCGCGGGACGCTGTGTGGCATATCGGCACGGCACACCACTGTCTATCTGCATCTTTTCGTTCCCGACGCGCTGCAGTCGTGTCGACGGTGTCGTCAGCAGGCCGACGCGGCCCCGACCCAGCCCTGTGCCCAGGAGCGCCTTCACAGCCGGGTCCTGGATTCGGCTCCGGGCACGATGCGCGATGAGCTACTCGCCGCCCTTCGTGCGGGGGCGAAGTTCGCCTGTGGATCAACGGCCGCTCCGCAGATCTGGCAACGTTCTACGCGAGGCTCGACGAGCTGACCGAGGGTGTCGGGCCCGCTGCCGAGGCTTTCGCGTCAGCGGCGACAATCGAACTGGCGAACGTTGAGCACGACCTCTGGCGGTTCCTGGTCGTCCTGCCGGCGGGCAACGGCCTTCCAATCGTCGATCGCGGACCACGCGACCTTCGCTGAGGCGTCCAGGACCTGCCGATGTCGAACACGATCACGGCAACGCAGTGGTCAGCCCGGTCGCGGCGAGGCAGCCGTCGATGAGCTGGGGCCGGTACTGGATCTTCCGTAAGCCGCGTCTGACCGTCCGCACGAGGCGGTCCGGGTCGGCGACGGCGACGTTGGTCAGGAATCCGCGTCGCAGCAGCGACCAGATGCCCTCGACTGGATTGAGATCGGGCGCGTAAGGGGGCAGTTGGTAGACGGTGAGCCGGCCCTGGGCGGCGATGAACTTCTTCATGCCAGCGGCCAGGTGGGTGTTCAGGTTGTCCCAGATCAGGACGATCGGTCCGCCGAGCTGGTGTGTGCTGCGATGATCAAGTCGCGGTAGTCGGTCCAGGCGAAGCTCTTGCGGCCCTTGCTCGTGCCCTGGCCGTCGTCCAGCCTGGGCTGGTAGATCAGCCGGGACCGCTCGCCGGGCTTGTAGCAGGTCAGGGCGGCGATCGAGACCCGCCGACGGGAGCGGCCACGCACCCGAACGATGGGTGTTCGGCGGGCACGCGAGCAAGCGACGAGCGACATGACTGTGCCGCACTGGACCATCGGCATCGACGTCGTCGATGACCTGGCGCTGAGCTCCGCACTCGTCGGATGCGGCACGGGCGGCACGTGGCGCTTCGCGGCCACACTGCTGCGGCAGACGCCGACTGCCCCGCCGCTGTGGAGCAGTGGCTCGCGGCGCACAGCCATGACGCGAGGCGACGTGTACCGCACCGGGTGAAACCGGTACGGTCAGCGGGCATGCGCCGGGATCGTGCCCCGCGGGTCGAATGCGGTAGCCGACGGCCCCGGAATGCTTGCGGGGCGTGCTCTGCTGCCGCGAGCGGGCCCAGTGTATAGCGGCCTGCTATACACTGGGGGGTATGGCGAAGCAGATCAATATCCGGCTCGATGACGCGGTTCATGCCAGGCTGGTCGCGCGTGCCGAGGCCGAGGGCACCACGGTGACCGCTTTGATCACGCAGGCTGCCGAGCGCGACCCCCGTCTCGACGACGGGGCTGCGACGGCTGCTGCGTTCCTGGCCAAGCATGCCGCGGAGTTTGCCGAGGCGTTCCCTGAAGAGGAACCGGACAGCGCCAACGGACGGGCCGCCTGAGGTGGAGTTGCAGGTCGACATTCGCTGGCTGCTGGAACGCCAGGCCGAGGTCCTGCCGAAGGAGCCGTCGGTCCACGACTTCTCCGGCCTGGTCGCAGCGGTCGCCCGGCACCGGGTCAACGCTCCGAGGCTGGACTACACCGTGGACGCGGCCTGGCGTGCGGCAGCCCTTTTTCACGAGATCGTCTCGGTGCGTCCGCTGCCGGCCCGGAACGCTTTGTACGGGGCGCTGGTCGCGGTGGCCTACATGGCGGCGTCGGGCGAAGCCGTCGACGCTCCGTACGGGGCACTCAGCGACCTGGCGCAACAGGTCCGCTCGGGGCACACGGACGTCTACGCGTGCGCGGACCAGATCCGCCGCTGGCGGCTGTGAACTGCCGACAGCGGCGCGCGGAAAGCGCGGGAGCGAGGAGGGGTCGCTGACCGGCCATCCTGTGGCCGGCTTCCCCGGTGCCGGGTCGACGTCTGAGGCAGCCGTGATCACGGCGCTGCTTCCGTTGCACGGTCCAAGACCGGCCGTGGTCGGCCGCCACAATCAGGACGGACCACCTCCGCTCGCGCGGAGGGACCCGGACCCCGCACGTGCGCTTCGGTCGGCGCCTTGACCTACGGACCCCTTCGCCTGCGCGGGAGGACTTGTCGGTTCGGAGCCGGTCCTCGGTGTGCCACGGGACCGTTTCCGTGGGCGCAGGAAGAACGGGGCGTTGTCGTAGTGGTGTCAGCGGACTGCCTTGCCGAGGGCCTCTTCGAACTGTGCGGCTTGCGCCGCGCTGAGATGCGATGACGCTCGAATTACTGTGCGTCCGGACCGGTAGATGTAGTGACGCGGATGCCCGCCTCGCCTACGTCGCCGTCACCCGCGCCGCTGGAAGTCGTGTTCCCGTGGTGGTCGCGGAACCTGTTCCGCGCTGACATCGCCCGCCGCGACGGCGTCGGCATCAACGAGGTGTCCAACGCCGACGTGCAGGACGTGTTCAGCCCGCTCGGCGTCCGCATCCGGTGGGCCCGCAACCTCGCCCCCCGTGGTGCCGACCGACATCGGCGCCGCCACCCCCGCCACGGTGTGGCCGGACGAGATCAACTTCCTGGTCTACCCGGCCGGTCAGCTCCAGCTCGGCCGCGGCGAAGAGGTCAACCTCGGGGTCATCCATGATTCGGCCAAGCAGAGCCGTCGCTGTCCGAGCCGTGGGTGGCGCGGCCTTGCAGCTGTCCTCGGCTGCCGCATCAACCGTCACCCTGCTCGATGACCAGATGGATCGGACCCCGAAGAACGGGGCTGGGCCGGTACGGCGGCGGGTCGGCGACCAGCCTGGGTCGGTCGAGCCGGCGTACCAGCTCGGTCAGCGCGATCTGGGTTTCCCGGCGGGCCAGCGGGCCGCCGAAACACAGGTGGATGCCGCTGCCGAACCCCAGGTGCTGGTTGTCTCGCCGATCCGGGTCGAAGCGGTCGGGATCGTGGAAGCGCTTCGGATCGCGGCTGCCTGAGGCCAACATGAGCATGATCTGCGAGCCCCGGGGGATGATGGTGTCCGCGACGGTGATGTCGCTGTACGCCGCCCGCCAGGGAATGATGTGCACGGAGGGCTCGTAGCGCAGCAGTTCCTCTACCAGCGGCACGACGAGGTCCGGTTCGTCGCGCAGCCTCTGCAGCACCTGCGGGTGGCGCAGCAGCGTCAACATGCCGTTGGTGATGAGGTTGACGATGGTCTCATTGCCGGCGATCAGGAGCAGTTTGGCAGTGGCGACGATTTCGGCGTCGGCCATCCGGCCGTCGGGCCCGTCGTCGATGGCCAGCCGTGACAGCAGGTCGTCCCCCGGCCGGCCGTGGCGCTGTTCCACCAGCTCGCCGAGGCGCTGGAGCAAGTCCGTGCGGGCTTGTACGCCCCTGTCCAGTTTCTCCTTCGGGTCGGTCTCGGGGTTGTAGTCGATCGAGTTCATGATGTCGTTCACCCAGAGGTGGAACCTGGGCTCGTCCTCGCGTGACACGCCGAGCAAGTGACAGATCACGGTCACAGGGAACGGGAAGGCGAAATCGTCGACGACGTCGATCTGCTCCTTGTCCGCCAGTTCGTCGATCAGGCTGCCGACGGTGGCGGTCAGGAAGCTTTCAAGTCCGGTCACCAGCCCAGGGGTGTGCGGGGGGCCGAAGTGACGCATCGCCATACGCCGTAGTCGATCGTGCCCGGGCGAGTCCATGTGGATGAACGACGACGTGGCCCCTCCTTTGCCTGAGGGCATCGGACGCGACAGGTTGCGCACGTCGGAACTCAGATGCGGGTCATTCAATATGTCCGTGATCTCGTGATAGGTGCTGATGACGTAGCTGCCGTCCTCCTGCCGAGCGACCGGCGTCTTGCGCAACTCGGCATACAGCGGATACGGGTCGGCCCGGGTGGAGTAGTCGAAGATCCGTTGCAGCGTGGTGGGCGTCTCGGTCGTGATCGTCTGGCCTTCGTCCTCCTGCCGATGCTGGTGCACGGCCGTGACGCTGCGCTCACCCGGGTCGTGGCCTGTGACCACCGCCGTGGCGCCCTGCGCGAGCAGGGCGGGGCCGGGGAAGTCGACGGGCACTGGTTTCATGTCGGCCGGCTGGTCCGGCGTAGGGCAGGGGGGAGGGAAAGGTGCGGCCGTCTCGATCAACCGTCGGTAGTGGTCCAGCCACTTGCCGTTGTTGAAGCTCACGGCAGCCGTGACGCGGCCCCGATAGCCGTATGCGGTGACGAAACGGTGGTCGTCCAGCGATCCCTGGGTGAGGAGCACCTCGTCGGCGAAGGTCGGCACGCCGACGGACTTGATGTTGACGCCGAACTGGATCGACCAGAACAGCGGGATGGACAGGTGGGGCCGGCGGTCTGCCTGGGCGCTGACCATGTTGTGTGCCGCGACCTCTGCCTGCTCCACGGCATTGGCCCAGCGCTCCATTGCGATGAGTCGGTATTCGTAGATGGGATTCGGGCAACGTGCCACGTCTCCCGCGGCGAACACGTCGTCGGTGACGCGGCCGTTGATGTCGAGGGCGCGGCAACCCGTGTCACAGGTGATTCCCCACACGCCCGCCGCCAGTCCCGACTTCCGCAGCCACTCGGTGTTGCGGATACTCCCGAGTGCCACCACCGCCACATCGGCGTCGATCGTACTGCCGTCGTCGAAGTGAGCACGGCGAAACCGTCCCTGTGCGTCGCCCTCCAGCCGGGCAACCTTGACACCGCACCGCAGGTCGACACCATGAGCGCGCTGCATGTCGGCCGCAACCTCGCCGATCATGGCGCCGAGCGCCCCGACCAGCGGGGCCGGCGCGAGTTCGGCGACGGTCACCGGGATGTCCCGCTCGCGACAGATGGAGGCGATCTCGGAGCCGGTGAATCCCGCACCGATGACCAGCACACGGGAGGGCCCGGTGGCGAGGGCCCGCTGCAGGCTCTCGGCATGCTCGCGTGTACGTACGACGAACACTCCGTCCAGGGCGGCCTCGGACTCGACGAACCAAGGCCGGGCCCGTACCCCGGTAGAGATCAGCACCCGGTCGAAGGGAACCTCGCGTCCGTCGGCGAGACGCACATGGTTCGTGGCGCGGTCCAGCCCGCTGGCGGGCACGCCCAGCAGCCACTCCGCGTCGATGCCACGACGGCGGGGCAAAGTTGTGCCCCCGGCCGGCACCCACCCGGTCAGTACTTGTTTGGACAGGGGAGGCCGGTCGTAGGGCTCGCCCAATTCGTCACCGATCATGGTCAACGATCCGGTGAAACCCTCGTCTCGCAGAGCCTCCGCGGCCCGCAGCCCCGCCAGCGAAGCCCCGACGACCACGATGCGGCCATCGCGCTTGAACGCACGCAGGTTGTCGGCACCGGTCATGACGGCGACGCCTCCGCGGGTGCGTGACGCGCCTCCAACCGGTCGACCAGGATCGCCTGGACCGGGCAGGCCGCCGCGGCGCGTAGCACCTGGTCGCGCTGGGCGTCGTCGGGGTTCGGGTCGTACATCAGCGCTTCCTCACCGTGCATCCGGAACGCTTCCGGAGCCAGGAACGCGCACTGCGCATACCCCGCACATCGGGAAAGATCAACGACAATTTTCACCCCGGCCTCCACAGGGAGTGGGAGCTGTGGACCTTCAAGCCGGCCCCACTCCGGCGCGCGCGAGAGAGGATTCGGCCGCTGCCCACCCCCGCGAAGTACGAGGGCCGCGCTCGGCGGGTGTCCATGGAAGGAATTGATCATCGCGGCTAAGGCGATCGGCGCCTGCCTGGGGACGTATCCCTGGTTGCGGCATTTCGACGAAAAACCGTGTGGCACGGTGCGCTGGAATACTGTCAAAGAATCAGCCTAACAGCGGCACCGTACCGGCGAGTCCAGCGTTGAGCGATGAGATGGCCGCAGGTCAGAGACCCGGCCCTTCATTTCTTCGGTTGTCGGGGGCACTCGCCTGAAATCAGTAGGAATCAAGCGCTGGCCAGGGCGGATGCCGACAGAAGAGGGCGCGAGCCGGTCTCGCCGACTCCCGCCCTCACTCATTGTCTCGGCGTTGGCGACACACCTCCGACACCGTCGGACTCGCGCCCGCTGCGGGACCAAGCCGCTCCCGGCGAGGACGACGATCAGCGGTGGGACAGAGCACGACGGGCAACACCTGCCTCGGTGTGCCTTTCCACTTCGCGCGCACAGCAGCGTGATCAAATAGGGCATGGCATCGTCCTGGACTGGTCATCGGGTACGCCTGCGCGCTATCGAGCCCGACGACTGGACAGCGTTCATGCGCTTCGCCGCCGATGACGGGCGGCGAGGGAGCCGGCTGGATCTGCCGCGGTCCGCCGAGAGCTACCGTGCCTGGGCGAAGGAGCAAGCCGTTGCCAAGTGCGAGGACGACCGCTTCCGGTTGGCAGTCGAAGCGACGGCCACGGGAGAGCTGGTCGGCACAGTCGGCTCGCATCGCACCGGCCCTCGTTCAGGCTGGTTCGAGTTCGATGTCACGATCGGCGCTGACCACCGGCGCAAGGGCTACGCGGCAGAAGCCGTAGTGCTGCTGCTGCGCTTCATGTTTGCCGAGCGGCGCTATCACAAATGCCTAGCAGCGATCTTCGCTGACAACGGGGCATCGCTGGCACTTTTTCGTCGGCTCGGCTTCACCGAGGAGGGGCGCTTGCGGGAACACGTCTTCTTCGACGGCCGGCACCACGACCTCGTCATGATGGGCATGCTCGCCGACGAGTTCGGCCAGCGACACACGATGAGCGAACCATGAGCTGGTCATCCAGGCGGGTGCGGAACGGCACTCGAACTTTGCAGACGTTCGCTGTTCGCCGGCGGAGGCGGCCGGCCACCGAAAGCAGGACTGTCCTCAGCCGCGCAAGGTGGCGCGCAGGCGCAAGCCGACAGTTGCGAGACCTTCGAGGGTGGTGACCTGGTAGCCGAGTTCCGGTCCGGGCGGCTCGCTCAAGTGGTAGCAGCGGGCGGTCTGTGCAGTCAGGAGCGTCAGCATCGCCATGGCCAGAGCGGCTCCTTCGCAGCCATGCGGCCCGGTACCGAAGGAGAGGAAGACCCCGGGTTTCGCCGACGAGCCCGAATCATCGAGCCATCGCTCGGGCTGGAACTGGTCCGGCTCGGAAAATTCCCGTGCGTCGCGGTGGGCGGTGTACGGGCAGACGAGAACGGTGGACCCGGCGTCGATGGTGTAGTCGGCGAGCTGAGTCTGTCGCGGGGCGCGCCGGGTCAGCAGCCAGCTCGGGGGATACAGCCGGAGCACCTCACTTACCAGTGCCTGGGTGTATTGCAGGCTGCCGAGGTGGGTGCTGGTCGTCGCGGCCGGGTCCGCGGGCAGCGAGGCGGCTTCGGCCGCGACGCGGCCCGCCGCCTGGGGGTGCCGGGCCAGGTGGAGCAGGATCCATCCGGCTGCCCGGGAAGGGGTCTCGAAGGTGGCGACGGTGATTCCGGGGAGAGTGTCAAGGACGGCCTCTTCCGGCAGGAGGCCGTAGTGGGGGGAGGGCCGGAGCATCTGCCCCAGCATGTCGTCACCGAGCCGGCCCGATGAACGACGCCGGCGGACTATGGGCCGCAAAGCATCGGTGAAGGCGACTTGCTGTCGGGTGCGGAAACGCTGTGCCGGTGTGGGGATCCAGCGCGGCCATATCCAACGCGAGGGGCGTACGAGCACCTCCCGGGCCAAGAAGAGCTGTGAGGCATAGGGCAGCAGGGTGGGAGCGTCTTCGGAGAAGAGGTAGCTCACGCCGATCTCTGCCAGGGCGTGCCGGACCGGGGGCAGAATCTCGACGTCCTGGCCGGTGGGCCACTGGTCGGCAAGTCGAGCGGTCCCGAGCGCAATCTCACCGATCCGGGCTGCAACCGCCTGCGCACGCAGTCCGCGCATGCGGGCGGCGTGAGCGTGCGCACGCTCCTCGGGTGTTGGTGCTCCGCTCGACCGCTTCAACGGCGGGAAGAGAGGCGAGGGTGCCTTGGGGAAGTCCTGCGCGCGGCGCAGGACTTCTTCACAGGGCCCGGCCGCAGCGGCTACGTAGACACCCGGCTCCAGCTGCCAGACGTCCCCACACTCTTCAGCGCCGCGGCGCGCCATCACCAGCCGGTCGCGGCTCCAGGCCGCGAAGCTGCCGCCGGGCAACCGCGGCGGCTCATTGCTTCGGCCCATGAGATCGTCCCTGGCTCTCGCACCTGTCCAGGCCGATGTCGTCGGCAGCGTGACTGGGAACTGGCGGGCGCCCAGAGGGCCCGCCAGCAGAGCGGTCAGTCCTGGTCGTCGCCGGCGTACGCATCCCATTCGTAGGCCCCGTACGCACCGTAGCGGCGGGTGAAGGACAGCTTGCCAAGCAGCTTGGCGATCATGATGCACTCCTCTCGCCTGTCTTCAGCGTCAAAAGCCACACATGACATATTGCCACACATGGCATATTTGTGGTACGGGGGATATTTCAGTCATTGATCGCATGCGTTCACCACTGATCACCGCATTCATCGATGCCGTTCCGTGGTCACCCCGGCCGAGATCCCTCGGTAGCGTCCTTGTACGGCCCGGCGGCCCGGCAGTGGCCGGTCTGCCCCTCAACGGCCGCTACGGATCAGAAGTTCCCCGCGTCGCGCCCGTCAGCCCTCTCCGCAGCAGGGACGCAGCGGCCTCGCTCAGGATCAGGCGCTCCTGACCAGCGCCCCGGCCCGCATCGCCGGCCGGGTCCGCGGTGCCAAGGGCCCGGCCACGATTTCGCTGACCCGGTCGTTCCGTTTCGGTCCGCTTCTGGCGTTGGAGGCGAACCGGTGGCTGGCGATCGTCGGCGCCCCGATCCGCTTGGAGGGCACCGGCACCATCCCCACCGAGATCGACAGCTCGTGCACGGCGATGGGCTGGGTGAACCCGATTGCAAGGAGGTCGGGAACGCTGGACGACACCAGGATGGAGGTACCGGTGCACTTCGGACCGGTCCAGATCTTGATAGGACCGTCGGCGAGCTGACTGGACTATCGTGCGCTTCACTCCAATGGACGCCTTCAACACGTGGCGCGGAATCCCTGGCCGGTAGGTTGGGACGGCCATCACGCTGGCCGGCTCATCCCGCTGCGTCGAAGGAGACCGTTCATGAGGATTCTTCGCAAAGCCTCCGCCGCCCTTGCCGTCACAGCATTGCTCGCGATGCCGACCACATCGGCATTCGCGGACGACGGCTCCCCCACGGTGAAGGTGGAGGGACAGTTCGTGCCGTCCTCGCCGTTCCATCCGTCGAAACCGCTGACATACGACCCGAAGACGGTGCCCGTGGGCGCTCGCATCTCCGTCGTCGAGCAGGTGGACGGGCGCGTCGGCGACGCAACCACCAGCGTTCGGATCACGGTGAGCGGTCTGCTCCCGAACCGCACGTACGGAGCGCATGTGCACACCAAGCCGTGTGGCCGCACACCCGATGCCTCGGGTCCGCATTACCAGAACGTGAAGGACCCGAACCAGCCTTCCACCGACCCTGCCTACGCGAACCCCGAGAACGAGGTGTGGTTGGACTTCAGGACCGATGCCCAGGGCCGTGCGACCGCCGAATCCAGGCATGGCTGGGGCTTCCGGCCGGGCGAGGCCGAGTCCGTGGTCATCCACGAGCACGGGACGGCGACGCATCACGGCGAGGCAGGAATGGCTGGGGCGCGGCTCGCCTGTCTCACTGTGCCCTTCGCGTACACGACCGACGAGGCGGGCACCGGCAAATAGGGCGGAGGCCGCTGTGCCGGTCGTCGACGAGACCGGCCGGCGACCTGAAGAAGGGCACCACACCGTCGGGGTCGCTGGAACCGACTGCCCGCCGGACAGCCGGCCTTCCACATCTCCCTCGCGAGGATCCGTGCTCTTGGCGAGCAGGCCATGGCCGTGCTGAAGCGGTGGCGCCTTCTGCGGAAACTCCACTGCAGTACGACTCGCGTCACCGACATCGTGAGGGGGGTGCTCGTCCTCCGCGTGGCTATGTCGGCCTGGGGTGGGAGAAGGCTCAGTCATGGCGGCGGTGCCCGGGAGCCGTTCGGCTTCGGGGCACCGCCGCTGTCGTGATCAGCTGCTGTGTGACGGCCGGAGCGTCACGAGCTGGAAGGGCCGTAGTGCGAGTTCCACCGCGCCGTCAAGCAGCTTCGGACCGGCCGCACCGACCAACGGCCGTTCGAGCAGATCGGTGGCGGTGACGTCGGTCGCCGTGATGTGCGGCCGCAGCGGTGCGGTCGCCCGCCCAGCGACTCGTACACCCGGACGATCACATGCTGCTGATCCTGCGGTTAACCGGCCTGGTGGACCGGGACCTGGTGGTGGACGACCCGCGCTGGGTGCAGTGGCAGGGGGCCGCTGCGCACCGGTGGGGGAGTGGCTGACCGCGTGGGGTTCTTACGGTCGTGGGTTGTCAAGGGGCTTTGACGGCCCGGGTTTGTGGTGTGTCTGCGGTTGGTGTGGGCCTTCCATCATGTCGGGGTCCGACTGGAGGGCGGGATCCTGGATCGTCGTTCCTGTGGGCCGGGTCGTTGGGTTGGCATTGTCCGCGAGAGCGGGTTCTGGCTCGCTTTCCGTGACGCGTGCACGGTGGGTGATCTTCGCTGGGAGACCAGTGGATCGAAGGTGGGCCTCAGGTGCAGACAATGGGGCAGCCGCGTCGGATCGAGTGCTGTGCAGCGCGCAGGAACAGTGCGACGCAGAAGGTTGTGTCCAGGTCCTTGGTCCACGGTCCTGTACGAGTAATGGCCAGTTCTTTTGCTTCGTGCCTGAACCACGTGCTCAGGTCGAGGTTGTCGCATGTCGCCGGGGTTTCGGCTGGCAGATCGATGGCTGCCGCCAGCTTCTCGGCGAGCGGTAGTACCTGAGGAGCGCCGGCCACCGTGGAATCGTGGTCGGCAGAATCGATGGGCAACCGGATCTCCTCATCGAGCAAGAAGGGCACGTGCACGGTCCAGCCGCAGAGGATCTCCGATTCCTCCCGTGACAGGTGCGTCTGACACAAGGCGAGGAACCCGGTCATGTCGGGGGTCAGCTTTTCCTCGAAGGCGTGCCCTGAGCCAGGTGCGAAGTCCGTTTCTGCGGGGACGTCTTCGTAGGGCGGCAGGGCCCGCAGCCTGAGTTCAGAATTGAGCGCCGAAGCAACTTCACCCTATCCGTCCTCCTCGTCACCGAATCATTCCTCCGCGCCGACGCTCACCGGATAGACATCCATGTCGGGAAGCTATCGCGCGCATCTGACATCGATCAGTGAGCCGACAGGACTCGCTTGCGGAGCAGTGCGAAGCCGGCTCGGCCGAACATCTGGCGCTTGAGAATCTTGATCCGATTGACGTGTCCCTCGATGACGCCGGAGCTCCAGGGCAGGGTGAGTCCGGCGATCACTGCGTCGCGGTCTCGGTCGATGCCGGCCGCGAGAATGTGGAGGCTGGGAAGGTCATCCTGACGGACGGCGTCGAGCCACTGCGGGAGAGCCGTTCGCCCTGGCGCTCGGTGAGCATCTGGGCAAATGACCGGACGTGACCGGACAGGGCATCGAGTTCGGGGCAGTTGGCCAGGACGGCATTGAGCCGGAGCTGTTCGATCTCGGTCAGCGTCCCGGGGCGGCTGAGGATCCATCTCGTCACCACGCGGGGTGCCGGCGGTTGCGACCTGGGGGTCTTGTTTCATTTTTTGGTGGTGTGGGTGGGGGTTGGTGGGGTGGGTGTGTGGGGTGTGCTGTGGGGTTTGTGGTTGGTGTGGGGTGGGTGTGGTGTGTGGCTGTGGGGTGGGTGTGGTGTGTGGCTGTGGGGTGTTGGACACGCTTGGGCAACGAGGTTGTTTTCAAGTCTTGACATCGGGGTGGGTGAGCAACGA
>NZ_JBIARB010000003.1:0-71214 GCF_042889545.1 Streptomyces sp. NPDC002574
CACCACCCCCCAGGTCATACCTACGACAGGGGGCAACAGTCATACCGGGCCCGGAGGCCAGCGGCCCCATTGCAGGACCGCGAAAAAGATAACGGGGTAGGGCGGCCATGGCACAGGCCCAGGGTTGGTGCGGCGGCACATCGGCCGCCCAGCCGTCACCGCCCACACACACCGCAGCGGCCGCCACGTCGCGCCCACAGCGGGTCCCCCGGCCGAATATTGGGGCAGGCCTGGCGGGCCGGTGGGGGCGGTATCCAGGCAACCGCAGCCACCCCGGACTGCCTTCATACCCCCACTGGGGATCAGGCGCTTGCTCCTACGGAGGGGGCGGGGGTGTAGGGGTGGGTGTTCTGGACTGTGGAGCATATTTGTGTGCAGGATCCGGGCAGGGATGGGATGAGCAGGTGCTGGAAACGCACGTAAATGTGCTGTCCAGAATGGCCGGCCCCGGAGGCCCCGCACCCGGCACCCACTGAAACGCGCGCCGGGGTGCGTGACTTCACAGGGCACCCGGGAGGGCGGGCGGGGAAAAACCTACCCGGACCGCAAGCGCAGCGTCAGTTGAGCAAGGCGCGCGCGGCCCGCGCCTGACGCCGCAGAACCCCCGCCACCGCGGGCTCCGCCGCGTCGAGGACCTCCGCACAGGCCTCCATCTCGGCCGCGCCCCGCACGAAATCCCCCGCCCGCACCAGCAGTTGCGCGTGCTCCTGCCGCAACCGCCCGGGATGGTGCGGCAGGAGCAGGGAGAGCTCGACCGCCCACAGCTGGACCGCGAGGTGCTCGGGGCGTACGTCGGCCCAGGCACGGATGTTGTTCAGCACGCGCAGCACGATGTCCAGCGGGTCGGCCGGGCTGAGCATCGCCGGGGACGGAGCGGACCCGGTGGCGCCGGCCACGAGCAGGCGTACGTCCTCGTCACCGAGGGGGCGCCCGCCGTTGAAGGGGTCGGCGAGCACGAACGCGCCGGCCGGGTCGCCGAAGCCGACCACGAAGTGGCCGGGGAGGGCGACGCCGTGGACCGGCGCACCGGCCCGCCGGGCGACCTCGATCCACACGACCGACAGCAGGATGGGCAGCCCGCGCCGCCGTCGCAGGACCTCGTGCAGCAGTGAGGAGTCCAGGCGCTGGTAGTCCGCGGGCGTCCCGCCGAAGCCGAGCCGGCCGCCGAGCAGGGCGGCCGTGGCGGCGGCCCAGTCGGCAGGCCGGGTCAGTCCGTACGGCAGGAGCCCGGCGAGCCGGTCGAGTTCGATCTGCGCGGCGTCCGTCCCGGCCTCGCCGAGGCCCGGGTCGGCCTCCTCGCCGATGAGCAGGCACAGCGTCGCCAGGTCCGGGCGCGGTTCGCGGGCGGCATCGGCGAAGCGCCGCCTCACGGTGTCCTCCATGTCGCCGCTCCTAACCGTCCGCCGGGCGCGGTCCGCGCCGGTAGTGGTACCCGTGGTGCGTGCCGAAGCCCAGCCGGTCCCAGAGCGCGCGGGCGCCCTCGTTGTCGGCCTCGACCTGGAGGTACGCGCCCGAGGCACCCTCGTCCAGGGCCTTGCGGGCCAGTGCCGCCACGACCGCCGTGGCCAGCCCGCCCCGTCGCGAGGCAGGGTCGGTCTCGACGGCGCCGAAGGACGCCCAGCGTCCGTCGACCACGCACCGGCCGATCGCTGCGGGCGCGCCTTCCGCGGCGCCGGGCACGCTTGCCAGCCACACGGAGGGGCCGCCGGTGAGAACGGCGAGTGCCGCGTCGCCGAGGCCGCCGGTGCGGTGGTAGCGGGCGAGCCACCCGGAGTCCACCTCCCGTGTCAGCCGCACTCGTTCGGCGCCCGACAGGTCCGCGAGCGGCGCCAGCGGGGCGGTGCGGAGCAGGGCGTGGCCCTCGGCGGTCCAGCCGAGGGCGTCGAGCGACGCCGCGAGGGCCTCGTCGCCGTCCTCGCCGCCCGTGGTGACCTGGATGTACGCGGGCAGCCCGCGTGCGCCGTACCAGCGGGCCACCGCCTCGGCCGCGGCCGCCACCGGCAGCCCCGGCTCGCCGAGCGGCAGCGCGGAGTTGGCCCTGCGGGTGAATCCGCCGGCGGCGCGGAGCGTCCAGGTGCCGAGCCGCGCGGTCTCGGGCGCGGGCCAGCAGCGCGCGGCGCTCTCCTGCAGTTCGCGGACGGTCGCGCGGGGTGCCCGCGCGCCGCGCCGGACCGGCGTGTCGGGAACGATCTTGGCCGCCACGAGCAGGGGTTCCGCGATGCGGACGGCCTCCCCGTTCCTGCGGGTCACGACCAGTGCGCCCGCGTCCCACGATGTGAGAACCCCTACGGCGTCGGTGAACACGGGGCGCCCGCCGACGATCTCCGCGATCCGGCGGACCGATACGCGTTTACCCACGTCAGAGGGGGTTATGCGTACGTCCGCCCGAGCTCCGGCGGTGAAATCCATGCTCATGACCGCCCCTCCTGTTCGTCTGCCGCCCAAGAACGGAGATACTAGGGGCGGGCATCGACGACGCCGCGCTCCCGCGCGAGACAGCCCTATCGAGGAGGAACGACAGCGTGACCTACGTCATCGCGCAGCCTTGTGTCGACGTCAAGGACAAGGCGTGCATCGAGGAGTGCCCGGTCGACTGCATCTACGAGGGCCAGCGGTCCTTGTACATCCACCCGGACGAATGCGTCGACTGCGGAGCCTGTGAGCCGGTCTGCCCGGTGGAGGCCATCTTCTACGAGGATGACACCCCGGAGGAGTGGAAGGACTACTACAAGGCGAACGTCGAGTTCTTCGACGAGCTCGGTTCGCCCGGTGGCGCCTCCAAGCTCGGGCTGATCGAGCGCGACCACCCCTTCATCGCCGCCCTGCCCCCGCAGGGCGAGTGACCCCGACAATTGCGGGCGGTCCCGTACGGCACACCGCCGTGCGGGACCGCCGTGTTTAGCGGCCCCCGGGCCGTTCGGTAACGGAAAGTGAGCATCAGCGTGGCGCAGCCAGTCTCGTCCAGACTCCCCGTCTTCCCGTGGGACCGGCTCGAACCGTACAAGGCCACGGCCGCCGCACACGCCGGCGGGATCGTCGACCTGTCGGTGGGCACCCCCGTCGACCCGGTCCCCCACATCGTCCGCCGCGCGCTGAGCGAGGCCTCCGACAGCCCCGGCTACCCCACGGTGTGGGGCACCCCCGAGCTGCGCGCCGCCATCACCGGCTGGGCGGGCCGCCGGCTCGGCGCCCCGGACCTGGGGGACACGCATGTGCTGCCGGTGGTCGGTTCCAAGGAACTGGTCGCCTGGCTGCCGACCCAGCTGGGCCTGGGCGCCGGCGACAAGGTCGCGTACCCGCGGCTGGCCTACCCGACCTACGAGGTCGGCGCGCGCCTGGCGGGCGCCGAGCCGGTGGTCTACGACGAGCCGACCGAGCTCGACCCGGCCGGCCTGCGGCTGCTGTGGCTCAACAGCCCGTCCAACCCCACCGGGCGGGTGCTCGGCAAGGAGGAGCTGCGCCGGGCGGTGGCCTGGGCGCGGGAGCACGGCGTGCTGGTCTTCAGCGACGAGTGCTACCTGGAGCTGGGCTGGGACGCCGACCCGGTCTCGGTGCTGCACCCGGACGTCTGCGGGGGCTCGTACGAGGGCATCGTCGCCGTCCACTCGCTGTCCAAGCGCTCCAACCTGGCGGGCTACCGGTCGGCCTTCCTTCTGGGCGACCCGGCCGTGCTGGGCGAGCTGCTGCAGATCCGCAAGCACGGCGGCATGATGACGCCCGCGCCGGTGCAGGCCGCCACCATCGCGGCCCTCGGTGACGACGCCCACGTGGCCGGGCAGCGCGAGCGCTACGCGCGGCGCCGGGCGGCCCTGCGCACCGCCTTCGAGACGGCCGGTTTCCGCATCGAGCACAGCGAGGCCAGCCTCTACCTGTGGGCCACGCGTGACGAGTCGGGCTGGGACACGGTCGCCGACCTGTCCAAGCGCGGCATCCTCGTGGCGCCCGGCGACTTCTACGGCGCGGCCGGCGAGCGGTACGTGCGGATCGCGTTCACGGCCACCGACGAACGGGTGGCGGCCGCCGTGCGCCGCCTGGCCGGCTGACCGACCCGTAGCGGGAGAACCCGAAGTGCCCGAAGGGCCCGGGGAGCCGAGGCTCTCCGGGCCCTTCCGGTGCGGCTGTGGGGGTCAGCCGCCGAGGGGAAGCCCCTTGAGGGGAAGCTGGTCGGTGGTGGGCAGGCTCTGCAGCGGCAGGCCGGTCTTGCCGGCGTGCTTGCCGACCTCCACGGCGGCGCCGCCGATGGTGCCCACCGCCTTCGTGGCGACGCCGCTGACGGCCGGCTGGACCGTCTTGCCGAGACCGGCCACCGTGTTCGCCGTGGCGGGCACGGACTGCTGGACGGTCTTCACCGCGCCGGAGTCCTGGGCCGCATTGGTGACCGTGCCGGCGAGTTCCGGGGCCTTGTCCACGTTGGTCAGCCCACCCAGGTCGCCGACCTGCGGCAGCTCGGCGGCGGACGCGGCACCGGCACCGATGAGAGGAGCCGCGGCCGCGCCGACCAGCAGGGCGGCCCGGACGATCCGACGCGTGAGGGGGAGAGACATGGTGCTCCTTTTACGGAGAGACGACAGTTACGGCGTGACATGTCCGCGGGGCGGACGTCGTGACTACCGCGTGAGGTGCCCCGAAGGTTGCGGCCGCCTCAGGTAAAGAGTTGGCAATGCGGTGAGTTCCGGCGGCCGGTAAAGCGGAGCAATTCGGACGCCTTGAGCTGCGCCGACGAAACGTCACGGCCGTTCCTCAGATGGGGTTTTGACGTTCTCCCGAGGTGGTTTCCCATCTGATGGGTTTGGCGTACAAGCGACCCGCCTGGGGGTGAATGCCCGCACTATTGCGCGACGGTGATGCGCACGTCTTCGGTCGCGGTGCCGGAATCGGCGCTATTCGATTTCGTCCAGCCCTTGCCGGAGGCCGCCGCCGACCACTCGCTCTCCGCGAACGCGACTTTCTCCACCTTCAGTTCATGGGCGTGCGCCACCGCCCACTGCGCGAGTTCCCAGCCCCGCCGGGCGTCCCCGCCGCGGCCCTCGCCGTCGGCGGGCGCGGAGGGCACCGCCACCGTGCGCGGCCCCGCGGTCTGTTGGCCACCGCCCTTGGCGCGGTCCGCGGCACCGCCGTTCTTGGCGTCGCCCTCCGCGCCGGCCCCGGGGTCCGGATCGGCGGCCGCCATCGTCCGCGGCGCCACGTCCGGGCCGAACTCCCGTACCAGGCGGGAGCGCACCTTCGCCGCGTCCCCACCGGTGACGGTCCGCTCGCCGTCCGCCGTCGTGCAGGTCAGCGCCGCACCGTGCCGGCCGGTGAGGGCGGCGGCCAGCAGCGCCGCGTCCGCCTCGTGCTTGGCGTACGCCTGCGGATAACCGCTCTTCTGCACCCGTTGCGCGGCCACGGTGAGCGGCAGCCGCGAATAGCCCTGGATCTTCACCAGGCCGTCGAAGAACTCGTTCGAGGCATAGACCGGGTCCATGATCTGCGCCGCCGTGCCCCAGCCCTGCGAGGGACGCTGCTGGAACAGGCCCATCGAATCCCGGTCGCCGTGGTTGATGTTGCGCAGCGCGGACTCCTGCATCGACGTCGCCAGCGCTATCGCCACGGCCCGCTCCGGCAGTCCGCGCGAACTGGCGACGGCGGCGATCGTCGAGGCGTTGGCGGCCTGCTGCGGCTCCAGCCGCAGCGTCCCGCCCTCGGCGGTCACCGTGCACTCGACGGGCCCGGGACCCCCGATCACGCCGAAGTGGTGGGCCGCGTAGCCCGCGCCCCCCAGCAGCACCAGGGCGGCGGTGACCACCCGCGCGGCCCGCCCCCGCTTTTTGGGGGCGCGCGCGGCGGGGCTGGACGTCGACGTCGGCTTCGGCACGCGCACACCGTACCGAAGGCGGCTGTGCCGACCACGGTATTCGTCCCCCGGTAAGGTCGGCCTCATGGAACGGCCCGTGCTCGATCTCAGTCAGGACGCCGCCGCGGTGACGGCGCAGCTCGTCGACATCCCCTCCGTCAGCCTCGCCGAGAAGCCGCTGGCGGACGCCGTGGAGGAGGCGCTGCGCGCCCTGCCGCACCTCACCGTCGACCGCGACGGCGACGCCGTGGTCGCCCGCACCCGTCTGGGCCGCGCCGAGCGGGTCGTGCTCGCGGGGCACCTGGACACCGTGCCCATCGCCGACAACGTCCCCTCCCGGCTGGACGACGACGGCATCCTGTGGGGCTGCGGCACCACCGACATGAAGTCCGGCGTCGCCGTGCAGCTGCGGCTCGCCGCCACCCTCACCGAGCCCCATCGCGACCTCACCTTCGTCTTCTACGACGCCGAGGAGATCGAGGCCGAGCGCAACGGGCTGCGGCGGCTGGTCCAGCATCACCCCGACTGGCTGGAGGGCGACTTCGCGGTCCTGCTGGAGCCCACCGACGGCAAGGTCGAGGGCGGCTGCCAGGGCACCTTGCGGGTCCGCGTCGAGACCACCGGCCGCCGCGCCCACTCCGCGCGCGCCTGGCTCGGGGAGAACGCCATCCACAAGGCCGCGCCGGTGCTGGCCCGGCTCGCCGCCTACGAGCCCCGGCAGGCCGTCATCGACGGCCTGACGTACCGCGAGGGCCTCAACGCGGTGATGATCGAGGGCGGTCACGCCGGCAACGTCATCCCCGACGCGTGCGCGGTGATCGTCAACTTCCGCTTCGCCCCCGACCGTTCCGAGGCCGAGGCCTTCGACCACGTCCGCGAGGTCTTCGAGGGCTTCGACGTGCTGCTCACCGACAGCGCCCCCGGCGCCCTGCCGGGCCTGTCCCACCCCGCCGCGGCGGCGTTCGTGACGGCCATCGGCACCGAGCCCGCGCCCAAGGACGCCTGGACGGACGTCGCCCGCTTCTCCGCGCTCGGCGTCCCCGCGGTGAACTACGGCCCCGGCGACCCCAAGCTGGCCCACACCCGCGAGGAGCACGTCGCCGTCGCCGCCGTCCTGGAGGCGGAGCGGAAACTGCGCGCCTGGCTGGCGTAACGAGCTGTTCAGCGGCGCGTTCTTGATCCGCGCGGTGGGCGCGTGCGTACCCTGACCGGACCGGGGGGACGCAGCGAAAGGAGCGCGACATGGACCATGACGCGGAGGAGGCGGCGGCGGCCGAGACGGCGGCGGCGGAAGGCAGCTCCGCAGGGCGAGGCTGGCCCGAGCGCCACACCGGCCCGGTGGTGCGCCGCCGGGGCCAGGTGCAGAAGTCCACCACCGACCAGCGGCTGCTGGACACCCGCGGCCCGTCGGACTGGGTGCACGGGGATCCCTGGCGCGTGATGCGCATCCAGTCCGAGTTCGTCGAGGGCTTCGGCGCGCTGGCCGAACTCGGCCGTGCCGTCAGCGTCTTCGGCTCCGCCCGTACGCCCGAGGGCGCCCCGGAGTACGAGACCGGCGTCCGCATCGGCCGGGCCCTCGCGGAGGCCGGCTTCGCCGTCATCACCGGCGGCGGCCCGGGCGCCATGGAGGCGGCCAACCGCGGCGCGTGCGAGGCGGGCGGCGTCTCGGTGGGGCTCGGCATCGAGCTCCCCTTCGAGCAGGGGCTCAACCCCTACGTCGACATCGGCGTGAACTTCCGCTACTTCTTCGTCCGCAAGACGATGTTCGTGAAGTACGCCTCCGGCTTCATCGTGCTGCCCGGCGGCTTCGGCACGCTCGACGAGCTCTTCGAGGCCCTCACCCTGGTGCAGACCCGCAAGGTCACGCAGTTCCCCATCGTCCTGTTCGGCACCGCCTACTGGCGGGGCCTGGTCGACTGGGTCCGGGAGACCGTCGTCCACCAGGGCAAGGCGTCCCCGGTGGACCTGGAACTGCTGCACCTCACCGACGACGTGGACGAGGCCGTCCGCCTGGTGACCAAGGAGAGCGGCGACTAGCCGCTCTGCCCCAGCAGGCAGGCAGCCGGCGCGGGCGGGCCCGTCAGGCCAGTCCGCGCCGGGCGACCGCCGGTGGGCGCCGGCCCGCGATGGACGCGACCATGTCGAGCACCTGCCGGGTCTCGGCGACCTCGTGCACGCGGTACACCCGGGCGCCCAGCCAGGCGGACACCGCCGTGGTCGCCAGCGTGCCCAGCAGCCGTTCCTTGACCGGACGGTCCAGCGTCTCGCCCACGAAGTCCTTGTTGGACAGGGAGACCAGCACCGGCCATCCCGTCGCCGTCATCTCCGGCAGGCGCCGGGTCGCCTCCAGGGAGTGCCGGGTGTTCTTGCCGAAGTCGTGCCCGGGGTCGATCAGGACGGCGTCCCGCCGCACCCCGAGGGCCACCGCCCGCTCGGCGAGCCCCACGGTGACCTTCAGGATGTCCGCCATCACGTCGTCGTAGCCCACCCGGTGCGGCCGGGTGCGTGGCTGCGCGCCGCCCGCGTGCGTGCACACCAGGCCGACGCCGTGCTCGGCGGCGACCTCGGCGAGCCGGGGGTCGACCCCGCCCCACGCGTCGTTGAGCAGGTCCGCGCCGGCCTCGCAGACGGCCTCGCCGACCTCGTGGCGCCAGGTGTCCACGCTGATGACGACGTCGGGGTGGCGCCGCCGCACCTCGGCGACGAAGTCGACCGTGCGCCGGATCTCCTCCTGCGCCGAGACCTCCGCCCCCGGGCCCGCCTTGACACCGCCGATGTCGACGATCGCGGCGCCCTCGGCCACGGCCTGCGCCACGCGCGCCAGGGCGGGCTCGTCGCCGAACGTGGCGCCCTGGTCGTAGAACGAGTCCGGCGTCCGGTTCACGATCGCCATGATCACGGGTTCGTGCTCGCCGAATTCCCGTGTGCCCAGCCTCAGCATGTCGCGCCCGTCTCCTCGAAATGTGGTCCGCCGACCGAAGATAGTCGCCGACCGCGCACCGCGCGCACAGCGCGGCGTGGCACGATCGTGCCGTACACGTCGGGCCGACCCCGGGAGAGGTCTTGTTCTGGTTCTTGCTCATCGCGCTGGTCGCGGTGGTCGCCGCGGTGGCCCTCGCGGTGCTCGGTGACGGCGGGGGGCTCCGTGACGTGGAGCCGGACCGGCTGGACGACCGGCTGCCGCGCGAGCGACCGGTGGGGCGCGCCGACATAGAGCAGCTGCGGCTGCCGGTGGCCGTGCGCGGCTACCGCATGCTCGACGTCGACGACGTGCTGGACCGGCTGGCCGCGGAACTCGCCCAGCGCGACGCGCACATCGCCGACCTGGAGGCAGCGCTCGCCGGGGCGCACGCCACCGCGTTCGGCGGCCCCTCCCTGGTCAAGGACGCCGCCCAGGACGCGGAGGACGCCGCCCACGAGCCCAGCGGGCCCGGCGGCGAGCGATGAGCGCAGTGGTCGTCGGGGCGGACGGCAAGGCGCGCTGCCCCTGGGGACTGGAGACCGAGACCTCCGCGGACTACCGGGAGTACCACGACACCGAGTGGGGTCGGCCGGTGCACGGCGAGGCCCCGCTCTTCGAGCGGGTCTGCCTGGAGGCCTTCCAGTCGGGTCTGTCGTGGATCACGATCCTGCGCCGCCGCGAGGGCTTCCGGAAGGCCTTCGCGGGCTTCTCGCCGGACGCCGTGGCCGTCTTCACCGACGAGGACCGCGAGCGGCTGCTCGGCGACTCCGGCATCATCCGCAACCGCGCCAAGATCGACGCGGCGATCTCCAACGCACGGGCCACGCTGGAGCTGCGCGAGGGCTACGAGGGCGGCCTGGACGCACTGGTGTGGTCCTACGCGCCGGACCCCGCCGATCGGCCCGCCCCCCGCACCTCCGCGGACGTACCGGCCGTCACGGCGGAGTCCACCGCCCTGGCCAAGGACCTCAAGAAGCGCGGTTTCCGCTTCGTCGGCCCCACCACCGCCTACGCGCTGATGCAGGCCTGCGGCCTGGTGGACGACCACCTGGCCGGCTGCTTCGCCCGCCGCTGAGGCCGCGGGGCAGCCGGCCGCCGGAGGCCGTCAGCGCCCCAGGTAGCGGGGCTTCTCCTTCTTGAGGAACGCCTCGACCGCGATCCGGTGGTCCTCGGAAGCGCCCGCGAGGGTCTGCAGCTCGTCCTCCTTGGCCAGCGTCTCGACCAGCGAGTGCTCCTGGCCGTACGCCAGGGACGCCTTGACCGCCGCGTAGGCGACCGTGGGGCCCTCGGCGAGGCCGCGGGCCACCGCGGCGGCCTCGGCGGCCAGGTCGGCCGCCGGGACGAGCCGGTTGACGATGCCGAGTTCGTACGCCTCCTGCGCGGGGACCGTCCGCGGGAAGAGCAGCAGGTCGGCGGCGCGGCTGCGGCCGATCAGCCGGGGCAGCGTCCACGAGGCGCCGGAGTCGGCGGTCAGCGCGACGCCGACGAAGGAGGTGTTGAACGCCGCGGTGTCGGCGGCCACGCGGTAGTCGCAGGCGAAGGCGAAACCGGCCCCCGCGCCCGCCGCGACGCCGTTGATACCGGCGACGACCGGCTTGGGCATGGTCGTGATGGCCGTGACGATCGGGTTGTAGTGCTCCCGGACCGTGGACATGGCGGGGCCGCCGCCCGCCTCGCCGCTGAGCGCCACATGCTCCTTGAGGTCCTGTCCCACGCAGAACGCCCTGCCGGTCGCGGTCAGCAGCACCGCCCGCACCACCCGGTCGGCGCCCGCCGCCCGCAGGGCGTCGCGGAGGGCGACCTTGGTCTCGACGTTCAGCGCGTTCATCGCGTCGGGGCGGTTCAAGGTGATGGTGGCGAGTCCGTCGCTCACCTCGTACAGCACGGTGTCGGCCATGTGATCCCCTTCGTCGCGGCTCGCGTTCGGGGTCAGCATGCCGGAGATCGCCGCACGCGAACATGTGACGTCCATCAAACGCACACGAGTGGGCGATCACCGAAATGGACGGTTTTGCGGGACCGGGTTCTCGAACGGATGGGAACCGATGTTGGTCATCGGGTCACCCGATGCGGGATAATGGCCGAGAACCAATGTGTTCGAGTCCGGTGGCGCCTGGGCCACCGTGTGCGAAGAGCTGGTTTCAGGAAGGGGAACGAGCATGGCGGCCATGAAGCCGCGGACGGGTGATGGCCCGCTCGAGGTGACCAAGGAGGGGCGGAGCATCATCATGCGCGTTCCGCTCGAGGGCGGCGGACGGCTTGTCGTCGAGCTGACCCCGGACGAGGCGGATGCACTCGGCGAGGCATTGAAGAAGGCCATCGCCTGAACCGGCCAATCCAAGCCTTGGGCCCCCGGCAGCACGCCTGCGCCGGGGGTCGCTTGTTTGTTCTTTCCGGAAGAACGGCGGACCCGCAGAACCGCAGACCCGCAGAACCGCTGAACGGCCGGACGGTGCGAAACGCACCTGAATACGGGCGCGCGGCGGTATCGGCGACGCCGGAATGGTCAGCCGCGCCGTACCGCGCAGAGCAGTCCGTCGTCGGTCGGCAGCAGGACCGGGGCGAGCGCGGGATTGTCCCGGACCGTGCGCATCAGCTCGCGCAGCCGGATCACCTCGGCCTCCTGGTGGGCGGCGTCCATCGCGCGGCCCTGGGCGAAGGCGCCCTCGAAGCAGACCAGACCCCCCGGCCGGAGCAGGCGCAGCGATTCACCCAGGTAGTCCGGGTACTCCAGCCGGTCCCCGTCGCAGAAGACCAGGTCGTAGCCGCCGTCGGCGAGGCGGGGGAGTACGTCCAGCGCCCGGCCGGGGATGCAGCGGGCGCGGTTGGTGGCGAAGCCGGCCTCGCGGTAGGCGCCGCGGGCCAGTTGCTGGCGGTCGGGCTCGGTGTCGACGGTGGTCAGCACGCCGTCGGCGCGCATGCCGTGCAGCAGGTGGATGCCGGAGACCCCGGTGCCGGTGCCGATCTCCACGACCGCCTTGGCGTCGGTGGCCGCGGCCAGCAGGCGCAGGGTCGCGCCGGTGCCCGGGGAGACCGGACGCACGCCCGCCTCACGAGCTCGCGCGCGGGCTCGTATCAGCGCGTCGTCCTCGGCGACGAAAGCGTCCGCGAACGCCCAGCTCGCCTGCCGGTTGCCGGTAATTGCCCTCTCCTGTCCGCGTGACGGTTGCAGCCCGCCCGGCGACTGTATCCGTTGCGGTCGGGAACCCGGAGATGGGACCAGTCGTTGGGAGGTTCGAGAGATGGTGGGGAACGAGGGCCGCGCGGATGAGCTCGGCACTTATCCGGAGCTAACGGGCGAGGTGGATATGGTAGGGGCTCTACTGGACACCACCAGAGCCGATAGGGGAGGTGCGGCTGCGGCGGGTCACCGGGGAGTGCTGTCGCGCTTCCGCAGGTCGGCCGGCGAGCCGAAATCCGTGACCGATACAGCTGACGACCGTCCGCGCTCCGACGAGTCCTCGACAGTGGCCGCCAACGCGACCTTCGCCACCGACGGGGGTGCTCAGACGTGGACCCCTCCCTCCTGGGAGGAGATCGTCAGTACGCACAGCGCCCGGGTCTACCGTCTCGCCTACCGCCTGACGGGCAACCAGCACGACGCCGAGGACCTCACGCAGGAGGTCTTCGTCAGGGTCTTCCGTTCGCTGTCGACGTACACGCCCGGCACTTTCGAGGGCTGGCTGCACCGCATCACCACGAACCTCTTCCTGGACATGGTCCGGCGCCGCCAGCGCATCCGTTTCGACGCACTCGGCGACGACGCGGCAGAGCGCCTGCCCAGCCGTGAGCCGTCCCCCGCGCAGCACTTCGCGGACACGCACTTCGACGCCGACATCCAGCAGGCGCTGGACACCCTCGCACCGGAGTTCCGCGCCGCGGTCGTGCTCTGCGACATCGAGGGCCTGTCGTACGAGGAGATCGCGGCGACGCTCGGCGTCAAGCTCGGCACGGTGCGCAGCCGCATCCACCGCGGCCGCTCCCACCTGCGCAAGGCGCTGGAGCACCGGGCGCCCGCCGCCCGTCCGGGCCGGGCACCCGTGCTGACCACGGGCCGGGCGGCCCTGGAGGGCGGGGGCACGTGAGCAGCACCCGCAGCCGGCATCTGCTCTGCGCCGAGCAGCACCTGGGAGACCATCTCGCCGCCTTCGTCGACGGTGAGCTGCACGACGACGCCCGCGACCGGGTGCTGGCGCACCTGGCGACCTGCACCGAGTGCAAGGACGCGGCCGACGAGCAGCGCCGTATGAAGGACGCGATCGCGGCCTCCGCGCCGCCCGCACTCTCGGCGGGCCTGCTGGCCCGCCTCCAGGAGCTGCCCGCGGGCGACGGGGACGCGACGGGCGGGCCCTTCGACGGCGGCGGGATGATCCAGGCCGCGAGCCTCGGCGGCGAGCGGCTGAACGGCGATCTGTTCGGCAAGGCCCGCGAGGAGTTCGCGCTGCCGCTGTCGGCATCGGCGTCCCGGGGCTTCCGGATCCACGAGACGGCGCGTCCCAGCACCCCCGCGGCGCCGGGCCCGACCGGCTCGGCCGGCCGCGGCCGGCGGCGGTTCGCCTTCGCGGCGGCCGGCGCGTTCTCCATGGCGGCCATCGCCCTGGGCGGCGCGCTGCCGCTGGACGGCGCCCCTGAGCCCGGTCTGGACGAGACCGGTGCCGCGGTGACCCCTCTGAGCTCGCAGCAGTCCGCCCGGCCCGCCGCCGATGTGTGGGCCAGGCCGAACGGCGACCTTCTGCACCCGAGCAGCGGTACGCGGCCCTTCGCGATGACCTCGCCGACGTCCGAGGGCCGGGTCGACCCGGCGGCCGTCGCGCGGTCCCTCCTGGCACCGGGCCGTCGGGCGTCCCCCTCGCCCTCCGCGTCCGGGACGGCGGTTCCGGCCACCCTGGCCGCCCCCGCGCCGGGTACGTCGGCCACGGCCTCCCCGCGTCCCGGCGGCGGCACCCCTGCCTCGCCGTCGGCATCCGTTCCCGCCGACTCGGCCACCCCCCTGCTGGGCTCCTTCCCCGTCAGCCGCTGAGCGGGCGGCTGCGGGCGGCGCCGACTCCTGGTTCAATCCAGGGAGGACAGGTCGTCGTAGGGGAGCACTGTGGACCAGGGGAAGCCCGGCGGGCCGAAGTGGTGGAGCCGCCCGGAGCCGGTGTCACCGGCCCCGCCGGAGACGCACGCCGCGCCCCGGTCCGGTCCGTCCGCCGCCCCGCCCCCGCAGCCTCCGCAGGACGCCGTCCCGCGGCACGGCTCAGACCCGTACGACACCCCGCCCTACGGTGAGCCCGGGCCCTGGGCGCCGGCGCCTCCCGTCACCCGTCCGGCGGACACCGCACCGCCCTCCCGGCCTCCCCTGCCGGCCGCGCCGCCGCCCACCGCGAACCCGGTCCCGCCGCCGCTCCCGGTCGGCCAGTGGCACCGCTACGACCCCTGGGCGGCCCCCGGGCCGCTGTCCGCCGCCCCCCGGACCTCCCGCCGCCGCGGCCCGCTGGCCGCCGGCCTGGTCGCCCTCACGCTGGTGGCCGGCGGCATCGGCGGCGCCCTGGGCGCGTACGTGGCGCAGAGCGACGGATCGGAGCAGGTGACCCTGCCCCAGGTCACCCGGGACGCCGGGAAACGCGCCCCGGACAGCGTCGCGGGCATCGCCGCCAAGGTCCTGCCGGGCGTGGTCTACATCCACGTCAAGAGCGACAGCGGCGAGGGCACCGGCACCGGCTTCGTGCTGGACGACGAGGGCCACATCCTCACCAACAACCACGTCGTGGAGACCGTCGCGAAGAGCGGCACCATCTCGGTGACCTTCAACGGCGGCCAGATCCGCTCAGCGAAGATCGTCGGCCGCGACACCGGCTACGACCTGGCGGTCATCAAGGTCAGCGGGGTCAAGGGGCTGCGCCCGGTCGCCCTCGGCAACTCCGACGCGGCCCAGGTGGGCGACCCGGTGGTCGCCATCGGCGCCCCGTACGGCCTGGAGGGCACCGTGACCTCCGGCATCATCAGCGCCACCCAGCGGCCGATCACCGCGGGCGGCGACACCGAGGGCAGCGACGTCAGCTACGTCGACGCCATCCAGACCGACGCCCCGATCAACCCGGGCAACTCCGGCGGCCCGCTGGTGGACTCCCGGGGCCTGGTCATCGGCATCAACAGCGCCATCCGCTCCGCCGACACCGGCTCGGACCCCTTCGGCAACGGCAGCCAGGGCGGCAGCATCGGCCTGGGCTTCGCCATCCCCGTCAACCAGGCGAAGCGGGTCGCCGAGCAGCTGATCAACAAGGGCAAGGCCACCCACCCGGTGATCGGCGTCAGCATCAATCTGCAGTACGAGGGCGACGGCGCCCAGGTGAGCCCGGAGGGCGAGGGCGACGGGGAGTCCATCACCCCGAACGGCCCCGGCGCCAAGGCCGGTCTCGAGCCGGGCGACGTCATCACCGCCATCGACGGCAAGCGCGTGCACAGCGGCGAGGAGCTGATCGTGCGCATCCGCAGCCACCGTCCCGGGGACAAGCTGGCCCTCACCCTCAAGCGCGGCGGCAAGCAGCGCAGCGTGCAGCTGGTCCTCGGTTCGGCCACCGGCTGAGCCGGGGCACGGGTTTACCCCGGCGCGGCCTACTGTTGACCCCGGGCCACTCCCGCCTACCTGGTTCGGGCAGGTACGGTGAGATCCGCCGGATTCCGTCCGCCGGCCGAGGACCACGAGGAGCTGCACGGTGTTTTCAGACATAGGCGCGCTGGAGGTCGTCGCGCTCGTGATCCTTGCCGTGCTCGTGTTCGGGCCCGACAAGCTGCCCAAGGTCATCAAGGACGTCACGCAGTTCATCCGCAAGGTGCGTGAGTTCTCCGACAGTGCCAAGGCGGACATCCGCAAGGAGCTGGGCCCGGAGTTCAAGGACTTCGAGTTCGAGGACCTCAACCCGCGCAACTTCGTCCGCAAGCAGCTGCTGGACAACGACGAGCTCGGCCTGAAGGAGATCCGTAACGGATTCGACTTCAAGGAGGAGATGTCGGCGGTCACCGACGCCGTCCACGGCCGGGACAGCGGTTCCGGCGGCGGCGGTTCCACCGGCGGTTCCGGCTCCCCGGGCACGCCGGACCGGCTGCGCAAGCGGGACGGGCTGGAGCCCGGCGAGGCTCCGCCGTTCGACTCCGACGCCACCTGAACCGGGGCCCCTGCCCCGTTCAGGTCGCGCGAGTGGCTATTCTCCCTTTGTTTGCCCTTATGGAGGAGGCGCCGCGCGTATGGAGACCACAGCTGATCCAGCGGATCGTACGATCGACGGCTATCTCAGGGCCGACTTCGCCTGGTACGGGCTGGACGAGGCGTTCACCGGGCACCGCTGGCTCGCCCCCGTCGGCAGGAGCGCGGACGGCACCGTGGAGCACGGCTCGACGGGCCACGGTGACGAGCCCTCCGTGAAGGTGGAGCCCACGCCGGACAACCGCCGCTTCACGGTGGTCGTGACGGTCGCGCAGCGCCCGGTGCGGCACAGCGCCGACGGCACGGGCGTCCTGGAGGAGACCTCGGTGTCCTCCGCGGCGTGGCTGGCCGGCTCCGGGCTGCTGTCGTGCACCTGGCCCACCCAGATGGAACGCCATCTGCGCGAGGACTGGCTGGACCAGCAGACCGCCATCGCGTGGGACCTGGCCGACAACCTCGACGGTGCCGACTGGTCGACGCTCACCCTGCCGGTGGACGGCGAGCCCGCGCCCTTCCACTACCGCGAGTCCGAGTACGGCTGGGTGATGGCCGGTTCCGCGCGCGGGGTGCACCTGGGCGCGTTCGGGCGCGGCATGAGCGCCTACGGTCTCGGGCTGTCGCGGGTCAAGGACATCCACGCCTACCGGCGTTGACCCGCGGTCACACGACAGGGGCGCCCTCACGAGGAGGACGCCCCTGACGCGGCGGCAGCCGCCGCTCAGAACTTGTTGCGCGGCGTGATGCCCAGGGACATGCCGGCCAGACCGCGCTGACGCCCGCCGAGCTTGCCGGCGATGTCGCGGAGCGCGGAGCCCGCGGGGGACTGCGGGTCGGTGAGCACGACCGGGCGGCCGTCGTCGCCGCCCTCGCGCAGCCGGACGTCGATCGGGATCTGGCCCAGCACCGGCACGTTGGCGCCGGTCGTACGGGTCAGGCCCTCCGCGACGCGCTCGCCGCCGCCGCTGCCGAAGACGTCCACCATCTCGCCGCAGTGCGGGCAGGGCAGCCCGGACATGTTCTCGATGACGCCGACGATCTTCTGGTGGGTCTGCACGGCGATGGTGCCCGCGCGCTCGGCGACCTCGGCCGCCGCCTGCTGGGGCGTGGTCACCACGAGGATCTCGGCGTTGGGGACCAGCTGGGCGACCGAGATGGCGATGTCGCCGGTGCCGGGCGGCAGGTCGAGCAGCAGCACGTCCAGGTCGCCCCAGTACACGTCCGCGAGGAACTGCTGCAGCGCGCGGTGGAGCATCGGGCCGCGCCACACCACGGGGGCGTTGCCCGGGGTGAACATGCCGATGGAGATGACCTTCACGCCGTGTGCCGAGGGCGGCATGATCATGTTCTCGACCTGGGTGGGACGGCCGTCCGCGCCCAGCATGCGGGGCACGCTGTGGCCGTAGATGTCGGCGTCGACCACACCGACCTTCAGGCCGTCGGCGGCCATCGAGGCGGCGAGGTTCACCGTCACCGAGGACTTGCCGACGCCGCCCTTGCCGGAGGCCACCGCGTACACGCGGGTGAGCGAGCCCGGCTGGGCGAAGGGGATCTCGCGCTCGGCCTGGCCGCCGCGCAGCGAGGAGGCCAGTTCGCGGCGCTGCTCGTCGCTCATCACGTCCAGTTCGACGCTGACCCCGGTGACGCCGGCGACCTTGGCGACCGCCGTGGTCACCAGGCTGGTGATGGTGTCTCGCATCGGGCAGCCCGACACCGTCAGGTACACGCCGACCCGCACCGCGCCGCCGTCGGCGATGTCGACGGACTTGACCATGCCCAGGTCGGTGATCGGCTTGTGGATCTCGGGGTCGTTCACCGTCGCGAGGGCGGCGCGCACCGCGTCGAGCGAGACAGCGCCTGCGGGAGTGTCGTCAGCCATGGCTCGATGGTACGTCGCGCGTGAACGGCCCATGACCCGCGGTGGTCGGGTTCACACGGCCCCGCCCGCCCTCACTCCGCGTCGGCGCGCGCCTGCTCGTGGAGGTCCTTGAGCAGTTCCTGGAGCTCCGAGCGGATCCAGTCGCGGGTGGCGACCTCGCCGAGTCCCAGCCGCAGCGCGGCGATCTCGCGGGTGAGGTACTCGGTGTCGGCGATGCTGCGTTCGTTGGCCTTGCGGTCCTGCTCCAGATTGACCCGGTCCCGGTCGTCCTGCCGGTTCTGGGCCAGGAGGATGAGCGGGGCGGCGTAGGAGGCCTGCAGCGACAGCATCAGGGTCAGGAAGATGAACGGGTACGGGTCCCAGCGCATCCCGGGCGGCGCGAACGCGTTCCACGCCACCCAGGCGATGATGACCACGGTCATCCAGACGATGAAGCGGCCCGTCCCCAGGAAGCGGGCGATCTTCTCCGACAGCCGCCCGAAGGCCTCGGGGTCGTAGGCGGGGAGCAGGCTGATCCGGCGTACCAGCGGCTGGTCGAGCCGGACCCGGGGGCGCTCGTCACTCATCCCCGGCCACCCCGTGCAGCTCGGTCTCGCGCCAGTCCTCCGGCAGCAGGTGGTCCAGTACGTCGTCCACGGTCACCGCGCCGAGCAGCGAGCCGCCCTCGTCCACCACCGGCACGGCCACCATGTTGTACGTCGCCAGGAAGCTGGTGACGGCCGGCAGCGGGGTGTCGGGGTGCAGCGGCTCCAGGTCGTTGTCGAGCAGCGAGCTCACCAGCGTGAACGGCGGGTCGCGCAGCAGCCGCTGGAAGTGCACGGTGCCCAGGTACTTGCCGGTGGGGGTCTCGTCCGGCGGCCTGCAGACGTACACCTGGGCGGCGAGCGCGGCGGACAGATCGGGGTTGCGGACCCGCGCGAGGGCGTCGGCGACGGTGGCGTCCGGGCGCAGCACGATGGGCTCGGTGGTCATCAGACCGCCCGCGGTGCGCTCCTCGTACGACAGCAACCGCCGCATGTCGGCGGCCTCGTGGGGTTCCATGAGGCCGAGGAGGCGTTCCTGCACCGGTTCGGGCAGCTCGGCGAGCAGGTCGGCGGCGTCGTCGGGGTCCATCGCCTCCAGGACGTCGGCCGCCCGCTCCTCCTTGAGCTTGCCGAGGATCTCCACCTGGTCGTCGTCGGGCAGCTCCTCCAGGACGTCCGCCAGCCGGTCGTCGTCCAGGGCGGCCGCGACCTCGGCGCGGCGCTTGGCCGACAGGTGGTGCAGCACGCCCGCGAGGTCCGCCGGGCGCAACTGGTCGAAGGTGGCGAGCAGCGCCTCGGCGCCCTGCGCGTGCTCGTCGAGCGAGAAGCCGGTGACCGCCGACCACTCCACGGTCAGGGTCTCTCCCCGCCGCCCGCCGGCGCCGCGCCACGCGAGGCCCACGCGCCCTTCGAGTTCGCGCCGCAGCCCGCGGCCCCTGCCGCGGCGGACGAAGACCTTGTCGATCTCCCAGTCGCGCCGGGCCGGCAGCCGCACCATCGACACGTCCAGCACGGTCACCTCCTCGCCGGTGTCGACCAGCGTGACCCGCTGGTCCAGCAGCTCGCCGATGACCAGGGTCTCGGTGGGGCGCTGCTCGAAGCGCTGCATGTTGACCACGCCGGTGGTGATGACCTGGCCGGATTCCACACCGGTCACCCGCGTGATGGGCAGGAAGATCCGGCGCCGGCTCGCCACTTCGACCACCAGGCCGGGCACGCGCGGGGGGCGGCCGCCGACCCGCAGCATCACGATCACGTCCCGGACCCGGCCGACCTGGTCCCCGTTGGGGTCGAAGACCCGCACCCCTGACAGGTGCGAGAGAAAGACCCGGGAGGTTCCGGCTGCCATGCGGTCAGGCTAACGCCGCAGGTCGTACCGGGCGCGCGGGGATGCTCCACGGGGGCTTCGCATCGCGTTCACAGCCGTTCACCCGGCCGGGGGTACGCTTCGGTAGCTTCGGCTCCGCTTCGCCGTTCAGGACGGCGACGACGACCGCAGGAGGAAGAGAACACCGTGATCCCCGGCCGCCGTTCAGCCGCCCTCACGAGCCTCGTGTGCGCACTGGCGCTCACCCTGCTGACGGGATGCGCGGGTGATCCGGACGCGGGGACCAACGGCGTCGGCAAGCTGCCCCCCACCACCATCGAGAAGCGCGCCCGCACCGCGGCGGAGACCGCCGACACCGTGCGGCTGTCCGGCACGGTCGTCAGCCAGGGCCGCACCTACACCCTCGACATGCGGCTGCGCGGCAACGGCGGCTTCGGTGAGGTCAGCACCAAGGGCAGCACCTTCGAGCTGCTGCGGGTCGGCAAGGACCTGTACCTGAAGGCCGGCGCGGGCTTCTACGGCGACGAGGTCGGCGCCAAGCTCAAGAACAAGTACGTCAAGGTGCCCGCCGGCGATCCCGCCTACCGCCAGTTCAGCGGCTTCACGGACAAGGAGGTGCTGCTGGACGGCTTCTTCGTGCTGCGCGGCGACCTCGCGCTGGGCGACCACCGCAAGGTCGGCTCCGTCCGCACCATCGCCGTCACCGCGGACGGCGGCAGCGGCGGCACGATCGACGTCTCCCTGGAGGGCACGCCCTACCCGCTGCGCTACGAACGGGCCGGCGGCGCGGGCACGCTGACCATGGCCGACTGGGGCAAGGACTTCACGCTGCGAGCCCCCGACAAGGACGAGGTCGTCGACTACGGCCGGTCCGTGACGTCGTAGCCGCCCTCAGCCGCGGCCGCGCCGCCGGAACAGCAGCTTCGGCAGACCGGCCGGAGCCGGGCGGCGGGTGGTGGCGGCGGTGGGCACCGGGACCGCGGCGCCGCTGTGCTCCGGCATCAGGCCGGGCCGCTCGGTGGGCGCCCCCGCCGGCTCCAGGCGCAGTACGCGGCATTCGCGCGCCCAGCGCTCGGTCATCGTCTCGGCGTCCGGCGCGTTGAGCCGCTTGCCCTTGAGCTCCGCGACGGCGGCGGTCCACGCCTCCTCCTGCGGGGGCAGTTCCGAGACCAGGGCCGGGAAGGCGACCAGCCGGCCGCCCTTGTCCTTGCTGCGGAGTGTCACCAGGGCGCTGCCGCCGGGGGAGAGCCCGGGCAGCGGCTGCTCGCCGGGGCCGCCGCCGACCAGCACGACCGCGCCGTCCACCCACGCGTGCCACAGCGCCTGACCGTCGACCCACAGCAGCCCCGACTTCTTCGCGGCCTCCTCGATGAGTGCCCGGTCCAGCAGGGGCTGCTCCACGCTTTCCGTCATGCGCCCAGCCTATTGCCTGCCCTTCCGGGGCCGTCGGCCGCACGCATCGTGAGACGACAGGGGCTCGGGCGGGGTACGGGCCTTACGCTATGGGGGTCGCCGTCCCGCCGCCCCGAGGAGACCCCGCGTGTCCGCCGCGCCGCCCACCAGCAGCAGCCCCGCTTTGACGACGGCGGTGGAGGCCCCGGACGCCGTCCCGCAGGCCAAGGCCCCCCTGGACTTCGCCCTGCTGGCGGTGGCCATCGCCGGGGTGTCGCTGTCGGCGCCGCTCATCGCGGCCACGGCCGCGCCCGCGCTCGCCATCGCGTTCTGGCGCAACGCCATGGCGGTGGGTGTGCTCAGCCCGTTCGCGCTGCTGCGGAACCGCGCGGAACTGCGCGGCATGGGCCGGCGGGCCTTCGTGATGTCGCTCGCCGCGGGCGCGGTGCTGGCCCTGCACTTCGGGCTCTGGCTGCCCAGCCTGTCGATGACCTCGGTGGCCTCCTCGACGGCGATGGTCACCACGACGCCGGTCTGGACCACCCTCTTCCTGCGGCTGCGCGGTCAGCGGCAGCCCGCGCTGGTGTGGGCGGGCACCGGCCTCGCCGTCCTCGGCGTGGTCATCCTCACCGGCGTCGACCTGTCGCTGTCGCCCCGCGCCCTGGCCGGGGACGCGCTGGCGCTGGCCGGCGGCATCGCCGCCGCGGGCTACGTACTGCTGGGCGCGGAGGTGCGACGGACCGTCAGCACCACCGCGTACACCTTCGTCTGCTACGCCACCACCGCCGTGGCGCTGCTGGCGGCCTGCCTCGTCTCCGGCTCCGCGCTCGCCGGCTACTCCGGTACGACCTGGCTGAAGCTCGCCGCGCTGACCGTGGCCGCCCAACTGCTCGGGCACAGCATCCTCAACCGCGTGGTGCGCGGCCTCGGCGCCTCGACCACCTCCACGGCCATCCTGCTGGAGACGCCGGGCGCCGCGCTGGTCGCGGCCCTCTGGCTGGGCCAGACCCCGCCCGTGGCGGCGTACCCGGCGCTCCTGGTGATCCTGGCCGGACTGGCGCTGGTCGTCCTCGCCGACCGCCGCAAGGGCTGAACGCGCCCTACAGCCAGCCGTTGCGGCGCAGGATGCGGTGGATGGCGAGGCAGATGCCACCGATGGCGACCAGCACCATCGGGTACCCGTAGCGCCAGTGCAGTTCCGGCATGTGCTCGAAGTTCATGCCGTACACACCGCAGATCATGGTCGGTACGGCGATGATGGCCGCCCATGAGGTGATCTTGCGCATGTCCTCGTTCTGCGCGACCGCCGCCTGGGCGAGGTTGGCCTGGAGGATCGAGTTCAGCAGGTCGTCGAAGCCGACGACCATCTCGTGGACGCGGGCGACGTGGTCGGCGACGTCCCGGAAGTACTTCTGGATCTCCGGGTCCACCACGCGCATCGGCCGCTCGCTGAGCATCTGCATCGGCCGCAGCAGCGGGGAGACCGCGCGCTTGAACTCCAGCACCTCGCGCTTGAGTTGGTAGATCCGCCCGGCGTCGGTGGCGCGCGGGGACTTGCCCTGCGCGGAGAAGACGTCGATCTCGACCTCGTCGATGTCGTCCTGCACGGCCTCGCTGACCGCCAGGTAGTCGTCGACGACCTGGTCGGCGATGGCGTGCAGCACCGCCGAGGGGCCCTTGGCCAGCAGCTCGGGGTCGTCCTCGAGACGGTGGCGCAGCGCGCGCAGCGAGCCGTGGCCGCCGTGCCGGACGGTGATGACGAACTGCCGGCCGGTGAAGACCATGACCTCGCCGCTCTCCACCACCTCGCTGGTGGCGGTGAGTTCGGCGTGCTCGACGTAGCGGATGGTCTTGAACACCATGAAGAGCGTGTCGTCGTACCGCTCCAGCTTGGGCCGCTGGTGGGCGTGGACGGCGTCCTCCACGGCCAGCGGGTGCAGCCCGAAGACGTCCGCGATCTCGGAGAACTCGCGCTCCGACGGCTCGTGCAGCCCGATCCACACAAAGCCCTCGTCGCCGCCGCCGCTCACCTTCTCCAGCGCCTCGCGCGGAGTGATGTGGTCGCTGCTGCGGCGGCCGTCGCGGTAGACGGCGCAGTCCACGACGGCGCTGGGCACGGTGGTGTTGCGGGAGCGGTCCGGGCCGTAGTCGTACGAAGTGCTGCTCTTGCGCAGGGCGGGGCGGACGACTGCGCGCAGGTCGCGGATCATCGACATGGCAAGCTCCTTCACGGACTGGCCGGACTGAAATGCGGATCAGGGCAGGGTGATCACCGTTGATCACTGCGCAGTTCAGCGAGCTCTTCCGGAGGCGGCAGGCGGCCCGGGCAGACCAGGGGGCGGGCAGGGCGGCTACAGGGGCACGCGGGTGCTCGCGGAGTGTTCCGAAAATCCTCTGGAGTTCCGTGAAAATCTTGGTTTCACGACCGGGTGGCCGGGTACGGAACGCTGGGGATCAGGAGAGATGCCGGGCGGAAGAGCTGCCGGTACTGCACGGTCGACTAGGATCCATTGCAGCCCCACCTCCTCCGGCCTGTCCCCGCTGGGGGAAAACGAGCACGCCTCTACCGGCGTGGCCGACGGCTCACCATACCAGGCACCCAAAGCGTCACAGCGCTCCTTTGCCCATTTCATACGCGCTCTATGCTCGGCTCATGGTCGATGTACTGGGGCTGGTCGAGGCGCGGCTGCGCATGTCCTTCGGGGAGCCCGACGCGCGCGCGGCGATCACCTTCCTCGGGACCGAGCGCATCGAGGTGCTCCGTTTCCGCGACGTCCGCGACGTCCGCGACGTCCGCGACGTCCCCGACGTCCACGGCGGGAACGACGGGGCACTGGTGCGCTACGTGACGCTCGGCATGTCCCGTGCACCGATGAACGACCCGGCCGGTTCCTCGGCCGGCGCCGGCCCCTCGACCTTCGCGGCGCCCCTGTCGGTCTCCGTCGCCGATCCCGTGCGCGGACCGCGGGCCGAACTCGTGCTCACCCTGCGCGCCGGGAGCGGCGCCGACATCGACCAGGTGCTGCGCCCGCTCGCCGTGCTGGCCGCCTCGCCCCAGGTCGAGGGAGTGGTCGTGGCGCCCGGCAACTCCCTGGACGTCGGCGAACCCCTGTGGCCCGGCGCCGCGTTCTCCGCCGTCCTGGTCGCCGAGCCCGGCGGCCTGGTCGAGGACCTCGACCTCGATCCGCCGATGGACCCGGTCCGCTTCTTCCCGCTGCTGCCCATGACGGCCAACGAGGCCGCCTGGAAGCGCGTGCGCGGCGCCGGGCCGTTGCAGGAACGGTGGCTGCGGGCCGGCACCGACCTGCGCGACCCGATGCGCGCTTCGGTGCCGCTGTCCGACTGACGGCCGTGCCGCGCCGGTGCGTTGCGCCGTCGCGTCGGGCCCGCGAGCGCCACGCTGCCGGACCCGGACGGGTGATCGTCCTTGACGCGGGCACGCCGTGGTAGGACCGTGGGGCGGTATGAGGGGCGAACCCAGTTGCCCGAAGTGCGGTGGACGGGTCCGCGCGCCCGGCCTCTTCGCCGACTCCTGGCAGTGCGACGAGCACGGCGCCGTGTACCCGCTGCAGCCCGTCGTACCACCCAGTGTCGAGGCGCTCGGCGTCGTCGTCAGCCGGGCCCACGTCCCGGTGTGGATGCCCTGGCCGTTGCCGGTCGGCTGGCTCTTCAGCGGTGTCGCGTCCGCGGGGGACGACCGCAGCGGCGGCCGGGCGACCGCGGTCGCCTGCTCCGGCCCCGGGCCGCTCGGCGGGCCGGGGGAGATGGTGCTGGTCGCGGAGGAACTGGGCGTCGGTCTCGGCGCGCGGTTCGCGGGCATCGCGGGGCCCGATCCCGGGCCGCAGATGTGCATCGGCAAGCCGCCGGCGGCGAAGGTGGTCGCCGCGGGGCGGCCGACCCCCCTGTGGCACGTGACGGGCACCCCGCTGGACCGGGCCGTGTTCGCCGGGGAATCGTTCGGCCTGTGGCTGTGGGCGATCGTCTGGCCCGAGGAGTCCGGGCTGCTCATCTACGACGAGCTGATACTGACCGATCTGCGCGAGGCCGGTGCCGAGATCGACCTGGTTCCGTGCGGGGCGCTCTCCCCCCGCCTGCTCTCCTGAGATTCCGAGGCTCGCCGGACAGTTATCCTGGTAATCGCAAGACCGCCGCCCCCTGGCGGCCGGCACCGAGTACCGAGAGCCCTGGAGTGACGTTCGTGCGCATCGACCTGCACACCCACTCCACCGCGTCCGACGGCACGGACACCCCGGCCGGGCTGGTCCGCGCCGCGGCCGCCGCGGGGCTCGACGTGGTCGCCCTCACGGACCACGACACGGTGGGCGGGTACGCCGAGGCCGGGAAGGCGCTCGACGAACTGCACGCCTCCGGCGACAGCGGCCTGACCCTGGTGACCGGCGCAGAGCTGTCCTGCCGGCACGACGGCGTGAGCATGCACATGCTCGCCTACCTCTTCGACCCGCTGGAGCCGGAGCTGTACCGCGAGCGCGAGCTCGTCCGCGACGACCGGACCCCCCGCGCGCAGGCCATGGTGGCCAAACTCCGCGAGTACGGCGTGCCGGTGACGTGGGAACAGGTGGCCCGCATCGCGGGCGACGGCGCCGTGGGCCGCCCGCACATCGCGCAGGCGCTGATCGACGCGGGCCTGGTGGACAGCATCTCCGAGGCGTTCACCCCCGAGTGGATAGGCCCCGGCGGCCGCGCCTACGTGCAGAAGCACGAACTGGACCCCTTCGCGGCGATCCGCCTGGTCAAGAACGCCGGCGGGGTCGTCGTCTTCGCCCACCCCGCCGCCGTCAAACGCGGGGCGGTCGTCCCGGAGAGCATGATCCAGGAGCTGGCCGCCGCCGGGCTGGACGGCATCGAGGTCGACCACATGGACCACGACGAGTCCACCCGCGCCCGGCTGCGCCACCTCGCCGCCGAGCTGGGGCTGCTGGCCACCGGCTCCAGCGACTACCACGGCACGCGCAAGACCTGCCGGCTCGGTGAGCACACCACCGACCCCGACGTCTACCGCGAGATCGTCCGCCGGGCGACCGGCGCGGCTCCGCTCACCCCTCCCGCACACCGCTAGGCCCATGGATCTCTTCTCCCTGACCCTGTTCGGGTCCGTGTTCGTCACGCTGTTCGTGATCATGGACCCGCCCGGCATCACGCCGATCTTCCTCGCCCTCACCTCCGGCCGCGCGGCCAAGGTCCAGCGCCGCATGGCCTGGCAGGCCGCCTCGGTCGCGCTGGGCGTCGTCACCGTCTTCGGGATCTGCGGCCAGCAGATCCTGGACTACCTGCACGTCTCGGTGCCCGCCCTGATGATCG
Source organism: Streptomyces sp. NPDC002574 (assembly GCF_042889545.1). NCBI lineage: Bacteria > Bacillati > Actinomycetota > Actinomycetes > Kitasatosporales > Streptomycetaceae > Streptomyces > Streptomyces sp. NPDC002574. The sequence goes on from NZ_JBIARB010000003.1 coordinate 26,420, forward strand.
CCGGCGGGCTGCTCCTGCTGCTCATCGCGCTCGACCTGCTCACCGGCAAGGCGGACGAGCCGACCCAGACCAAGGACGTCAACGTCGCGCTGGTGCCGCTGGGCATGCCGCTGCTCGCCGGGCCGGGCGCGATCGTGACGGTGATCCTCGCCGTGCAGCGCGCACACGGCTTCGGTGAACAGGTGTCGGTGTGGATCGCCATCGCCGCCATGCACGTCGTGCTCTGGCTGACGATGCGTTACTCATTGGTGATCATCCGTCTGATCAAGGACGGCGGCGTGGTGCTGGTCACCCGGCTGTCCGGCATGCTGCTGTCCGCGATCGCGGTGCAGCAGATCGCCAACGGCGTCTTCGGCTTCATCCGCGGCGAGGGCTGACGGTCCGTCTCCCGTCGTGCGGGCACGACGAGGGCCCCGCAGCCGCAGCGTACGGGGCCCTTCCGCGGGGTCCGTCAGGCCAGCTCGACCGGGCGGATGTAGATGCGCTGGCCGATCGCGGCGGCCTGCTGAACGATCTGATCGACGGAGGCGGCGTCCACGACCGTGCAGTCGACGGCGCGACCGTCCTGGTCGTTGAGGCGCATGATCTCGAAGCGCATGGTCTTCATGGCTTCTCCCTTCGTCCGGGCACTCCTCCATTGGAGTACGGGGCTGCTTCGCAGCCGTTACCTGCGTGGGTCATTCATGTATCCACAACTGTTGCCGCGGCGAAAACCTTCCCTGTCCTAAGGAAAATCTTCCGGCCGTCTTCTACCTGCCGGTAACAACGGTCCGTGGTGGCCCGGGTTCCGGTTGTGTGTGCGGACCGGGGCGCCGGACAATGTGAGTTCTATGGAAGACGAAGCCCTTTCCGCCATCGCCGCCGGCATCGAGCGCACCAACGAGCTCCTGCAACGGGTCCTCGCCGAGGTCGCCACGACCCCGGCGACCCACGCTGTGTTCGTGGACGCCGGGTACGTGTACGCCGCCGCCGGCCGCCTCGTCGCGGGCACCGAGGACCGCAGGGCTTTCGAACTCGACGCCGAGGGGATCATCGAGGCCTTCATCGACCGGGCCCGCAAGCTGTTCCCGGACAGCCGGCTGCTGCGGGTCTACTGGTACGACGGGGCCCGCCGCCGCATCCACAGCGCCGAGCAGGAACGCATCGCCGAGCTGCCCGACGTCAAGGTGCGGCTGGGCAACCTCAACGCCAGCCGGCAGCAGAAGGGCGTCGACTCGCTGATCCGCAGCGACCTGGAGTCGCTGGCCCGGCACCGGGCGATCTCCGACGCCGTGCTGATCGGCGGCGACGAGGACCTGGTCTCGGCGGTCGAGGCCGCCCAGGGCTACGGCGCCCGCGTCCACCTGTGGGGCATCGAGGCCGCCGACGGACGCAACCAGGCCGACCCCCTGCTCTGGGAGGTCGACAGCCTGCGCACGCTCGACCTGGACTTCTGCAAGCCGTACATCACCCGGCGCACGTCGCCGATCTACGGCGACGCGCCCATCCCCACCGGCCCCATCCCCACCCGCGAGGACGTGCACTTCGTGGGGGCCCGGGTCGCCTCCCAGTGGCTGGCCACCCGCGGCCGCGACTCCCTGGCCGAGCTGCTGCCCGGCCACCCCTACCTGCCGCCCGCCTACGACCAGGAACTGCTCGTCGAGGCCGAGGGCATGCTCAACATCTCCCTGCGCGGCCACGCCGACCTGCGGCGCGTCCTGCGCGACGGCTTCTGGGAGCACCTGCAGGCCAGGCTCTAAGCCCTGTCGGCACCGCCCGCGGGCTCCCCGGTCCAGAAACCGACGAGGGCCGCGGCCGTCTCCGCCGTCCGCTCCGTGTTGGGCGAGTGCTCCGCGCCCTCGATGACCACCCGCCGGGCGCCCAGCCGGGCAGCCATCCCGTCCATCCACGGCACCGGCCACGCGTGGTCGACCGCGCCGGACAGCACCAGGGTGCGCAGCCCCACCGCCGCGAGTTCCGCCACCCGGTCCGGCTCCGCGATCAGCTGCCTGCCGGTCGCCGTCAGCTGCTCCGGCACGGTCCGCAGCCACCGCTGGTGCAGGAACTCCTCGATCTCGCCGGAAGCGCCCGCGGTTCCTGCTGTTCCTTCGAGGTCCTGGGCGTCCAGCTCGCGCATCCGCCGCCACACGCTCTCCATGTCCATCACGGACAGCGCCTCCAGCAGCAGCTTCGTGCGCGCCTGCTGGGCCGACTCGATCGCCGCGGGGCCGGAACTCATCAGGGTCAGGGACGCCCACGGCAGACCGTTCCCCGAGGCCGCGGCCGCGATCGCCGCGGCGCGCACCACCAGGCCGCCCATCGAGTGCCCCAGCAGATGGACCGGGCCGGTGTCCGGGCCCAGCGCGGCGGTCTGCGCGAGGACGTCGGCTGCCAGCTCGCCCTGCGCGTACGCCGCCTCGTCCCGCGGGCCCACCGACTCGTTCTGGCCCCGGCCGTCCACGGCGACCGCGCGGAAGCCCGCCGCGGCCAGCGGCGTCAGCAGCGCGAGGAAGTCCTCCTTGCTGCCGGTGAAGCCGGGCACCAGCAGCGCCGTGCCGCGCCGCGGGGTCCCCGCCGGCGGGACCGACTCCAGGACGGCGAAGCGACCGCGCTCGGTGGACAGCGGATGCGCGGTGACGTTCTCGGGCAGCGTCAGAAACGGCGGTCGGCTCATGCGCCGAGGCTATCCGCGGCGGGTTTCCGTCGTGCGACGTGTCCGCCACGACCGTGGCGCGCGACGGCGAACGGCCGGGCACCGCGGAGGGTGCCCGGCCGTTCGCCGTCGTTCTCGTCTCCCGGCAGTGCCGGGTGGGGTGCGTCAGCCCGCCGTCTCGGCGTCCGCGGGCTTGGCCGTGCGGGTACGGCGCCGGCGGCGCGGGGCCTTGGCCTCGCCGCCCTCGCCCTCGGCAGCGGTCACGCCGTCCGCGACCGCGACCTCGGCGGTCTGCGCCGGAGCCTCGGCCGTGGCACCGGCGGCGGCACGCGTGCGGCGGCGGCGCGGCGCGGCGGGCGCCTCGGCGGCGGCCGTCTCCTCGCCCACCGGAGCGGCGGTCGTGGCCGTTGCCGCGGACTCCGCACCCGTGCGGGTACGGCGCCGGCGGCGCGGCGCCGGACGCTCCCCGGCCGGTGCGCCCTCGGCGGTGTCGAGCACGGCCTCGGCGGTCTGCTCGGCGCCGGCGGCGCCCTCCGCCAGCGGGCTCCCGCCACGGGTGCGGCGACGCTGGCGCGGGGCACGGGTGCGGGCCGGCCGCTCCTCGGTCTCGGCCACGGGAGCGGCCGACTTGCGGCCGCCACGACCACGGCCGCGGCCGCCGGTCTCGCCCAGGTCCTCGATCTCCTCCGCGTCGAGCCCGGCACGGGTGCGCTCCGCGCGCGGCAGGACGCCCTTGGTGCCCTGCGGGATGCCCAGCAGCTCGTAGAGGTGGGACGAGGTGGAGTAGGTCTCCTCCGGGTCGTTGAACGGCAGGTCCAGCGCCTTGTTGATCAGCTGCCAGCGCGGGATGTCGTCCCAGTCGACCAGGGTGATCGCGGTGCCGGACGCGCCCGCGCGGCCGGTGCGGCCGATGCGGTGGAGGTAGGTCTTCTCGTCCTCCGGCGTCTGGTAGTTGATCACGTGCGTGACGCCCTCGACGTCGATGCCGCGGGCGGCGACGTCGGTGCAGACCAGTACGTCGACCTTGCCGTTGCGGAAGGCGCGCAGCGCCTGCTCGCGGGCGCCCTGGCCGAGGTCGCCGTGGACGGCGCCCGAGGCGAAGCCGCGCTGCTCCAGCTGCTCCGCCAGGTCGGCCGCGGTGCGCTTGGTGCGGCAGAAGATCATCGCCAGGCCGCGGCTCTCGGCCTGGAGGATGCGGGAGACGAGCTCCGGCTTGTCCAGGGAGTGCGCACGGAAGATGTGCTGGGTGGTGTTGGCGACGGTCGCGCCCTCGTCGTCCGGCGAGGTGGCGCGGATGTGCGTGGGCTGCGACATGTAGCGGCGGGCCAGGCCGATCACGGCGCCCGGCATCGTCGCGGAGAAGAGCATGGTCTGCCGCTTGACCGGCAGCATGTTGATGATCTTCTCGACGTCGGGGAGGAAGCCGAGGTCGAGCATCTCGTCGGCCTCGTCGAGCACCAGCGCGCGCACATTGCGGAGGCTGAGCTTCTTCTGGCCGGCGAGGTCCAGCAGCCGTCCCGGAGTGCCGACGACGACCTCGACGCCCTTCTTCAGGGCCTCGACCTGCGGCTCGTAGGCGCGGCCGCCGTAGATGGCCAGCACGCGGACGTTGCGCACCTTGCCGGCGGTCAGCAGGTCGTTGGTGACCTGCTGGCACAGCTCGCGGGTGGGGACGATCACCAGGGCCTGCGGGCCGTCGACGACGTCCTCGGGGCGGGCGCGGCCGGCCTCGACGTCGACCGGGACGACGACGCGCTCGAGCAGCGGGAGACCGAAGCCCAGGGTCTTTCCGGTGCCGGTCTTGGCCTGGCCGATCACGTCGTTGCCCGCCAGGGCGACCGGGAGGGTCATCTCCTGGATCGGGAAGGGGGTGACGATGCCCACGGCTTCGAGGGCCTCGGCGGTTTCGGGGAGAATCCCCAGGTCACGGAAGGTCATGGTGGTGGTCAGGATGCTGCCTCTTCTGTTTCTGGGCGCGGCGCCGTGCTGTGAAGCGGGGAGGGTCGAACGCAGGGAACTGCGCTGACCGCGCGGGGTGTCGTACGGCCATGGGCGGCCGAGGTGCGCGGGACCGCTGCCCTCGCGTGCGCCGCGAAGTGGGCCCCTCCCCAGACGCGGGGAGGGCGGTCGGTAGGAGCCGATCGGGCCACCGACCGGGCATCCATTTGTGCTCGTTCACAAATTACCCGCCGGTTCACCTGGCGGGCTCATACCACTGTACCCCGGAATCACACAGCCGAGGTGGTCCGATTTCCGGGATGCGGGACGGGACCCCCGGGGACTTCCGCGTGGCGGGGTCGTACGGGATGGTTGCCGGGCTGGTGGGGTTGGCTATTGTGCGCACCATGGAGACGCCTGAGACCCCCGCCGAGACCCCCGACGCTCCCACCATCGCGGCCCAGGACTGGGCCGCCGCGTCCGCCGATCCCCAGTACCGCGCCGCGGTGGTGGATCTGCTGGGGGCGCTCGCCTACGGGGAGCTGGCCGCGTTCGAGCGGCTGGCGGAGGACGCGAAGCTCGCGCCGTCCCTGGAGGACAAGGCGGAGCTCGCCGCGATGGCGTCCGCCGAGTTCCACCACTTCGCGCAGCTGCGCGACCGCCTGTCGGCGATCGAGGCGGCCCCGACCCAGGCGATGGAGCCCTTCGCGGCGGCGCTGGACGAGTTCCACCGCCAGACCGCGCCCTCGGACTGGCTGGAGGGCCTGGTCAAGGCCTACGTGGGCGACTCGATCGCCTCCGACTTCTACCGCGAGGTCGCGGCCCGGCTGGACACCGACACCCGTGAGCTCGTGCTCGCCGTGCTCGACGACACCGGCCACGCCTCCTTCGCCGTGGAGAAGGTGCGCTCGGCGATCGAGGCCGACCCGCGGCTCGGCGGCCGGCTCGCGCTGTGGGCGCGACGGCTGATGGGCGAGGCCCTCTCGCAGGCGCAGCGGGTGGTCGCCGACCGGGACGCGCTCTCCACGATGCTGGTGGGCGGCGTGGCCGACGGTTTCGACCTCGCCGAGGTCGGCCGGATGTTCACCCGGATCACCGAGGCCCACACCAAGCGCATGGCCGCCCTGGGCCTGTCCGCTTGATCGAGGGCTCGGTTCGCCTCCGGACTCCGGGGGACCTACGCGGGGCGGGGCGCCGGCCGGCGGCGTTCCGCCCGGGGCCGGCGGACCAGCACCGACAGCAGCGCGGCCGCCACGGCCACGGACAGCGTCAGGTTGAGCGGGAAGAGCGCGGAGCCGAGCACCGTACGGGCGATGGAACCGCCGACGAGGGCGGCGACAGGGCCGGTGACCAGCGCGAACGGTGTCGCGGGAAGGCGGCGCCGGGGGAGCAGCCTGGTCGCGGCCCACGCGACGACGAGCCCGGCGGCGGCGAACGCGATCGTTTCCCACAGCATGCGGCGGCCCCTCCCTGAGGTGACGGTCGCTCCGGGTCCTACCCCTCCGGAAGGGAACGCGAAACGGCGGGCCACCCCCCTCGTGAGGGTGACCCGCCGTCGTGCTCCGTAGCCGGGTCCGGCTAGAGCTGGGCCCCGAAGCCCACGCGGCGCTGGGCGGGCTCGCCGATCTCCACGTAGGCCAGCCGGTCGGCCGGGACGAGCACGCGCTTGCCCTGCTCGTCGGTGAGGCTGAGCAGCTTGCCGGTGCCCGTGAGGGCCTCGGCGACGGCCTTCTCGACTTCCTCGGCCGTCTGCCCGCTCTCGATGCTGATCTCACGCGGCGCGTGCTGCACGCCGATCTTGACCTCCACGGCTTTCGTCCCTCCGAACGGTCTGCGGTGTGCGCGGTGATTCGCGCCGTACGCAGGACACATTAGCCGCGCCCGCGCCCCGCCGATCGGCCGACGGGCACGCCCTCAGCGAACAGTCAGTGCTCGGTGCCGTGCAGCGGGAAGCCGGCGATGCCGCGCCAGGCCAGTGAGGTCAGCAGTTGCACCGCTGTGTCCCGGGGCATGGAGCTGCCGCTGGAGAGCCAGTAGCGGGCCACCACCTGGGAGACGCCGCCGAGGCCCACGGCCAGCAGCATCGACTGCTCCGTCGCCAGCCCGGTGTCCTCGGCGATGACCTCGCAGATCGCCTCGGCGCACTGCAGCGAGACCTTGTCGACGCGCTCGCGCACCGCCGGCTCGTTGGTGAGGTCCGACTCGAAGACCAGCCGGAAGGCACCGCCCTCGTCCTCCACGTACGCGAAGTAGGCGTCCATGGTCGCGGACACGCGCTGCTTGTTGTCCGTGGTGGAGGCCAGGGCCGTGCGCACCGCGTCCAGCAGGGCCTCGCAGTGCTGGTCCAGCAGGGCCAGGTAGAGGTCCAGCTTGCCGGGGAAGTGCTGGTAGAGCACGGGTTTGCTCACGCCCGCCCGCTCGGCGATGTCGTCCATCGCGGCGGCGTGGTAGCCCTGGGCGACGAACACCTCCTGGGCCGCGCCCAGCAGCTGGTTACGCCGGGCCCGGCGCGGCAGGCGTGTGCCGCGAGGGCGCGCCTCAGTCCGCTCGATGGCTGTCACGCCGCCTCCCAAGTGATGTCGTTCTGCGCTGCGGGTGCCATCGTACTTTTCGGTAGTGGGGCCATGCGCTGTGCGAACGCACATTCTCACCAAGTGGAACTCACCGGTAGTCGTCCTCGTCGAGTTCCACCACCCGCCGTTGCTCCGCGACATCCGCCGGATCGGCGTCGTCGGGCCGTTCGGTGATCGGGACATCGCGGTGCTGCAGCAGCTCGAGGTGCTGCTCGGCGATGTCGTACTCGGGGGCCTCGATGTCGGCCTCCGTGTCCTCCAGGTCGTCGGTGATGTCGGTGAGGTCGGTGATCTCGGCGAGGTCACCGTTGAATGTCTCGATGTCGTCGGACACGGGCACCTCCCTTCCTGTCCGGAATCGGTGGTCCCCGGTATTCGCGGGGGGACCACCCGGCCGCCAGCGCTGTTCTCGCTTCGTCCGTCTGTTTCCCCTTGTTCCCCTCTTGCGAGCGTAGGAGACGTCATCGGCCCCCGCAGAGTGACGGGAGGGGCGAAAAAATCCGGGCGGCGCGTGTGAGGGCGAACACACAAGCGTACGCGTGATCGTCTCGTAACATTGCCCCATGTCCTCGACGGAGTCCCCAGAAGCCGCACTTGCCGCCGTGCCTCTGCCGCCTTCGGGGCCGAGAGCCGGGGACGGCGAGAGCGTGCGCGTGGTGTCCCTGCCCGGCCTGACACTGACCGTCCGATCGCGTGCCGACGAGGACGAGGGGCTGGCCCCCGCACTCTTCGTGCACGGTCTGGGCGGCTCCTCCCTGAACTGGTCGGTGCTGATGGGCGTGCTGTCGGACCGGGTCCGCGGCGAGGCCCTCGACCTGCCCGGATTCGGCTACTCGCCGCCGCCCGACGACGGCAACTACTCGATCGGGGGGCACGCGCGCGCCGTCGTGCGCCTGGTGGAGACCTCCGGGCGCGGTCCGGTGCACCTCTTCGGCAATTCCCTGGGCGGCGCGGTGGCCACCAAGGTGGCCGCCGCCCGGCCCGACCTCGTCCGCACCCTCACCCTGATCTCGCCCGCCCTGCCCGAGGTGCCGCCGCAGCGCAGCGCCTGGCCGACCGGCATCCTCGGGGTGCCCGGCGTGGCCGCGCTCTTCACCCGGGCGACCCGGGACTGGACGGTGGACCGGCGCACCCAGCAGCTGCTCGCGCTCTGTTACGGCGACCCGCGGAAGGTGACGGAGGAGGCCTTCACCGCGCACTCCAAGGAGTACGAGCGGCGGCTGGCCCTTCCCTACTTCTGGGACGCGCTGACGCGTTCCGCGCGCGGCATCATCGACGCCTACACGCTGGGCGGGCAGCACAATCTGTGGCGGCAGGCCGAGCGCGTGCTGGCGCCGACGCTGCTGGTGTACGGAGGGCGGGACAGGCTCGTCGCCCCCCGGATGGCGTACCGTGCCGCGCGTACCTTCCGGGACGCGAGGCTGCTGCTGCTCCCCGACAGCGGGCACGTCGCGATGATGGAGCACCCGGACGCGGTGTCGCGGGCCTTCCGCGAGCTGCTGGACGCCACGGACACGGACGCGCGGACGGATCACTGACGGCATGGGCAGGCACAGCGCACCGGGCGGCCGCGACGGCCGCCGCGACGACACGACCGGCGGCATATCCGGCGGCTCGGGCAACGGGCGCCGCAGGCGCGGCGGCCCGACCACCACGGTGCCGCCGCGTCCGGCCGGGCCGGGCACCCCGGCTCCCGGCGGCTGGGACGGCTTCCGGCCCGGTGACACCGCCAGGGACCGCCAGGAGGGCTCCGGGCACGGGCACCCGGAGCACCGGGAGCACTCCGCCTGGGGCCGGTCCGGCTCCTGGGCCCCGCCGCGCACCCCGCGGGGCACACGGCCGGCGGATCTCGCGGACTCGGCGCTGGTGCCGGAGGACCTGCAGGCCACGGACGACCCCGCCGACGCTGCCGACCCCGCCGATACCGACGGCCGGCGGGCCGGGCTGCTGCCGCGCCAGCGCACGGCCCCGCCTCCGCCCGGGCGGCGAATACCCGGCCCGCGGAAGGACTTCGTCGCGGCGTTCGACGCCGCCGCGCCGCCGGCCCCCGGGTCGCCGGACGAGGCCGCCGACGGCGACGCCGACGATGCCGAGGACGCTCCGAAGAAGGGCTCCAAGGGGCGCGCGTTCACCGGAACGGCCGCAGCCGCGGTGGTCACCGTCCTGGCCGTCGTGGTGGCCGGGCAGTTGTACGGCGGCCACGACGGGAAGCGTGCGGCCGCGGCCGGCACCGCCGAGGCGTCCCGGGCGGCGGAGGACTCCGCGTCCCGGTCCCAGGACCGGGCGACCCCCTCGACCTCGCCCTCCGTCGCCGCCGCGCCGCTCACCTACGACCAGGCGATGGCCCGGCAGTACCCGCTCGGCAAGGACCTGCACCTGGGCGGCGCCTTCCAGACCGTCGGCGGCCACCAGAAGGCGCCCGGCGGCGGCACGCTGCTGCGCGTGCGGGTCGACGTCGAGAAGGGCCTGCCGCTGGACGGCCGGCTCTTCGCCGACGCGGTCTTCACGACGCTGAACGACAAACGGAGTTGGGCGCACGACGGAGCCCGCACCTTCGAGCGCGTGTCATCGGGGCACGCGGACATCGTCATTACCCTGGCGAGTCCCGGAACCACCGCGAAGGTGTGCGCGGAATCCGGTCTGGACACGACAGTTGACAATGTGTCATGTGACGCGGCGTCCACTCCGCGCACCATGATCAACGCCTTCCGCTGGGCGCAGGGGTCCACGACCTACGGCCCGGCGAGGATGCACGCCTACCGCCAGATGCTGATCAACCACGAGGTGGGGCACCGGCTCGGCCACAACCACGTGCTGTGCCCGAAGAACGGGGCCCTCGCCCCGGTGATGATGCAGCAGACCAAGTTCCTCACCATCGACGGGCTGACCTGCAAGCCGAACGCCTGGCCCTACCCCCGTGGATAGATTTTTGACATCCAGCGATTCATCGTTCAATGTTTGCGGCATGCCACCGCACAGTCCTGCCACTGACGCCGACGCCAGCTTCGAGCTGGCGCTCATCGGCGTGGCCGGGCAGAGCGTGGCCGACATTGCGTGTCGCCCTTCCACGGTGCCGGGCGCGTAACGGGAATCTCCCCTTCACCGCCCCCGGAGCCATCAGCCCGTGGGCGCAGTGCTTGACGCACGTATTTCACCGGTCCTCCTGACAGGACTGTTCGCCGCTGCCTGCGGGCCTCATCCGCCCCGCCCCTCACCTCGCAGCCGCGAAAGGTCTCCTTGATGTCCAAGTTGTCCGTCACACCCCGCCGCCTCGCCGCGGCCGCCGTCGTCCTGGCGATCACCGGTGGCGCCGCCGCGTGCGGCCCGGAGGAGAACGGGGCCAAGGCGACCGGCGGCGGCAAGGCCGCCAAGGGCGGCACCCTCTACGTCCTCAACCAGTCGCCGCAGGAGGACTTCGACCCCGCCCGGCTCTACACCTCCGGCGGCGGCAACATACCCGGCCTGGTCTTCCGCACCCTGACCACGCGCAACCGCGAGGACGGCGCCCCCGGCGCCAAGGTCGTCCCGGACCTGGCCACGGACACCGGCACGCCGAACGCGGACGCCACCGTCTGGACGTACCACCTCAAGGACGGCCTGAAGTACGAGGACGGTTCGGCCATCACCACCGCCGACATCAAGTACGGCATCGAGCGGTCCTTCGCCGGCGAGCTGTCCGGCGGCGCCCCGTACCTGCGGGACTGGCTGATCGGCGGCACGGACTACCAGGGCCCCTACAAGGACAAGGGCGGCCTGGACTCCATCGAGACCCCGGACGCGAAGACCATCGTCTTCCACCTGAACAAGCCCGAGGGCGACTTCCCGTTCCTGGCCACCCAGACCTCCTTCGCCCCGGTGCCGCAGGCCAAGGACACCGGCACCAAGTACGAGACCCACCCGTTCTCCTCCGGCCCCTACAAGGTCGTGACGAACCAGAACGACGGGCAGCACCTGGTCCTGGAACGCAACACCCACTGGGACCCGAAGACCGACGCGGAGCGCAAGGCCTACCCGGACACGATCGACGTCCAGTCCGGCCTCGCCGCCGCCGTGATCAACCAGCGGCTGTCCTCCGGCGCAGGCAAGGACGCGGCCGCCGTCACCACCGACACCAACCTCACCGCCGCCGAGCTCGCGAAGATCACCGGCGACAAGGAGCTGGCGAGCCGGGTCGGCACGGGCCACTTCGGCTACACCGACTACATCGCCTTCAACCCGAAGGTGAAGCCCTTCGACAACCCGAAGGTGCGCCAGGCCATCGCCTACGCGACCGACCGCACCACCGTCGTCAACGCCCTGGGCGGCTCCTCCCTCGCCGAGGCCGCCACCACCTTCCTGCCGGCCCAGAAGTCCTTCGGCTACGCCCCGTACGACCCGTTCCCCGCGGGCGCGAACGGCAACGCCGCCAAGGCCAAGGAGCTGCTGAAGGAGGCCGGTTACCCCAACGGCCTGACCGTCACCCTCTCCCACGACTCCAGCACCGGTGACGAGCAGGGCCCGGAGGTCGCCACCGCCCTGCAGGACGCGCTGAAGAAGGCCGGCATCACGGTCAAGCTCGACGGTCTGGAGTCCAGCGCCTACAGCGAGAAGATCCACGGAGTGAAGACCGAGCCCGGCTTCTTCCTCACCGGCTGGGGCGCCGACTGGCCGTCCGGTGGCCCCTTCCTGGCCCCGATCTTCGACGGACGGCAGATCGTCAAGGACGGCTACAACTACAACAACGCGCAGCTGGACGACCCGGCGGTGAACAAGGAGATCGACGAGATCAACAAGCTCACCGACCTCCAGGCCGCCGCCACCCGCTGGGGCGCGCTGGACAAGAAGATCGGTGAGCAGGCGCTGACCGTGCCGCTGGTGCACCCCGTCTACAAGCGCCTGTACGGCAAGGACGTCAAGAACGTCGTCATCAGCGACTGGACCGGTGTCCTCGACGTCGCGCAGGTCGCGGTCAAGTGACCACCACCGACGTACTGGTGACGCCCGGCGCGGCCTCGGACAACTCCGAGGCCGCGCCGGGCGCCCGGCAGGTCTGGCGACGGCTGCGCGCCCAGCGCGCGGCCCTCGCCGGGGTCGCCGTGATCGCCCTGCTGGTCCTGGTGGCCCTCGCGGCCCCGCTGCTCGCCGCCCTGGAGGGGCAGGACCCGGACGCGTACCACGCCTCGGCCGTCGACTCCGCCCTCGGCGGCGTCCCGCTCGGCTCCTTCGGCGGCGTGAGCGCCCACCACTGGCTCGGTGTCGAACCCGGCACCGGCCGCGACCTGTTCGCCCGGCTCGTCCTCGGCGCCCGGATCTCGCTCGGCATCGGTGTCGGCGCCACCGTCGTGCAGGTGGTCATCGGCGTCGCCGTCGGCCTGGCCGCCGGACTCGGCAACCGCGCGCTGGACGGTCTGCTCAGCCGGACCACCGACGTGATGCTCGCGCTGCCCACGCTGGTCTTCTCGATCGCGCTGCTGGCGATCGTCCCCGCCGGGTTCCCGCGCCCGGTGCTGCTGATCCTCGTCCTCGGCCTGCTCGGCTGGGGCGGCACCTCCCGCATCGTCCGCGCCCAGACCCTGAGCCTCAAGTCCCTGGACTACGTGGCCGCCGCCCGGCTCGGCGGGGCCGGCCGCTGGCGGGTCGCCCGCCGCGAGCTGCTGCCGTCGCTGGCCGCGCCGGTGGTGACGTACACCGCGCTCCTGGTGCCGGGCAACATCGCCGCCGAGGCGGGGCTGTCCTTCCTCGGCATCGGTGTGAAGCCGCCCACGCCCTCCTGGGGGCAGATGCTGTCCTCGGCCACCACCTGGTACCAGGCCGATCCCACGTACGTGCTGCTGCCCGCCGGGCTGATCTTCGTCACCGTGCTGGCGTTCACCGCGCTCGGCGACGGGGTCCGCACCGCGCTCGACCCGCGGGCGGCCAGCCGGATCCGCGTGCTCGCACGGCGGCGGCGGAAGAAGGCGGATTCCTGATGGCCATGACCCGGTTCGCGCTTCAGCGGCTGCTGGCGGCGCTGCTGGTCCTCCTCGTCCTGAGCGTCGTGGTCTACGCGCTCTTCTACCTCCTGCCCGGCGACCCGGCGCGGCTGGCCTGCGGGCCCAAGTGCAGCGCCGACCAGGTCGACCAGGTGCGCACGCAACTCGGCCTGGACTCCCCGGCCTACACGCAGTACCTGCACTTCCTGCACGGCCTGGTGGCCGGCACGGACGTCAGCACCGGCGTCGGGACCGAGCACTGCGGCGCCCCGTGCCTCGGCTTCTCCTACCAGAGCGGCGAGCAGGTCACCTCCCTGCTCGCCGAGCGGCTGCCGGCCACCGCCTCGCTCTCCCTGGGCGCGATGGTGCTGTGGCTGGTCATCGGCGTCGGCAGCGGACTGCTGTCGGCCCTGCGCCACGGCGGGCTCAGCGAGCGGCTGCTGACCACGCTGACCCTCGCGGGCAACGCCGTGCCCGTCTTCATCATCGGCATCCTGCTGATGCTGCTGTTCGTCTCGGTGCTGGGCTGGCTGCCCTTCCCGTCGTACGTCCCGCTCACCGAGGACCCCGAGCAGTGGGCGTGGAACCTGCTGCTGCCCTGGCTCTCGCTGGCCATTCTGGAGAGCGCCAAGTACGCACGGCTGACCCGCAGTTCCATGCTGGAGACGCTCGCCGAGGACCATGTGCGCACGCTGCGCGCCTACGGCGTCCGCGAGCGTTCCGTCATCGGCCGGCACGCGCTGCGCGGCGCCCTGCCGTCGGTCATCGCGCTGTCCGCGCTGGACCTGGGGACGATGTTCGGCGGCGCGGTGCTCACCGAGTCGCTCTTCGGCATCCCGGGGCTCGGCAAGAGCCTGGTGGACTCGGTGAGCACCGAGGACCTGCCGGTGGTGGTCGGCCTGGTGCTGGTCACCGGCTTCTTCGTGGTACTCGCCAACGCCCTCGCGGACGTGCTGTACGCGGTGGCCGACCGACGGGTGGTGCTGGCATGACGTCACCGCTGATCGAGGTCACGGACCTCACGATCGACTTCCCCACCGGGTCCGGCACGGTCCGCGCCGTGGACGGGCTCTCCTTCACCCTGGAGGCGGGCGGCGCCCTCGGCGTCGTCGGCGAGTCCGGCAGCGGCAAGAGCGCCACCGCCTACGCCCTGCTCGGGCTGCACCGCGGCACCGGCGCGGAGATCGGCGGCTCGGTGCGGGTCGCCGGGATCGACGTGCAGACCGCGCAGGAGCGCGAGTTGCGGCGGCTGCGCGGCGGACTGGCCGCGATGGTCTTCCAGGACCCGCTGTCCTCGCTGGACCCCTACTTCGCCGTCGGCGACCAGATCGCCGAGGTGCACCGCGTCCACCACCCCAAGGCCTCGCGCCGCGCGGCCCGGCAGCGGGCCGTCGAGGTGCTCGACCGGGTGGGCATCCCCGACGCGCCGCGCCGCGCGCGCTCACGCCCGCACGAGTTCAGCGGCGGCATGCGGCAGCGGGCGCTCATCGCCATGGCACTGGCCTGCGAGCCCCGGCTGCTGATCGCCGACGAGCCGACGACCGCCCTCGACGTCACCGTGCAGGCGCAGATCCTCGACCTCCTGCACGAACTGCGCCGCGAGACCGGCATGGGACTGCTGCTGGTCACGCACGACCTGGGCGTGGTGGCGGGCAGCGTCGACCAGGTCCTGGTCATGAAGGACGGCCGCGCCGTGGAGCGCGGCACGGTCGCCGACGTGCTCGGCGCGCCGGAACAGGCGTACACCCGCGACCTGGTGGCGGCGGTGCCGCGGGTGGAGAAGGCCCGGACGCCGGCCGCGCCCGCGGACAGCGGGCAGGTCCTGCTGGAGGCCACCGGCCTGCGCCGGGAGTTCGGCCGGCGCGGCGCCCGGTTCGCGGCCGTCGACGACGTCTCCTTGACGGTGCGCGCCGGCGAGACCCTCGGCGTCGTCGGCGAGTCCGGCAGCGGCAAGACCACCCTCGGGCGGATGCTCGTCGGCCTGCTGGAGCCCACCGCCGGCCGGATCCGGCACGAGGGCGGCAGGACCGGGCTGCAGATGGTGTTCCAGGACCCGGTCTCCTCGCTCAACCCCCGGCGCAGCATCGGCGAGTCCATCGCCGACCCGCTGCGCACGGCCGGGGTCCTCGACGACGCGGCCGTGCGGGCCCGGGTGCGGGAACTGCTGGAACGGGTCGGGCTCGACCCGGCCTGGTACCACCGCTACCCGCACGAGTTCAGCGGCGGGCAGCGGCAGCGGGTCGGCATCGCACGGGCCCTGGCGCCCGACCCCCGGCTCATCGTCTGCGACGAGCCCGTCTCCGCCCTGGACGTCACCACGCAGGCCCAGGTCGTCGCACTGCTGGGGGAGTTGCAGCGCGAACTCGGCATCGCGCTGGTCTTCATCGCCCACGACCTCGCCGTCGTCCGGCAGGTCAGCGACCGCGTCGCCGTCATGCGTGCGGGCCGCATCGTGGAGCACGGGCCCGCCGACCGGATCTACGACGCCCCCGAACACCCCTACACCCAGGGTCTGCTGGCCGCCGTACCGGTCCTGGACCCCGCCGCCGCGGCGGCCCGTCGCGCGGACCGGGTCCGCGTGGCGTGACCGTCCTGCCCCTGGGGCAGGATGGGCGCGGCCCGCGCGACGTGCGCGGGCCGGGGGCGAGGGGAGCACACACGTGCGGCGGCGGGCGTTCATGGTGGGAGGCGCGGTCGCGACCGCGGCCGCGCTGGGGGTGGGCGTGGCGGGGGTGGCCGCGGACATCGTGCCCGAGAGCGCCGCGTTCCGGCGGCAGCTGGGCTGGACGGGCCCGGACGGGGTCGTCCCGGACGTGCCGGAGGGGCGGGTCACCCGCCGCCGGGTGATCTCGCGGGCCACCCGCGGCCGCCCGGAGCTGGTCACGATCGACCCGCACGGCGTCCCCGCCGAGCAGGCGGACCGGCTGCCGGTGTGCCTGATGCTGCACGGCCGGGACTCGTCGGCGTACGGCTTCGTGGAGCTGGGGATGGCCCGGTTCCTGACGCAGGCGGTCCGCGACGGCGTCCCGCCCTGCCGGCTGGTCGCCGTGGACGGCGGCGCGGCCTCGTACTGGCAGGCCTCGGGCGGCTCGGACCCCCAGCGCATGCTGCTGCGGGAACTGCCCGGCTGGCTCGGCGGCCGCGCCCCGCGCGCCGTGCTCGGCATATCCATGGGCGGTTTCGGCGCGCTGCGCTACGCCCGCTCCCGCGCCGTCGACGCGGTGGCGGTACTGAGCCCGGCGCTGTTCCGCACCTGGACCGACGCGCGTGCCGTCGGGGTGTTCCGCGGCCAGACGGACTGGACGGCGGACGAACCGCTGCTCCACACCGGGCAGTTGCGGGTGAAGCCCACCGCCGTCGGCCTGTGGTGCGGCCGCGAGGACCCGTTCCACGACGCCGCACTGGAATTCGCGGACGCCGTGCACCCGGCGGTCGCGGCCTTCGACCACGGCGCACACGACGAGGGCTACTGGCGCCGGGTCGCGCCCGACGCGCTCCGCTTCGTCGGCGAACGCCTACTCGGTAAGAACGCCTGACGCTTGCGGAAGTTACGCCACTTCACCCCTTTCGGTGGCACGGCGGACAACCGTCCGTCGTGCCCCCACTTCACCGGCATACGGTCATCGCGCCCGAAAAGAACCGGTGCCGAGAGGGGGCAGACGTGCGTATCGCATTACTCGCGGAGGGTGGTTACCCGTATGCGCGGGGCGAGGGGAGTGCCTGGGTCGACCGTCTCGTGCGCGGGCTCGACGCACACGAGTTCGCGGTGTACACGCTCGGCCGCAGCGAACGGGCCGACGCCGCCGGGCTGCTGGAGCTGCCGGCGCAGGTGACCGCCGTGCGCACGCTGCCGCTGTGGGGCCCGGTGCCCCGTCCGGCGGCGGCCGGGACGAAGGCGCGCCGGCGCCGCTCCCTGGTGCTGGAGCACTACCGCGACCTGGTCGGGACACTCGCCGGGGACGTCGACGCCAACGGCGTGGCGGACCGTTTCGCCTCCGCGCTCTACGGACTGGCCGACCTCGCCCGTGAGGACGGCGGCGTCCCCGCGCTGCTCCGGTCCGAACTCGCCCTGCACGTCCTGGAGGACGCCTGCCGCGCGCCCGGCGCGCGCCCGCTGGTGGCCGACGCGGGCGTGGGCGACCTGATGGCCGTCGCCGACCAGCTGGAGCGCGCGCTGCGCCCGCTGACGGCCCCCTGGTACGACGAGTTCGGCGACACCCTTGCCACCGCCGACCTCGCCCACGCGGTGACCGGCGGCACCGCGCTGCTGCCCGCCCTCCTGGCCAAACGGTTCTTCGGGACCCCCCTGCTGATCACCGAGTACGGCGTCCGCCTGCGCGAGACGCTGCTCGCCCACCGCGCCGCCGGCCTCCCCGCCCCCGTACGCGCCCTGCTCGCCGCCTTCCACCGCCGCCTGGCCGGCGAGGCATACCGCAAGGCCGCCCTCGTCACCCCCGGCAACGCCCACGCCCGCCGCTGGCAGGAGCACTGCGGGGCCGACCGCGAGCGGCTGCGCACCGTCCATCCCGGCTACCAGGGCGCCGTGCCCGGGCCCGTGGAGACCGGCGGCGGCGACCCCGCCCTGGTGTGGGTCGGCCGGATCGAACCCGGCAAGGACCTGATCGCCCTGCTGCACGCCTTCGGCGAGGTCCGCCGGCAGGAACCCGGCGCCCGGCTGCGCATCGTCCAGGGCGGCGCCGCCGACCCCGGCTATCTGCACCACTGCCGCGCGCTGGCCGCCCAGCTCTTCCCCGACGAGGCCGCCGACGCGGTGACCGTCGGCGAGAGCCCGGTGACCTTCGAGGAACTGGGCGCGCCCGGCGCTCCCGGCCTGGCGGAGGCGTACGCGGCCGGCGACGTGGTGGTGCTCTCCAGCATCGTGGAGGGCTTCCCGCTCTCCCTCGTCGAGGCCATGTTCTGCGGCCGGGCCACGGTCTCGACGGACGTCGGCGCCGTCCGCGAGGTCATCGGCGGCACCGGCCTGGTCGTCCCGCCCCGCAACCCGCGCGCGCTCGCCGAGGCGTGCGTCGCCCTGCTGCGCGACCCGGAACGCTGCCGGCGGCTGGGCGCTGCGGCCCGCGAACGGGCCCTGGAACTCTTCACCGTCGAGCAGAACATCGCCGCCTTCCGGGAGATCTACCTCGACCTCGTCGCCCACGCCCCCGGCCGCAACGGGCCGCTGCGGGACGAGGACGGCGCGCTCGTGCCCTTCGGCCGGCCCGCCGAGGCGCACGTCCCCGGCCGCTGGACGGCCGCCCCCACCTGGGCGCGCGCCCGGCGCGAGCCCGCGCTCGCCGGCACCGAGAGGCAGGACCGGGCGTGAGCCGCGCATCGCAGGAGCAGTGGCGTGGCGAATCCGCGGACCCCGTGGCCCCGGCTGCCGGTGAGCCCTGGGGGGACCCGCCGCCCGCCGCCCCCGCCGAGCAGACCGCCCGCAAGGGCGGCGCCCCGCGCAAACGGGGCCCCGCCGACCCCGTCCGCGGACTGATGCACCGTCATCAACGACTGTGCGCCGAGGCGGTGGACCCGCTGGAGATCGTCGCCGGACTGGAGGCGCAGGGCGTCACCGACCGGGTCGCGGGCTCCTTCCGGCACCGTGACGTCTTCACCCTCGCCGAGGAGCTGTACGCCCGCGTGCCCCGGGCCGACGTGCCGGAAGCGGCCGCCGAGGCGCCGGCGCGGCCCCCGGTGCTGCTGACCCTCGCCCCCGGCCTGGTGTGCGCGGCCGCCACCTGGGCGCTGCAGGCCCTGCACTCGCTCGCGGTCGCCGCCGTCGCCGGCCCGCTGCTGCTGGCCGCGCTCTTCGCCGCGCTGCGCACCGGCCCGCTGCGGGCCCCCTACGGCAACGGCGCCGGTGGCACCCTGTGGGCCTGCTGGCTGCTGGGCTTCGCCGCCTTCGCCGAGGGCGTCCGGCAGCCGGCCGCCGGGGCCGCGACGACCGCACTGGCGCTGTCGCTCGCGCCGGCCGCCTGGTGCGCGCACCGCTTCGCCGTACGCGCCCGCGGCCATCTGCTGCGCAGCCGCAGCCTGGAGGAGTTCGGGGCCGCCGTGCGCCCGCTGCTCCTCGGCACCCTGGCGCTCTACCTGGTCGCGGTCACGACCCTGCTCTGCGCCGCGCGCGCCGTCGTCGGCGCCCCCTTCACCCCCGCCGCCCTCACGGGACCCGCGGCGCTGGCCCTGCTGCTGTTCACCGGCCGCCTGCTGGCGATCCACGGCTACCCCGACGCCGGGGCGGTCGGCACCGGCCTGGCCAGCGCCACCGAGGCGGTCGGCCTGGCCGCGGTCCTGCTCGGCCGGCTGTCGCCCGCCCCCGACTCGGTCGCCGCCCTCGCGTGCGCGGCGGCGGCCCCGGTGCTGGTGGCCTACGCGCTGTCCGCGCTGTCCCGGGCCTCGGCCCACACCTTCGCGGCGGCACCCGCGATGACCCGCCCCGCCCCGCGAGGCACGAAGAAGCAGTCAAGGAGCAACTGACGATGAACCACCGACCCCCGAACCCAGTGCAGGCCCCGCGGAGGCGCGCGCGATGAGAGTCCTCCTGCTCGGGGCCGACGGATTCGTCGGCCGTCACGTGGCGGAACGGCTGCTGGCCGACCCCGCCGTGCAGCTCACCGCGCTGGGCCGCAGCGACGACGCGGACGTCCGGTTCGATCTGTCGTCGGGGAGCCCGGGGGCGCTCGCCCGGTTCATGGACGCGGTCCACCCCGGCGTCGTCGTCAACTGCGCGGGGGCGATCCGGGGCGGCGCGCGCGAACTGACCCGGCACAACACGATCGCGGTGGCGACGGTCTGCGAGGCCATGCGCCGCAGCGCCACCACGGCGCGGCTGGTGCAGGTCGGGTGCGCGGCGGAGTACGGCCCCTCGCCCGCCGGCAGTTCCACCGCCGAGGACGCGGTGCCGCGGCCGGGCGGCCCGTACGGGGTCAGCAAGCTCGCCGCTTCGGAACTGGTGCTGGGGTCCGGCCTGGACGCGGTGGTGCTGCGGGTGTTCACCCCCGTCGGCCCGGGCACACCGGCCGCCTCGCCCATCGGCCGGCTCGCGGAGGCACTGCGCCGGGCGATGCAGACCGGCGACGGCGAGCTCAAGCTCACCGGCCTGGGTGTGCAGCGCGACTTCGTGGACGTCCGCGACGTGGCGCGCGCCGTGCACGCCGCCTCGCTGTCCGCGGCGCAGGGCACGGTGAACATCGGCACCGGCCGCGCGGTCGCGCTGCGGGAGGTCGCGGCGGGCCTGGCGGCCGCGGCGGGTTACACCGGCGCGCTGCACGAGGTGGAGGAGCCGCAGATCGCCGGCGGCGGCGCACCGCACTACCCCGACGGCTGCGGGGCCTGGCAGCAGGCCGACGTCCGCACCGCGCGCGACCGGCTGGGCTGGCGGCCCAGGATCGCGCTGGAGGAATCACTCGCCGACGTCTGGATGGAGGCGGCATGCCGGGTCTGACCTCGGCCGGAACACGCCGGCCGATCGGTCGCTGCGACGGGCTCGGCTTCGGCGTCCCCGCGTACGCGCACCCGCTGGTCGCCCCCACGGAGTGGGCCGAACTGGCCCGCCCCGAGGCGCCGCTGCACTGGGTGGTCGTCAACGTCTCCCGGGGCCCCGGCGCCCGCGTCGACCCCCTGTACACCGAGGCGGCCGTACGGCTGCGGGACGCGGCCGTGCCCGTCCTCGGCTACCTGGACGCCCGGCACGGGGCGCGCCCGTTCGGGCAGCTCGTCGCCGACGCGCACCGCTTCCTGGACTGGTACCGGGTCGAGGGCTTCTACGTCGACCGGGCCCCGACGACGGCGGCCGAGCTGCAGGACTGCCGGCGGCTGATCACCACGCTGCGCGCCCTGCTCGCGGTCGAGGGGGGCAGCCGCGGCCATGTCGTCCTCGGCCACGGCAGCCACCCCTTCGAGGGCTACGCCGAGATCGCCGACCAGTTGGTGACGTTCGCCGGTCCGTGGACCCAGTACCGCTGGTCCGAGGCCCCGGAGTGGACCGCGGCCCATCCGCCCGAGCGCTTCTGCCACCTCGTGCACGGGGTCCCCGCCCCGCACCTGGAGAACGCCATGCGGATCGCCCGCTGGCAGGGCGCCGCCACCGTCTACTTCACCGACCGCACCGACCACGCGGCCTGGGAGGGGCTGCCCGCGTACTGGGCCGAGGCGTCGCGGATGCTGCAGAGCCAGCCGCCGCCCAGCATGTGACCCGTGGGCGTCTCGACCCTCGGGACGGCGGTCTTGGAATGAAGACGGGCGTGGCAGTGTTACGGGTAGAACCACCCGTAGTGATCGATCGACAAACGGAGTCCCCGTGTCGCTGCCACCCCTGGTCGAGCCGGCCGCCGAGCTCACCGTCGACGAGGTCCGCAGGTACTCCCGCCACCTGATCATCCCCGACGTCGGGATGGACGGGCAGAAGCGGCTGAAGAACGCCAAGGTGCTCTGTGTCGGTGCCGGCGGGCTCGGCTCGCCGGCCCTGATGTACCTCGCCGCCGCCGGTGTCGGAACGCTCGGCATCGTGGAGTTCGACGAGGTCGACGAGTCCAACCTGCAGCGCCAGATCATCCACAGCCAGGCCGACATCGGCCGCTCCAAGGCGGAGTCCGCCCGCGACAGCGTCAAGGGCATCAACCCGTACGTCAACGTGGTCCTTCACGAGGAGCGGCTCGAGGCCGACAACGTGATGGAGATCTTCGGCCAGTACGACCTGATCGTCGACGGCACGGACAACTTCGCGACCCGCTACCTGGTCAACGACGCCTGCGTGCTGCTGAACAAGCCGTACGTCTGGGGCTCCATCTACCGCTTCGACGGCCAGGCCTCGGTCTTCTGGTCCGAGCACGGTCCCTGCTACCGCTGCCTGTACCCGGAGCCCCCGCCGCCGGGCATGGTCCCGTCCTGCGCCGAGGGCGGCGTCCTCGGCGTACTGTGCGCGTCCATCGGCTCCATCCAGGTCACCGAGGCGATCAAGGTCCTCACCGGCACCGGCGAGCCCCTGGTCGGCCGGTTGATGATCTACGACGCCCTGGAGATGACCTACCGTCAGGTCAAGGTCCGCAAGGACCCCGAGTGCGCGGTCTGCGGCGAGAACCCGACCGTCACCGAGCTCATCGACTACGAGGCCTTCTGCGGCGTCGTCTCCGAGGAGGCGCAGGCTGCGGCCATGGGGTCGACGATCACTCCCAAGCAGCTCAAGGAGTGGATCGACGACGGCGAGAACATCGACATCATCGATGTCCGCGAGCCGAACGAGTACGAGATCGTCTCCATCCCCGGCGCCCGTCTGATCCCCAAGAACGAGTTCCTGATGGGCAACGCCCTCCAGGACCTCCCCCAGGACAAGAAGATCGTCCTGCACTGCAAGACCGGCGTCCGCTCCGCCGAGGTCCTCGCCGTCCTGAAGTCCGCGGGCTTCGCCGACGCGGTCCATGTCGGCGGCGGCGTCATCGGCTGGGTCAACACGATCGAGCCGGAGAAGCCCGTCTACTAGGCCCGCGAGTCACTGCGTTGCGGCTCGGGACCCGAGTCGTCCGCTGACCGGCGTCGACACCCCCACCGGGTGCCGACGCCGGTCAGTGCTGTGTCGGAGCGCCAGTCCGCCGCAGATCAGTGCCAGCGGCAGTTCCGCGCAGAACGCCATCACCAGCGCGGAGAGCCGTTCCGCGCCCGGTGCCGCCGTCATCGTGTCGAACCAGGCGTCGACCACCAGCAGCGTGCCGGTGGCGACGGCCGTGAGCGGGTGCAGATGGTGGCCACGTCCGGCCAGCAGCCCCGTGGCGATCAGGCCCAGGGCCTCCAGGATGTCCAGGCCGATCCAGACGGTCGGCCGGGTCCCGGTGCCGGCGCCACCGGGCAGTCCGACGGCCAGCACGACCAGCCAGGGCAGCAGGGCCAGCCCGCAGACGACCAGGAGGTGCTCCGGCCGGCACCGGCGGCGGTCCCCGCTGCCGGCCGGCCGGTACACGGCGTCAGGCGGTCGACGGTCACTCGGCGCGCTCATCGGCTCGGTCTCCTCACGTTCCCGCTCCCTCACGGGCTCCAGCTTCCGCCGCGCGGCGATCGGAGTCAGTAACGAAGATGTCCGTCCCGGGGTGGCACCAGTTGCACCCCCTGACCGGATGCCCACGCCATGGACCGACTCCGGCCGGGACACCTACCGTCGTCCCATGCACACAACCGCCCGCCCGCAGCGTGTGATCCCGGGAGCGTTCCGGGGGGCCGGACGCTCGGTCGCGTTCCTCGCCACGGGTGTCCTGATCCAGTTCGGCGTCCTGCTCGTCATGGCACTGCCCTGGACGATCTTCGTGCCGACCGCGGTGTGGGCCATTCTTCTCGCGGTTCTCGTCCCGCTCGCCGCTGTCGTGCTGGCCGGGCCGCTGGTGACCGCGGTGCAGCACGGCCGCTTCCGTGTCCGGCTCGGTGTGGACATCGCCTCGCCCCACGCGGGGCGGCGCCCCGGACCGCGTGTTTGGATACGGACGCCGGCGGGACGGCGGCAGCTCACGTACCACCTGCTGTACGGACCGCTCCTGGCCTTCGCGGCGGCCCTCGTCCTCCTGATGTGGCTCGCCGCCGGTACGGCCGTCTCGGTCTACGGGTGGCTCTGGCTGGTGCCCCTCGACTGGCGCGTCGACCACCCCGGTTCCACCACCTGGGCGGCCTACGTCACCGCCGCCGGAATCGCGCTGCTCCTCGCGGCGGCGTGGCTGTCCCGCGCCCTGTCCCGGCTCGACACCCGCGTCGCGACCGAACTGCTCGGGCCGAACCGCGCGGAGCGGTTGGCGCGCCGCGTCGACGACCTGACCGAGAGCAGGGCGGCCCTGGTGGGCGCCGTCGATGCCGAACGGCGGCGCATCGAGCGGGACTTGCACGACGGCGCCCAGCAGCGGCTGGTCTCCCTGGCGGTCAACCTCGGACTGGCCAGGGCGACGCTCGGCGACCTGTCCGAGGACGCCCGCCGCGTGATCGACGAGGCGCACCGGGAGGCGAAGGCGGCGATCGAGGAGCTGAGCGGTCTGGTCCGCGGGCTGCACCCGGCCGTTCTGGAGGACCGTGGCCTCGACGCCGCGATCTCGGGGGTCGCGGCCCGGGCGCCCATCCCGGTGCGGGTGACGGTGGACCTGCCGTCACGACCGTCGCCCACGATCGAGGCCGTCGCGTACTTCGTCATCTCCGAAGCGCTGACGAACGTGGTGAAGCACGCCGGGGCGTCCGGGGCCGAGGTCACCGTGGAGGGCCTCGGTCCGACCCTGCTGGTCGTCGTCCGTGACGACGGGGTGGGCGGCGCCGATCCGGCCCGTGGCACCGGGCTGGCGGGGCTGGCCCACCGCGTCGCCTCGGTGGATGGCACCCTGTCGCTGGACAGCCCCGCCGGGGGGCCGACCTCGATGACCGTGGAGCTGCCGTGCGTGCCGTGATCGCCGAGGATTCCGTGCTGCTCCGGATCGGCGTGGTCAAGGTCCTGGAGATGGCCGGCTTCGAGGTGGTCGCCGAAACCGGTGACGCTGAGACGCTCCTGTCGGTGGTGGAGGAGTACCGGCCGGACATCGCGGTGGTGGACGTCCGCATGCCACCCGGCTTCACGGACGAGGGGGTCCGGGCCGCGCTGGTCATCAAGCGACAGTCGCCGAACACGGCGGTCCTGCTCCTCTCCCAGTACGTGGAGGAGCGGTACGCGGCCGATCTGCTGTCCGCCCACACCTCGGGGATCGGCTACCTGCTCAAGCAACGGGTCGCGGACGTCGAGGAGTTCGCCGACACCCTGCGGAAGGTGGCGGCGGGCGGCACCGTGCTGGACCCGCAGGTGGTCTCTCAGCTGCTGGTGCGCCGCCACAGCGATCCGCTGGACCGGCTCACCGTCCGGGAACGCCAGGTCCTGGAGTCGATGGCGAGCGGCCGGTCCAACGCCGGGACGGCCGAACAGCTCGTGATCAGCGAGAGCGCGGTGGCCAAACACATCAACAGCATCTTCACCAAGCTCGACCTGCCGAAGGCGGACGCCGACCACCGCCGCGTGCTGGCCGTACTGCGCTTCCTCGGCGTCTCCTGACGTCACGAGCCGGCGATTGCGGTGCGGCGCCCGTGCTTGCCCGCCCCGAGGCCCGACGCCGCTCGTGCGCCCCGCTATGCGCCGCGCAGGCCGAGGTCGGCGCCGTCGCGGAGGTCGGGGAAGCCCTGGGCGATGACGGCCGCGGGGGCGAGGCAGGCGTGGCGGGTCGCGGTCGCGGCCGGGTGGTCGGCGCAGCCGAGGCGCTGGTAGGAGGCGACGGCGGAGCGGAGCCCGACCGCGACCGTGCGCAGCGTGGTGAAACCCTGCCGTCCCTCGATCTGCTCCAGGGCGAACGACGCGTCCGCTCCCGTGGCCTTCGCCGCGTCGCCGCACTCGGCGGCGAACATCCGGGCCGACGAGGTCGAGCAGGGCGATCCCGTACCGGAACCGAACCGCGCCTCGTTCGGGGTCAGTCGGGCCTCCAAGGCCGACTTCACGCGCTCGGCCATGACCGCCTCCGACGATCGCGGGGCCTGCGACGCGGCCGCCCGGTCGCGGTCGGGCTCACCGGCAGTGCCGCCGCAGCCTGTCAGCAGAGCGAGCGTCAGAATCGCCGTCGACATCGAATACCGCTTCACCAGGACCCCCGGACGTGTTCATGAACGCGTCACAGTGTTCACCAGTGCCGGGCGCGCATCACGTCGGGGCGGTCGGTGATGATGCCGTCCGCCCCGAGGGCGACGAGCCGGGCCGCGGTGGGCCCGTCGTCCACCGTCCAGGCGTTGAGGCGCAGCGGCGCGCCGTGCGGGCCCTTGAGGCGGTGGACGTGGACGACGTAGTCGCGGGTCAGTCCGCGGTGGTCGGGGTTGATCATGTCGGTGAAGGAGGCGTACTCCTTCAGCCGGGAGACCGGCGGTTTTCCGAGGAAGCCGATCCGTACCGCGGGCCGCAGCCGGTGGGTGGTGCGCAGGGCGGCCGCGTCGAAGCTCTGGACGACGAGCCGGTCGCGGACGTGGGCGGGGTCCAGCCAGCCGGCCCGGTCCAGGACGTCGAGGGTCTGGCGCTCGATGCCGGGGTACAGCTCCGGCTGCTTGAGCTCCAGCAGCAGCCCTTGGTGGTCCCGGTCGAGGAGGGTCAGGTACTGCTGGAGGGTGGGGACGCGCTCGCCCTTGAAGCGGCTGCCGAACCAACTGCCCGCGTCCAGCCGCCGGATCTCGGCGAGCGTGAAGTCGCCCACGCGCCAGGGCCCGCGGCCGGGGAAGACCTGCTCGACGTCGGTGGTGCGGGCGAGCGTCGGGTCGTGGATCACGACGAGGGCGCCGTCGCGGGTGCGCTGGACGTCGTTCTCGATCCACGTGATGTGCAGCTCATGGGCCCGGCGCACCGCGGCGCGAGTGTTCTCGGGAGCCTGCCGGGACGCGCCGCGGTGCGCGAACACCGTGGGCGCCCGCCCGTCGGGCGCGGCGTGCACGGGAGGGAACGGGGCGGAGCAGCCCAGCAGGGAGCCGGCGACGACGGCGGCCAGCGCGGCTCCGGCGGTACGACGCTGCATGCGCTCTCCTCACGACGGCGCGGATCCGCGGGCCCGTGGCGCGTGTCGGGCAGGACACGCCGCGGCGGCCAGAGGGGTGCGGCAGACGGGTGACCGCCGGCCCCGGCCCTGGTCCCGCCGCGGCGCACGGCCGCGTCAGCGGCCTTCGGTCATGGCCTCCAGCGATCCGCGGTGCAGGATGAGGTCGTCCGGGTCGGCCGGCATCTCCCGCTCCCCGGAACGCACCTGCCGGTAGCCCTCGTCGAGCATCACCACGGCGTGCCGCAGGGCCGCGTACAGGGCGTGGAAGTCCGCGTCGCGCGGGGTGTGCCCGGTCAGTTCCGCGTAGATCCCGTCGACCCGGCCGCGGTCCAGGAAGCCGGGCATGCCCGGGAAGCCGGAGGCGGTCGCCAGGTCCTGGAAGTGGCGGTGCCGGTGCACCAGCCAGGCCAGGTCCAGTTCGCGCGGCCCGGCGCCGCTCATCTGCCAGTCCAGCACGGCGACGGGCGCGAAGTCGGCGTCGTAGACGATGTTGCCGACCCGGGCGTCGCCCCAGCTCAGCACGGACGGACCGGGGTCGGCGGGCCGGCTGTCCTCCAGCCGGGCGAAGGCCCGCTCGATCACGGGGGAGGGGGCCCGCCCCTCGACCACCCGGGCATACAGGGCGCGGTACGCGTCGACGTGCTCCCGCAGCCCGCCCTCCGCCGGCACCGAGTGGATCTCCGCCAGCACGCCCACCGTGGCGCGCTCCAGCCGCATCCGTTCCTCCTCGGTGGTGTCGAAGAGCCAGTTCGAGCCGTAGGTGTACGGCATGACGTCCGGCGGGACACGTCCGGCGACCCGCTCCATGACGAAGAACGGCACGCCCAGGGGCTCCGGGTCGGTCTCCAGCCACAGCAGTTCGGGGACGGGGACGCGCGTGCGCGCGGCGACGGCCTGGATGGTGCCGTACTGGGCGGCCATTCCGGACGGCGGGAGGGCCCCGGACGCCCCCCGGTCCGCCGCCAGCCGCAGCACGCAGGGCCGGACCCGCTGCCGGGCGGTGCCGGCGGGGTGCGGGACGGCGAGGTCGAACAGGACGGTCCCGCTCGACGGACCGCCGGCGACGGGCACCCGCACGTTCCGGCAGCGGGCGCCGGGGTGCTTGGCGTTCAGCCAGAGGTCGAGTCGGCGGCACAGCAGTTCGGGGTCACGGGTGGTCGTGCGCACCGTGGTCACAGGGCCTCCTTGCCGGTGGAACCGCTGGGGGTGTGGCGGCCGATGCTGCCGAGCTCAAAGATGCCGTAGCCGACCCGGTCGTCCCTGGCGCAACGCGCGGCACGACCGGTGACTCCGTACCCGGCCGGACGCACGACGGCCGGACGGGCCGGGTCGTCCACCCGCGGGTGGTGCACGAGCAGCTGACTGATGATGCGTCAGTGCGTCCGCGCCGGGAAGAGGGCGTCAGGCCTCGGGCGCGTCGGACGCGGCGTCGGCCGGCTTGCGGCGGGCCCGGCTCGGCTGCACGCGCAGCGGCTCGCCCGGCATCTTCGGGTGGTCCGGCGGGTACGGCAGGTCCCCGAGGCCGTGGTCGCGTTCGTCGCGCTCGGCCAGTTCCAGCACGGCGTCCAGCCGGAAGGCCTGCCCCTCCATGTCCGCGTGGACGTCGCCCTCCTCGGCGTACCGCACCGGCATGCTCGCCAGGTCGAAGTCGCCGGGGTGGGCGTCGGGCAGCTCGTCCCAGCGCAGGGGTGCGGAGACCGGGGCGCCGGGCCGCGGCCGGACGGAGTAGGCGGAGGCGATGGTGCGGTCGCGGGCGGTCTGGTTGTAGTCGACGAAGATCTTCTCGCCGCGCTCCTCCTTCCACCAGGCGCTGGTCACCTGCTCCGGCATCCGCCGTTCCATCTCCCGCGCGATGGCGATGGCCGCCCGCCGCACACCGGTGAACGTCCACTCCGGCGCGATCGGCACGAAGACGTGCACGCCGCGCCCGCCGGAGGTCTTGGGCCAGCCGCGCAGGCCCAGTTCCTCCAGCAGCCCGCGCAGCTCGCGGGCGACCCGGACCGCGTCGGCGAAGTCCGTGCCCGGCTGCGGGTCCAGGTCGATGCGCAGCTCGTCGGGGTGGTCGAGGTCGCCGCGGCGGACCGGCCACGGGTGGAAGGTGAGGCAGCCCAGGTTGGCGGCCCACAGGACGCCGGCGACCTCGGTGGGGCAGATCTCGTCCGCGTACCGGCCGGAGGGGAAGCGGATGCGGCCGGTGGGGATCCAGTCCGGGGTGTTCTTGGGGGCGCGCTTCTGGAAGAACGACTCGCCGCCGATCCCGTCCGGGTAGCGCTCCATCGTCGTCGGCCGGTCGCGCAGCGCGCGCAGGATGCCGTCGCCGACGGTGAGGTAGTAGCGGGCCACGTCCAGCTTGGTGAATCCGGACTCGGGGAAGTACACCTTGCCCGGGTTCGACAGCCGGACCGTCCGCTCGCCGACGGTCAGCTCGACAGCCTCGCCCATGCCGACACCGCCTCTCCCATGCGCACACGGTAGGCCCGACGGGCGTGCGCCGCCTGTCGGGCGGACAATCGCGGCATGGACCTCCCGGTGATGCCGCCCGTGAAGCCGATGCTCGCCAAGTCCGCTCCCGCGATCCCGCCCGGCATGCTCTACGAGGGGAAGTGGGACGGCTTCCGCGCCATCGTCTTCCGCGACGGCGACGAAGTGGAGATCGGCAGCCGCACCGGCAAACCCCTGACCCGCTACTTCCCCGAGGTCGTCGACGCAGTCCGGGCCGCGCTGCCGCCGCGCTGCGTCGTCGACGGCGAGATCGTCATCGCCCGGGACGGCCGGCTGGACTTCGACGCGCTGCTGGAGCGCATCCACCCCGCCGACTCCCGGGTGCGGCAGCTCGCCGGGCGCACCCCGGCCTCCCTCGTCGCCTTCGACCTGCTGGCGCTCGGTGACCGCTCGTTGATGGCGGACCCGCAGAGCTGGCGCCGCCAGGCGCTGGTGGACGCGCTCGGCCCGGTCCGGCCGCCGGTCCACGTGGCGCCCGCCACGACCGACATCGACCTGGCCCGGCAGTGGTTCGAGCAGTTCGAGGGCGCCGGCCTGGACGGCGTCGTCGCCAAACCGCCGGACGTCGGCTACCGGCCCGACGAGCGCGTGATGATCAAGGTCAAGCACGAGCGCACCGCGGACTGCGTCCTGGCCGGCTTTCGGTGGCACAAGTCCGGCCCCGTCGTCGGCTCCCTGCTGCTCGGCCTCTACGACGCCGCGGGCCGCCTCCAGCACGTCGGCGTCAGCGCGTCCTTCCCGATGCGCCGCCGCGAGGAACTGGCGGCGGAGCTGGAGCCGCTGCGCATGGAGGGCGTCGAGGGGCATCCGTGGGCCGAGTGGGCGGAAGCCGAGCCCAGCGGCCGGATGCCCGGTGCGCAGAGCCGCTGGAGCGCGGGCAAGAACCTCTCCTGGGTCCCGCTGCGCCCCGAACGCGTCCTGGAGGTCGCCTACGACCACATGCAGGGCGACCGCTTCCGGCACACCGCCCAGTTCCGCCGCTGGCGCCCGGACCGCGACCCGGCCGGCTGCACGTACGCACAGCTGGAGGAACCGGTGGGGTACGACCTGGCGGACATCCTCGGCTAGCGCGGTAACCGCGCGCGTACGCCGTGTTGCCGCGGCGATCGCTTCCCGGACGCCCTGTGGGCACGGGCGGCCGGGAACATGCCCGGTGTGGCTCCGGAGATCGATCAGCCCAAGTGGTGGTTGGGACTTCGCGACTTCGCGTCCGCCTGGGTGGGCAACACGCTGGGTGTCCTGACGTGGTGCGCCGTGGCCGGGCGGTTGCCGGACGGGGTGCCCTTGTGGTGGGCGCTGCTCGGAGCGTTCGTCGTCGCGTCGGTGACCGGGACGCTCAGCGCACCGCTGCCGAGGCGGTGGCGGCGCCGGGCCACGTCGTGAGGGCCCGGGCCCGGCCCTTGGGCCCGGTCAGCCCAGCGGGTCGCGCACCGGCACCAGCCGCAGTTCCCGGGGCGGGCGCAGCAGGCCGCCGCCGGGCCCCGCAGGGCGCGGTGCCGCCCGGTGGGCGTCGGCGTCGGGGTGGGCCGAGAACCAGACGACGACGTCCTCGCCGGTGCGCACGGGCAGCGCGGGGAAGCCGTTCTCCGCGTGCTCGGTGCGGTGCACCGCGTGCACGGACGGCGGGGGCGTGAAGCGGGCCGGTTCGGCGGGGTGGCAGATGGTCGCGACGACCAGCCCCGCGTCGTCCGGCACGCGGTAGCCCGGGCCGCGCAGCAGCAGGACGTCGTCCGAGTCGATCATGGTGGCGTTGGCCTCGGCGCGGTGCGCCCGCCAGACCGGACCCTCGTAGAAGGCCCGCAGGGCCCGGGTCCTGGCCGCCATGTCAGGGAAGGCCCGCATCCAGACAAAGCGGTCCGGCTCGTCCAGGTCGCGGAAGCGGCCGCCGACGCGGATGCCGGCGGCCTCCTGGCCGCTGACGAACTCCCGCTCGAAGAGCGGGACGAGGGTGCCGAGGCCGCCCGGGTGCAGCGTGTACTGGCGCAGTTCGACGATCTGCGAGGTGTCCATGGCGGGACGGTAGGGGCGGCCCACTGACATCTGCTGTCAGTGGGCCGGATTCACAACTCCTGCCGTCTGGTGAGCTGGGTGAACGCCAGCCAGCCGGGCAGCACCGGCAGCCAGAAGGTCAGCACGCGGAACAGCAGGACGGCCGAGGTCGCCGTCGCCGAGTCCAGCCGCCCGATGGTCGTCAGGCCCGCGATCAGCGCGCCCTCGACCGCCCCGAGGCCGCCTGGGGTCGGCGCGGCCGAGCCGAGCGCGTTGCCGGCCAGGAAGATCACGGCGACCGCCGCGAAGTTCACCTCGCCGTGGAAGGTGCGGACGCTGGCGTCCAGGCACAGCACGAAGAAGAGCGTCAGCAGCAGGGTGCCGCCGATCCCCGTCGTGAGCTTCAGCGGCTGCTGCAGCACGTCCAGCATGCGCGGCACCACACCGGCGAACAGCGCCCTGATGCGCGTCGACGCGAAGCGCCGCAGCGACGGGATCGCGGTGACGATCAGGAAGAGCACCCCGACGGTCAGCACGCCGGCCATCACCGTCCGGGACGGCGACAGGGACGGCGTCTTCTCGGTGCCGGTCATGTAGCCGAAGATCATCAGCAGGGTGATGTGCGAGCCGAGGCCGACCAGCTGCGAGGCCCCGACGCTCGCCACCGCCAGGCCGGGGCGCACCCCGGACTTCTGCAGGTAGCGGGTGTTGAGCGCCACGCCGCCGATGGCGGCGGGGGCGACCAGCTTCACGAAGGAGCCCGCGATCTGGGCCAGCGTCGTCCGCAGGAACGACAGCTTCTCCGGCACGAAGCCGGACAGCGCCATGGCCGCAGCGACGTAGCTCGCCGCGGAGGCGAGCACCGCGACGATGATCCAGCCCCAGTTCGCCTCGGCCAGCAGGGTCGCCGGGTCGATGCTGCTGATCTGGGAGAGCAGGAAGTACGCGGCGAAGGCGCCGGCGATGATGCTCACCAGGGTGCGCGGCCGCACCCGCTCCAGCCGGACCGGCTCCACCGGGGCCTGCGGACGGATCAGCAGCACCTGGTGGCGGATACGGGTGAGCAGATCCTCCTCGCGGGCCTCGTCCAGCGCGTCCTCGAGGGCCTTCTTCTCGGCCCGCCGCGCCGCCTTGGTCTCCTTGGCCTCGTCCGCGGACTCCCCGCCCGCCATCCGGCGCGCCTTGGACGCGGCGAGTACGGCCTCCCGCTCGCGCTGCGCCCGCTCCCGGGCGAGCTGCTTGAGCGTGGCGCGGGTGGTGCGGCTGAGCGCGATGGGCTGCAGCAGGGGCAGCGAGTCGGCGACCGCGTCAGGGCCCAGGACGGCAACGGCGGAGGCCACCGAGCGCTCGGGGCCGACACGCAGCGCCAGGGTGGTCAGCAGTTGCGCCACGTCCATGCGGAGCACGAGGTCGCCCGCCGCGATCTCCCCGCCGCGCAGATCGGTCACGAAGACCGTGCCGGAACGATCCACCTGCAGGGACTCGCCGACCAGCCTGCGGTGCGCGATGCGCCGCGACTGCAGCGCCCGCACCTGCTCCCAGGCGCCGCGCAGCAGTTCGTCGGTGATCTCCCGGTCGGACAGCACGTCCAGCGAACGGCCGCCCATGTGCTCGTACACCAGCATCACCGCGTCCGGGCCGAGCTCGGACGTGGCGATCAGCCGGGGGGCGTTCGCGCCGGCGGCGATGGCGGCGTAGGCGAGCAGCGCCTCCTGCTCCAGCGCCTGGCGCAGCGACTGCAGGCTGCGGCGCTGGGTGATGCCGCGCAGCTGGAGCCGGCGCCACATGCGGTAGAAGAAGCCGTGCGCCTGCTGCTCGCGGTCCACGACCGTGACGTCCAGCAGCGGGCCGTCCTCCAGCGTCACCAGGTAGCGGCGGCCGCGCTCGGACTCCGGGGAGTCCGGGAACTCGTCCTCCGCCCGGACCGCCGTCAGCGGCGCGAAGCCGACCCGTCGCAGGCCCGCCAGCAGGTTCTGGCCGGTGGGACGCACATTGGGCGAGCCGACGCCGTAGAGCGTGCCGTAGGCCACCGTCCAGCCGATCAGCACGGTCACGAAGATCGAGAACGGTGTGGTGTAGCCGCCCATGAGCACGGCGAAGGAGTCCAGGAAGAGCACCGACCACAGCGCCACCCGCCAGCGGGGGCGGCGCGCCATCCCGACGGCGGTCATGTAGGCGATGACCGGCGCGAGGTAGCCGTGCACGGGGTCGGTCAGGCCGCCGCCGGGCGCGTCCCGGGTCAGCGCGTCCCGGATCGCGGCCGGTGCCGCGTCCGAGACCCACAGGTCGGTGGCGAGGGACACGCCGTGCGCGAGGACGGCCGCCAGCACGCCGTCCGCGATGCGCAGTCCGTCCCGCTTGATCAGCCGTTCCACGGCGAACGCGACAGGCACGATGAGCACCGCCACGGTCGCCAGCAGCCCGGCGATGGTGATCAGCGGCTCGGGCGCGTGCGTGGCGCCCTGGGCGATGTCCTGCTCCACGCCGGAGGTCGTCGCGTGGGCGAAGCCGGCGATGCCCAGCACCAGCGCGATGCCGAGGACGCCGAACAGGAAGCTCATGAGGTCGACGGGCCGGTGCACGCGCGCGGGCAGCAGGGGCTCGTCCCGGGCCACCGGGTCGGTGTGCGGGCAGTTCCCGCCGTCGTCGGCGGAGTCGGCGCTCCCGTCCGCGGTCGAGTTGTCACCGGCGTCTTCGGGGCCGGCGGGGCCCGCGGAGGGTGTGACCTTCGCCTCGTTCCCGGCGGCTTTCCGCGTCTCGTCCCGCGCGCTGCCGGGGCCGGACTCCTCCGCGGGGTGGTCCGAACCGCCACCGGCGGGCTGGACAGGGCCCGTTGAGGGGGTCTCTTCGTGCCCGTCCCGGTCGTGGCGGGCGTCGGCCGCTACGGCGACCGGCTCGGTCGTCCGCGCGTCGGCCGGAGTGCCTGCGGTGGCCGCCACGCGCGGGACGACGGCGACGACCTCGGGGGTCGCGGGTGTCGCCGGGGCGGCGTTTTCGCTGGTCCGGGGCGCGTCAGAGGCAGCGCCGACCGCGCCGGCGGGTTCGTTCCCGCTCGCGTCGTGCTTGTCGTCTGTCTCTTTTTGATCTCGTATCACCAGTCACCGCCCGGATGATGGTGGCACGAGCCGCCCGCGCATGGGCGCAGGAGGGGGCAATTCGCCGCCATGGGCGCCCCCTCGCACGCTCCCGTGTCCCGCGACTGTCGGTGCCCTCGGGCACGATGTGACGCATGAGCGAGGAGGAGACGGCCGACGGGCCCCCGGAGCTGCCCGCCTACGCGGAGCGTGTGCTGGAGGTCGCCGAGGGCATCCCGGCCGGCCGGGTCATGACCTACGGCGATGTGGCCGAGTGGCTGGGGGAGGGCGGCCCCCGGCAGGTCGGCCGCGTGATGGCGCTGTACGGGGGCGCCGTGCCGTGGTGGCGCGTGGTGCGCTCGGACGGCGGCCTGCTGCCCGGCCACGAGCTGGACGCCCTGGCCCACTACCGCGAGGAGGGCACACCGCTGCGTCCGGCCCCGCAGGCCGCGAAGGGGCACATACCCCGCCTTGACATGCGCAGGGCCCGCTGGGACGGGACGGCGGCCCCTGACGGCCCCGGCGGTACGGACTGAACAGCGCACGCTCACACCATCCAGCTTCCGCCATCCGGGCGCCGAAGATGCCATCGGCCGTCCGTAAGGAGTACGACGGGCGGCGGGACGCGGCTCCCGCATCCGTACCGGAAGGGCGGGACGCGCGACGGCGCCGCCGGCCGGTGGCGTAGCGTCGGCACCCGGCCGTTCCCGGCCCGGCACACCAACAGCACATGAACGCACACGGAACCGGCGAACCACGTGACCTCCTCCTCCACTCGGCAGACGGACGCCGCCGCGCGGCGCTCCGGGGGGACGGTCGGGCCCGTGGGCGGCTACCGACTGCTACGGACCCCGCCGCAACCGGTGACGCCCCCTGAACTGGACGCCTCCCAGCGCGCGGTGGTTGAGCACTCGGGCGGACCGCTGCTGGTCCTCGCCGGACCGGGCACCGGCAAGACGACCACCCTGGTCGAATCCGTCGCCGAACGGGTGCGGCGCGGCACCGACCCCGGGCGCATCCTCGTGCTCACCTTCGGCCGCAAGGCGGCCGGCGAGCTGCGCGACCGCATGGCCGCCCGGATGGGTGGCGCGGCGGCCCCGGCGGCGACCACCTTCCACTCGTTCTGCTACGCCCTGGTCCGGGCCCACCAGGACCCCGAGCTGTTCGCCGACCCCCTGCGCCTGCTGTCCGGCCCCGAGCAGGACCTCGCCGTGCGCGAGCTGCTCGCCGGCGAACCCGACCTGGAGCGCGCCGGGCGGGGCCGGGTGCGCTGGCCCGACGAGCTGCGGGCCGCGCTGACCACGCGCGGTTTCGCCGACGAGGTCCGCGCGGTGCTCGCCCGCACCCGGGAACTGGGCCTCGGGCCGGGCTCCCTGGCCGCCTTCGCGGGCCGCACCGGCCGCCCGGACTGGACCGCGGCCGCCGGATTCCTCGCCGAGTACCTGGACGTCCTCGACCTGCAGGGCGTCATCGACTACGCCGAGCTCGTGCACCGCGCGGTGCTCCTGGCCGGGCGGCCCGAGGCCGCCCGGCACCTCGCCGGGGCGTACGAGGCCGTGTACGTGGACGAGTACCAGGACACCGACCCCGCCCAGGTGCGGCTGCTGCACGCGCTGGCCGGCGGCGGCCGGACCCTGGTGGCCTTCGGCGACCCGGACCAGTCCATCTACGCCTTCCGCGGTGCCGACGTGAACGGCATCCTCGGCTTCCCCGACGCCTTCCGGCACCGCGACGGCCGCCCCGCCGACGTACGCGTCCTCACCAACGCCCGGCGCTCCGGCGCACGGCTGCTCGCCGCCACCCGGCTGCTCACCGCCCGCATGCCGCTGACCCGGCTGCCGGCCGCCGCCGTGCGCGCGCACCGCGAACTGGCCCCGGTCCGCGACGGCGGTGCCCTGGCCGTCCGCACCTACCCGACGCCCGGCGCCGAGCTCGACGGCATCGCCGACGTCCTGCGCCGCGCGCATCTGGAGGACGGCCTGCGCTGGTCGGACATGGCCGTCCTGGTCCGCGCCGGTTCCCGCTCGCTGCCCGCGCTGCGCCGGGCGCTCACCTCCGCGGGCGTCCCCGTCGACATCGACGGCGACGACCTGCCGCTGCGCGACGAGCCCGCCGTGACGCCGCTCCTGCTCGCGCTGAGCGTGTGCGCGCAGGCGGCCGTCTCCGAGTCGTCGTGGCTGGGCGTCGAGGACGCCCTGACCCTGCTGGGCTCCCCGCTGGGCGGCATGGACGCCGCCGACCTGCGGCGCCTCGGCCGCGCCCTGCGCGAGGAGGAGCGGGCTGCCGGCGTGGCCGTGCCCAGGCCGTCGGACGAGCTGATCACCGAGGCGCTCGCCGAACCCGAGCGCCTCGTCGCGCACGACCCCTCGTACGCCCGCGGCGCCCAGCGCCTGGGCGGGCTGCTGCGCGCCGCGCGCGAGCTGCTGGCGGACGGCGGCACCGCCGAGGACGCCCTGTGGGCGCTCTGGGACGGCACCCCCTGGCCGGGACGGCTCGAGCGTGCCGCCCTGCGCGGCGGCGCGGCGGGCCGCAACGCCGACCGCGACCTCGACGCTGTCTGCGCGCTGTTCGACACCGCGGCGCGGGCCGAGGAGCGCACCGGCGGCCGCGGCGCGCTGAACTTCCTGGAGGAACTGGCCGCGCAGGACATCGCCGCCGACGTGCTGACCCGCCGCGCCGTCCGCCCGGACGCCGTACGGCTGATGACGGCGCACCGCTCCAAGGGCCTGGAGTGGCCGCTCGTGGTCGTCGCGGGCGTCCAGGAGGGGCTCTGGCCCGACCTGCGCCGCCGCGGCTCCCTGCTGGAGGCCGACCGCATCGGGCGGGACGGCCTGGCCGAGCCGCTGACACCGGGCGCGCTGCTCACCGAGGAGCGCCGGCTGTTCTACGTCGCCGCGACCCGGGCCCGCGACCGCCTCGTGGTCACCGCCGTGAAGGCTGCCGCCGACGACGGCGACCAGCCCTCCCGCTTCCTGCGCGAGCTCGGCGTCGAGCCGGTCGACGTCACCCACCGCGCCCGCCGCCCCCTGGCCGTCGCCCCGCTCGTCGCCGAACTGCGCGCCACCACCGTGGACCCGGCCGCCTCCCCGGCGCTGCGCGAGGCCGCCGCCGTGCGCCTGGCCCGGCTGGCCGCCCTGGAGGACGCGGGCCAGCCCCTGGTGCCCTCCGCGCACCCGGAGCGCTGGTGGGGGCTGTACGAGCAGACCCGCTCCGAGGTGCCGCTGCGCGACCGCGACCAGCCGGTGGCGCTGTCGGGCAGCGCCCTGGACCAGCTGGCCAACACCTGCGCCCTGCAGTGGTTCCTCGGCCGCGAGGTGAAGGCCGAGCCCCCGGCCACCGCCGCCCAGGGCTTCGGCAACGTCCTCCACGTCCTCGCCGACGAGGTGGCCTCCGGCCGCACCCCGGCCGACCTGGACGTCCTGATGGAGCGGCTGGACTCGGTCTGGAACGCCCTCGCCTTCGACGCGCCCTGGAAGTCGCAGCAGGAGAAGGAGAACGCCCGCGCCGCGCTCGAACGCTTCCTGCACTGGCACGTCATGGAGCGCGGCCGGCTCCCCGTCGCCTCCGAGCACGGCTTCGACGTCACCCTGGAGACCGGCGAGGTCTCCGTCCGCATCCGCGGCAGCATGGACCGGGTCGAGACGGACGCGGAGGGCAACGC
This sequence comes from Streptomyces sp. NPDC002574, assembly GCF_042889545.1. Classification (NCBI taxonomy): domain Bacteria; kingdom Bacillati; phylum Actinomycetota; class Actinomycetes; order Kitasatosporales; family Streptomycetaceae; genus Streptomyces; species Streptomyces sp. NPDC002574. Next base: position 64,284 of record NZ_JBIARB010000003.1, read on the forward strand.
CTACGTCGTCGACTTCAAGACCGGCAAGAGCAAGCCCACCGCCGCCGAGGTGGAGCACCACGCGCAGCTCGCCGTCTACCAGCTCGCCGTGCGCGAGGGCGCGGTCGACGGGCTCTTCCACGACACCCGGCCCGCCCCGGGCGGCGCGGAACTCGTGCAGCTGCGCCTCGGCGCCGCCCGCAGGGACGGCGGGGACGAGCAGCCCACCGTCCAGTCCCAGGAGCCGCTGTCCGGGGACTGGGCCGACGGCCTGCTCGCCGACGCCGCCGCCCGCGTCCTGGACGAGCGCTTCACCCCCTCCAGCGGCCAGCACTGCGACAACTGCGCCTTCAAGGCGGCCTGCAGCGCCCGCCCGGAGGGGCGGCAGGTGGTGGAATGAGGCCGGGGGCGACCAGAGGCGGTCAGCCGCCCGGTGCCTCGGCTGTCAGACCGATGTCCTGGGCGGCCTTCAGCAGGCGCTGGTCGTAGGCGACGAACACGAGGATCCGCGCCCGCCTGGCCGGCGAGGAGTTGCGCCGTCGCGAGATGGAGGGAATCGGGTGTCCTGAGCAGCGGATCGTCGTAGGCGGACGCCGTGGCACGGACCGTCGCGTCGATCTCGAACCGGTAAGGCCTGCTGATCACACCGGGGACGCCGGCGAGTGCCTGCGGGGCGGATCGTCGCAAGGCGCGCGGCACCTCCACCTCGACGAGCGACGACGACACCAGGGGCTCGCCAGGGCGGTCGTTCAGCCGGTCGACCAATTCCCCGGTGCCCTGCTCCCGGCGGACCATCCTGACGATCGCCGCCGAGTCGAGGTAGCACCCACGCTCCCCGTCGCGCATCGAGACGAGTGCGGCCGCCGTGTCGATTCCCGGATCGCCGAGCAGGGGAGGCCTTAAGGGTGGCGACCGGGAGCCCCGGAGGCTCCGCCCGCTGTCGGTGGTGCCCGATAGCCTCCCCTATGTGTCGTCCCGTATCACCGGCCCCGAACAGCTCAAGGAGCTGCTGGGCATCCCGTTCACCCCGGAGCAGCTGGCGTGCATCACGGCGCCGCTCGCGCCGCAGGTGATCGTGGCCGGTGCCGGGTCGGGGAAGACGACGGTCATGGCGGCCCGCGTGGTGTGGCTGGTCGGCACCGGGCAGGTGGCGCCCGAGCAGGTGCTGGGGCTGACGTTCACCAACAAGGCGGCGGGGGAGCTGTCCGAGCGCGTGCGCAAGGCGCTGGTCCGGGCCGGGGTCACCGATCCGGACCCGGGCGACCCCGACCACGCCCCCGGAGAGCCGCAGATCTCCACGTACCACGCCTTCGCCGGGCAGTTGCTGAAGGAGCACGGGCTGCGCATCGGGCTGGAGCCGGCCGCGCGGCTGCTCGCCGACGCGACGCGCTACCAGCTGGCCGCCAAGGTGCTGCGCGCCGCGCCCGGTCCCTTCCCCGCGCTCACCAAGGGCATCCCGGGCCTGGTCAGCGATCTGCTGGCGCTGGAGGGCGAGCTCGCGGAGCACTTGGTGCCGCCCGAGCGGCTGCTCGCGCACGACCGCGCGTGGCTCGCCGAGCTCGACGGCATCCGGCTCACCAACGCCGATCTGCGCAAGCTCCCCGAGACGGCCCGCGCCAGGACCGACCTCACCGGTCTCGCGGAGGCCTACCGCGCCGAGAAGAAGAAGCGAGACCTGCTCGACTTCGGCGACCAGATAGCGCTGTCGGCGACGCTCGCCCGCACCCGGCCGGAGGTCGGCCGCATCCTGCGCGAGCAGTACGCGGTGGTGCTGCTCGACGAGTACCAGGACACCTCCGTCGCCCAGGGCCTGCTGCTCTCCGGCCTGTTCGGCGACGGCACCGGCCACCCGGTCACCGCCGTCGGCGACCCCTGCCAGGCCATCTACGGCTGGCGCGGCGCTTCGGTCGCCAACCTGGACGACTTCCCCCGCCACTTCGCGCACGCCGACGGCACCGCGGCCCGCCGCCAGTCCCTGTCGGAGAACCGGCGCAGTGGTGGCCGGCTTCTGGACCTCGCCAATGAGCTCGCCACCGAGCTGCGCGAACGCCACGAGGGCGTCGAGGCGCTGCGGCCCGCCCCCGGCGCCGAGCGGGACGGCGTCGTGCGCTGCGCGCTGCTGCCGACGCAGGAGGAGGAGATCGACTGGATCGCCGACTCCATCGCCCACCTGGTCCGCACGGGCACCGCGCCGGGCGAGATCGCGGTGCTGTGCCGGGCCGCAGGACACTTCGCCGACATCCATGCCGCGCTCGTCGCCCGCGACGTGCCCGTGGAGGTCGTCGGACTGTCCGGGCTGCTCGACCTCCCCGAGGTCGCCGACCTGGTCGCGGTCTGCGAGGTGCTCCAGGACCCGACCGCCAACGCCGCCCTCGTACGGCTGCTGACCGGGCCGCGCTGGCGCATCGGCGCCCGTGACCTGGCGCTGCTGGGGCGGCGGGCGCGGCTGCTGGTGCCGGGCCGCGGCGAGATCGCCGACCGGCTGGCGGCCGCCGTGGAGGGCGTCGACCCGGCCGAGGTGATCTCCCTGGCCGACGCCCTGGAGACCTTCGTCGACGGCGAACCCGAGGACCGCCTGCCCTTCTCGCCCGAGGCCCGGGTGCGCTTCGCGCGGCTGGCCACCGAGATACGGGAGTTGCGCCGCGCCCTGGCCGACCCGCTGATGGACGTCCTGCACCGGGTGCTGGCGGTCACCGGTCTGGAGGTCGAGCTCTCGGCGTCCCCGCACGCCCTGGCCGCGCGGCGCCGCGAGACGCTGCACGCCTTCCTGGACGTCGCGGCCGGCTTCGCGTCCCTGGACGGCGAGGCGACCCTGCAGGCCTTCCTCGCCTTCCTGCGCACCGCGGCCCAGTACGAGAAGGGCCTGGACAGCTCGCTGCCCGGCGGCGAGAACACGGTCAAGGTGCTCACCGCCCACAAGTCCAAGGGCCTGGAGTGGGACGTCGTCGCCGTCCCCGGACTGGTCCGCAAGGGCTTCCCGAGCGAGCGCGGCCGGGAGCTGTGGCACACCAATGCCAAGGTGCTGCCGCACGCCCTGCGCGGGGACGCCGCCACGCTCCCCGACGTGGAGGAGTGGTCGCGGGCGGGTCTGGCCGCCTTCAAGACGGCGATGGCCGAGCACAACCGCGTGGAGGAACTGCGGCTCGGCTACGTCACCTTCACCCGCCCCCGCTCCCTGCTGCTCGGCTCCGGCCACTGGTGGGGCCCGACGCAGAAGCGCCCCTTCGGGCCGTCCGCGTTCCTGGACGCGCTGCGTGCCCACTGCGAGGCCGGCCACGGCGAGGTCGAGCACTGGGCCGACCCGCCGGAGGAGGACGCCACCAACCCGGCGCTCAGCCGCGGCACCGAGCCCGCCTGGCCGCTGCCCCTGGACCCGGAGGCCCTGGTGCGTCGCCGCGAGGCCGCCCGTCGTGTGCTGGACCACCTGGACGCCTCCCTGCGGCAGGCGCCCGACGGCGCGGCACCGGCCGACCCCGACTGGCCGCCCCCGGAGGAGGAGCCGCCCTTCGAGGACGAGGAGCCGCCGTACGACGTCGGGGAGCCGCCGTACGAGGCCGAGGAGGAGGCCGGCGACTGGGAGGACTGGCCCGCGGAACGGCCCGCCGTCCCCGGGCCGAGGCCGGTGCCCGCGCCTGTGCCCGTACAGGAGGCGGAGTCGGAGTTCGAGCCGGAGCCGGAGCCCGAGCACAGCGGCCGTGCGCGACTGCTCCCGGAGGAGGCGCGGCTGGCCGCCTCCTGGGACCGGGACCTGGACGCCCTCGCAGCCGAGCTGCGCCGGGCCCGCGCGGCCGTGCGCGACGTGCCGCTGCCGCCCACGCTGACCGCGTCCCAGGTGCTGCGCCTGGCCGCCGACCCCGACGGCTTCGCCCGCGAGCTGGCCCGCCCGATGCCGCGCCGCCCGCAGCCCGGCGCGCGACGGGGCACGCGCTTCCACGCCTGGGTGGAGTCCCGGTTCGAGGAGCTGCCGCTGATCGCCCCCGAGGACCTGCCCGGCATCGAGGGCGACGACGAGATCGCCGACGAGCGCGACCTCGCCGCGCTCAAGGAGGCCTTCCTCGCCACCCCCTACGCCGAGCGCACGCCCTACCGCGTCGAGGCGCCGTTCCAGCTCAGTCTGGCCGGACGGGTGATCCGCGGCCGGATCGACGCGGTCTACCGGGACGGCGACGGCTACGAGATCGTCGACTGGAAGACCGGCCGCGCCGGCTCCGCCGACCCGCTGCAGCTCGCGGTCTACCGGCTCGCCTGGGCCGAGCAGCACCGCGTGCCGCCGGAGCGGGTCGAGGCCGCCTTCCTCCACGTCCGCACGGGCGAACTGATCCGTCCGCCGGGGCTGCCGGGCCGTGCGGCGCTGGAGCGACTGCTGCTGGGGGAGCCCGGAGGCGACGAGGGCTCCGGGGCCGTCGCCCGATAGGCTCAAGGCCATGAGCACCACCCCGGACAGCGCCGTCCGTACGTACATCGCGACCCACCGTGAGGCCTTCCTCGGCGAGCTCGCCGAGTGGCTGCGCATCCCGTCCGTGTCGGCCGATCCCGAGCGGTCCGGGGACGTCGGGCGCAGTGCCCGGTGGCTGGCCGCGAAGCTGCGGGAGACGGGGTTCCCGGTCGCCGAGGTGTGGCCGGCCGAGGGCGCGCCCGCGGTCTACGCCGAGTGGCCCAGCGACGATCCGGACGCGCCGACGGTGCTGGTCTACGGCCACCACGACGTGCAGCCCGCGGCCCTCGAGGACGGCTGGGACAGTGATCCCTTCGAACCCGTGGTCCGCGACGGACGGATGTACGCGCGCGGCGCCGCCGACGACAAGGGCCAGGTGTTCTTCCACACGCTCGGTGTCCGCGCCCACCTGGCCGCCACCGGCCGCAGCACGCCCGCCGTGCACCTGAAGCTGCTGGTCGAGGGCGAGGAGGAGGCCGGCTCGCCGCACTTCGCCGACCTGGTGCGCGCCCACGCCGACCGACTGGCCTGCGACACGGTGATCGTCTCCGACACCGGCATGTGGGACGAGGACACCCCGACCGTCTGCACCGGCATGCGCGGCCTCGTCGACTGCCAGGTCGACCTGCGCGGCCCCGACCAGGACATCCACTCCGGTTCCTTCGGCGGCGCCGTCCCCAATCCGGCCACCGAGGCCGCCCGGCTGGCCGCCGGGCTGCACGACGCGGACGGCAGGGTGGCGATCCCCGGCTTCTACGACGGCGTCGTGGACCTGACCGAGCGGGAGCGCGAGCTGTTCGCGCGGCTGCCCTTCGACGAGAAGCGCTGGCTGCGCACCGCCCGGTCGTACGCGGCGGGCGGTGAGGCCGGCCACTCCACCCTGGAGCGGATCTGGGCCCGCCCCACCGCGGAGGTCAACGGCATCGGCGGCGGCTACCAGGGGCCCGGCGGCAAGACGATCGTGCCGGCCGCCGCCCAGCTGAAGCTGTCCTTCCGGCTGGTCGCCGGGCAGGACACCGACACGGTGCAGCGACTGGTCGCCGACTGGATCGCCGCGCGCGTCCCGGACGGCATCCGGCACGAGATCACCTTCTGGGGCGCCACCCGCCCGTGCCTGACGCCACTGGACCACCCGGCACTGGGCGCGCTCACGCGCGCGATGGGGCGGGCCTTCGGCAAGGAGATCCTGTTCACTCGTGAGGGTGGTTCCGGACCGGCGGCCGACCTGCAGGACGTGCTCGGTGCCCCCGTCCTCTTCCTGGGAATTTCCGTGCCGTCCGACGGTTGGCATTCAGTGAACGAGAAGGTCGAGCTCGACCTGCTCCTGAAGGGCGTGGAGACCTCCGCGTACCTGTGGAGCGAGTTCGCGACTCTGTGAGCATCCGCAAGAATCCGCGCGCTACGGGGAGTTGACAGCAGCTTTGTCCGATATGCCTGGTACGTCCGGCAGTGCTGGTACCGGGAAGGGCTCCGGCCCGGTGCCCGAACCGACGGCCCTCCCACCCCTGGCCCGTTGGTCGGGCATCGACCGCGCCGCCCTGCACCGTCTCGACGAGGCATGGCTGGCGGCCGCCTGGAGTCACCCCACGACCCGGGTCTTCGTGGTGTCGGGCGGCCAGGTGCTGGTCGAGGACACCCCGGACGGCGGGACCGAGCTGGTCATGATGCCGTCCTTCGAGGCGCCGGAGAGCGAGGTGCACCGCTACTTCCTCGGTATCGACGAGGACGGCGTGCGCTACTTCGCGCTGCAGAAGGACAGCCTCCCCGGCCGGATGGACGACGTCGCCCGCCCCGCCGGGCTGCGCGAGGTGGGCGCACTGCTCTCCGACCGCGACGCCGGGCTGATGGTGCACGCCGTCGCGCTGGAGAACTGGCAGCGGATGCACCGCTTCTGCTCCCGCTGCGGCGAACGCACGGTGGTCGCCGCGGCCGGGCACATCCGTCGCTGCCCGGCCTGCGGGGCCGAGCACTACCCGCGCACCGACCCCGCGGTGATCATGCTGGTCACCGACGACCAGGACCGTGCGCTGCTCGGCCGGCAGGTGCACTGGCCGGAGGGCCGGTTCTCGACCCTGGCGGGCTTCGTGGAGCCGGGGGAGTCCCTGGAGCAGGCCGTCGTCCGCGAGGTCGCGGAGGAGGCGGGGGTGACGGTGGCCGGGGTGTCGTACGTCGCCAGCCAGCCGTGGCCGTTCCCCTCCAGCCTGATGCTGGGCTTCATGGCCTGGGCGTCGTCGTCGGAGATCACGGTGGACGGCGAGGAACTGCACGAGGCGCGCTGGTTCTCCCGCGAGGAACTGGCCAAGGCGATGGAGACGGGCGAGGTGCTGCCGCCGCACGGCATCTCCATCGCGGCCCGGCTCGTGGAGCGCTGGTACGGGAAGCCGTTGCCGGTACGGCAGTGATCCCGGTCGCGGGGGGGGGGCGCCGCGCGGCCCCCGGCACCGCCCGCCCCCGGCGGGGGCCCGGCGCCCGGGCCCGGGCGGCCGGCCCCCCCGGCCGCCGCGGGGGCGCGGGAGC